>JBLFWS010000013.1:0-35737 GCA_047611865.1 Chlamydiales bacterium
AAAACCTGTCGATGATTCGTAGGATTGCCCTCAACTTTTTGAAGCAGGATAAAACTGTGAAAGCAGGGATTGAGATAAAACGGCAGAAGGCTGGGTGGGATAACAATTACCTATTGTCTGTGTTAGGCGTAAAGTTTTCTTCATGAAATCGCCCTGTAGTAAACATACTTTATTATAGATCAATCTGGGAGAGGCATCAAATGACTATTGCGAAGAAGCTCAAAGAGTATCTCGACAATGAAGGCGTTAGCTATGAACTCCATCAACACCCTACTGCTTATACTGCCGCAGAGATTGCAGGGAGTCAGCATATACCCGGTAAAGAGTTTGTAAAAGCCGTCATCATCAAAGCTGATAACAGCTTCCAAATGTGTGTCCTTTCTGCGATTCATGTCCTTGATTTTGACAAAATGAAAAACGCAATTGGTGCACAAGAGGTTTCTCTAGCTTCTGAGAGTGAAATCGGCAAGCTTTTCCCGACTATGAGTTGGGAGCTGAACCTCCCCTCGGAGAACTCGAAGGCTTAAAGGTTTGGGCGGACAGCTATTTGGAAGAAAATAGCAGAGAAGTTTATTTTAACGGGGGGACACACACTGACACTGTTAAGCTAGGCTTTAAAGACTATAAGAAGCTCGCCAATCCCACATTTGTAGACTTTGGCACACATATTTAACTTAAAGTCTCCTGCCGGATGGTAATGGTATCCTAAGGTCAATATGGCGGGATATACAGAGGCCTGTTACATCACATTTTTGCTGTAGCAGGTTTTTTTATTTATTCCTTTTGACAACCAAAGGTAGGGTCCCCTTTTACTATTTCTAATGCGTGCAAAGCTGCTTGGGCCTTTACGTCTACGTTTGCATTAGAATTCTCTATTGCGCCTATTAACCCAGCAGGAATGAGGGGATGGTCAATAGTATTTATGTCATTCCCAGTAGCAGAGGTGTCCGGCAAAGCAGATCCAGCCAAGCCTCCCAAAATCAACTCTCTATTACTGTCACTTTTATTTGATCCGTTATTTTCTGGTTCTATTGGAACTCCGCCAATAGGAGAATTTCCATCCGTTGCTCTAACCATTCTTTACCTCATGAATTTTCGATCACTTTACCAGATTAAATTCTCTAAATATCAAGATGAAGCCATTCTTGAGTCGATCATGGTATTCCTGATAGGCTTCGCTCGTGGATGATTTTATCTCAAGAGGATCCAGGTTACTTTCTTCCACTTCCTCTTCGTGATCATCGAGCCACTTATTCATGGCATTTTGTAATTCTGCATCACTGTATTCGTAAGTTTCCGAGTCACTCATACTTACCTCGCGCTAATTTTGCTTCTGTTTGAGTTTTTCCAGAAACTTGATGGCTTCCGGTTCCAGGGCTTCATAATCTGGAGAGAGTGAACACTTTTCGATGCATATCTCTACAAATTCTTTAGCTGAATTAATTTCCCCCAGACGATAATAACAATCCGCAATATTGTAATAGACAAAGGCATTGTCTTTATCTACTGACATCGCCATGGAGTAATCAAAAAGAGCTCCCTTGTAATCCCTTTCTATTTTATCACATAGACCAAGACCTAGCCAAAAATGGCCGACGTAAGGGTTTAGAGCTGTCAAAACAAGGAATACGTCACTTGCATCCTGAAACCTTTCTTGCTCACAAAGCCAACGAGCAAATTGATAAAAATCCTGCATCTGACTTTCAGTAAAACCAAAAGCCTGCTGAAAAAGGATTCCATCATCTTTGAATTTTTGCACCTGATCAGGATCTTGAACCATGTCATTTAATTTTCTTACCCTATCAGTAAATGACGACTCTTCCATTTTGTGATCTCCCCATGAAATGAGAATTACTTACTTGTTGCCGTATACACTCCATCCCACTCCTCTCCGAGTGGAACAGGAGGGTTCTCTTTAAACCCTTCACTACGCTTGATAAATACATGAGAAGGAGTTGTCTTACATCCCCCATTTCTGTCGGGATGATGTATCTCGTAAGGCATGCACTCTTCAAACTTTGCAATAGCTTCATCCCACTTTTGCTGCTCATAAAGATCTTTGCCCTCAGTGAACAGCTGGGCTAACTTGAGACGGTCCTCTGGAGCATCATCCTTATCAATCCACAATAATTCATAGGTAACCACTGGGATAGATTTTCCCATAACCTTGACTTTGTCAATTGGACGATATAATAAATTACCCGAAGGAGCCGCAAGATCAAGAGTATCCTGACTACACATGGTAAAAACACCATACTGTTTAGCCCCTTCTTCCAAACGAGCCGCAAGGTTCACAGCGTCACCCATCATCGTATAGTTCATTCGAACGGCACAGCCCATGTTACCCGTCACAATAGGACCGGAATTTACGCCAATACGCATACGCATGTCTTTAACGATTTGCGGCCACTTATCACCCTCTGATGTCCACTTAGCTCTTAACTCATCAAGTTGGTCCTGCATTTTTAGACCTATCACACAACCCGCATAAGCATGATTTGGGGAAGGCAATGGCGCACCAATAAAAGCAATAATAGCATCACCTTCATACTTATCCAGGGTACCACCATTGTTAAGGAGTATAGTTGTCATAGCTTCAAGATATTCGTTGAGAAGCTCCACCAGTTTCGTCGGTGACCCGAGCATTTCAGAAAAGCTGGAAAAACTTTGGATATCGGTAAAGTATGCAGTCAGAACATTTTCCTCACCGCCAAGCTTTGGGCTTACTCCCGAATCCACCATCTGTTCGATCAATTCTGGTGACATATAGCTCTTAAAGGCGTCGGTCATAAAACGCTTTTCCCGACCTTCCACGAAAAAGTTCACCAAAATCACTGTGATACCAATGGCTAGAGTACTAAGCCAAGGATATACGAATTCGAAAATCACACCCAATTCCACCATGCTATAATAAGCAAATCCAGGGAGAAATGATAACATTCCAGCCATAAAAACAGCTGCGAGCCACGGCCCAGTAAAGGCAATCAATGCGCTCAAAATGAGCCCACCAGCCAAGATACCAAAGAAAGTGTACAAAGTGCCAAGGTCTCCCAGGTCAACAAGAAAATCTTCCGTTATCATATTGTCAAGCATCGTAGCGTGAACTTCCAATCCCGGAAAGGCTGGTCTAAAAGGGCTACCCACAAGGTCAGAAAGAGTAGGGTCTGTTGATCCCAGGATAATGTATTTGTTAGTAAAAGTTCCTGGTTCAAAGCGTTTGTAGAGGACGTCCGATATGGAAATATATTTCATATGGTAATCTGAAGGGAACTTGGCGTCAGGTGCCCATTTCCCTCCATAACCGAGGTAGTTGACGCGTATGTCTCCTTTAAAATCCAAAGGGATAAACTTTTCCTGAGCTTGTATGCGAGGGAATTCCCGCGGCTCAATACCCAGGTCTTCCATAACCGCATTGTAGCCAAAAGTGACGCTCTCGTCTCTCTTTAAGAGGACGCCCCTTTGTCCTCCACGATATACAGCTTGAGCATTGTTATATCCGTTTGCAACCCGTAACATCTCTAGGGCAATAGAGGGGTATACATTAAAGTTTTCCAAGAGCTTCAATTCGTAGTTATTGGGATCCATTGCTGCAGCACCCGTAAGTACCAATCCATCCTTAGGAGCAAAGATCTCTTCGACAACCGGCGCTTTTAGAAACATGGTATAAAATCGTGCAGCTCCAGACTTATCCGGAACAATGTTAAACATTCCCTGGAAGTTAGTCCCCGCCTGAAGAGCTGGAACATTGAGTACCTGATAATTAGCTTGCCTCATGCTGTCAAAAACATTCTCGGCATTCCAGATTGGTGATGCCTGTACCATCCCTGTTGTGGGTTTCAACTCATCTCCAAGAACCCCTCCACCGGAGCGTCCCCCTAAGATAAAAAGTCCTCCAGCAACAACGGGAGCCTCTCCCATGGCCGCGCCCAGGTCTTCATCATTGTCTCGAATAAGTGGAGCCCCATTAACGAGGACATCAGGATCTTCCCAAGTCGTCCCAAGAAAGAAAAGGTTTCCTGATTCCCTAGCCATTTTCAATATAGGAACTAAAGGCGGGACATAATCTTTTATCGGGTATTCTCTACCATTGCTTCCTTCTTCTTCCTGAAATTTTTTCTGGTCCGCATACCACTGTGCTTCGTCATTTTCTAAAAATCTTTCCACAACGACTTCTTCATAATCTTCATCTTCTTCGTCAGTCCAGAAATCCTCATCTGCCTCTTCGAATCTATTCTGCCAAAATTTAAGTGAAGCCTTGCGTATTTTATCTCCAGCAACGGTAAAGTTCCATTCTTCATCCTTTATACTTGCTTTACTTTCTTCCAAGGTGGCCCCAGGAAAAAGCATATCAATACCTGTGGCATCCAATCTCCCAACCCAGTCTTTCATAGAATACCGACCAGGTTCAGCATACACAATATCGAAGCAAATTACGCGGGCGCCATCTTCCTGAAGGTTTCTCACCACTCTTGCTGATTCCGACCTAGGCCAAGGCCACTGCCCTACAGTTTCCAGACTATATTGATCAATATCTACGATAACTACATCGCCCGATGGTTTTTTGGGGCCTCGTGTAACAAAGAAGGCATCTTGCATACGGTTGTTCAAACCATCTATCAACTCTCTAAGCGCAGTCGGTTGGTTAAAGCTGAAATAGGCTAGCATAATGACAAGGATCGTACCCACCTGAAAGGACTGTCTGTCAATAAGAACCATGAAAATGGTTACAGAAAACATTATCATCAAAAAAAAGCCATTCGCACCTAAATAATTTCCTCCGAAAAAAATGGAATAGATGAAGCCACCCATTACACCTGCCCAAAAAAGTAGGCCTAAAATTCGGTATAAAGTGAAATATCGCTTTTTCTTCTTGCCACCACCTTCCTGATCTTCTTCCTGCTCTTCTTCACCATCAGCCATGTGCCCATCCTAGACTTATGCTTATTCTCTCTGTATCAAAGACCTACACATTTCCACCTACTTAAAACAAGGCCGCAAGGTCCAAAAAAATTATTATCCTAGATTGTTATCGGTAGATTCCCTTTTTTCTTTATCCCAAAATATCGTGCTTTGAATTGAGAATTCCTAAATTTTGGCTAGTTCAACTTCTACGTTTCTGAACAGGAATATCCAAACTAGAATTTAAAGGTTCATTCGCATAAGAATGTGTCGATATAAAGCGCCTCACGGGCTTCGAAATACACCCCTCCTGAAAACTCTAAACATACAGAGAGAACTTACATGTTTGATAAAAATATTCTTCAAGGACAAGCGGGCATAATCACAGGCGGAACCTCAGGAATTGGATTCGCAATTGCAAAATATCTACTAGAGCATGGAGCAAAGGTAACCATCACAGGCCGCAACGAAGAAAAAATGGAAGCCGCTGTAGCCGAACTTGGTGAAAACGCATCGGGTGTTATAGGGGACGTTCGTAAATCTGATGAAATAGCAAGTAATGTTGACAGACACATGGAACAAAACGGAAAGATAGACTTCCTTATCAATAATGCTGCTGGCAATTTCCTATGCCCATTGGAAGGGATGACAGAAAACGCCTTCCGTTCCGTTTACGACATAGTAGGCCTGGGGACTTTTCTCTGGTCTCAAGCAGTACATCCTCATATGAAAAAACAAAAAGCCGGCCGTATTATCAACACCGGAACAACCTATGCCTTTGGTCATGGGGCTCTTGTTGGACACTCCGGCGCCGCAAAAGCCGCCGTTCTCAACCTGACAAAAACTATGGCTGTTGAGTGGGGCCCTCAGGGAATCCTTACTAATATGATTGCTCCCGGCCCAGTCGAAGGTACTGAGGGTGTGAAAAAACTCATGGGTGATGAAAGAGCGCAGAGAGCGATGATGCCCTTCTTTCCTGTAAAGCGCATGGCTGAAGGATGGGAAATTGGTGCATTAGCTACTTTCCTCCTTTCTCCATTGTCTGCCTATATTAATGGCGTCGTTATCCCTATTGACGGAGGCCTTCACCTTACGAGTCCAGGACTTATTCCTCCTATCTTCCCCCCTGAAGCCTTAAACATACGCAAGCCAAAAGCTGCTACTGCGTAGACAAAAAAAAAGCCCCCTTTAATAAAAGGGGGCTTTAGAAGACTTCAATAAGAAATAGCTAAATTACTTAACGTTTTCTACGAGGTCTTTCTTCTTAACTGTAACATTCAGAATCTTCTGAACTTCTACAGGCTTATCACCATAAGATGTCTTCATATTTTCGATTTTCTCGACGATATCATATCCAGTGATCACTTCACCAAAGATGGTGTGGCGCATGTTGAGCCAAGGTGTTTCAGCTGTAGTGATAAAGAACTGACTACCATTAGTATCTGGTCCGGCATTAGCCATAGCAAGGATACCTGGACGGTCAAAGACTACGTCTACATTTACTTCATCTTCAAATGACTCACCCCAAACGGACTGGCCGCCGGCACCGGTTCCTGTAGGGTCTCCGCCCTGAACCATAAAGCCTTTAATTACACGGTGAAAAATCACTCCGTTGTAGTAACCATCCTCAGCTAAGCGAATAAGATTTTCGCAAGCTTTTGGGGCTACATCAGGCTTTAAAGCGATTTCAATATTACCTTGATTCGTTTCAATAACGATAATTGGATTGATTGGCATCATAAACTGTCTCTCCGTTGCTTCAATACTTTTATTATTTAGAATGAGAAACGCAAGGAACAAAAAAACTTTTGTCATAGATCTTGCCATAGTGCATATCTCCTCATTTCTAAGCACTTGATAGTCATAAAAGAATACACTATCGGCCCATTAAAAGAAAGTTTATTCTAGAGGAAGTCCTCAGTTACAAAATAAGTATATAGGGTAAATTTTAAATTTAAGCTATAATTTTAATAGTGCTCTCCAAACTAAAGATCGGAACGCTATGACAGAGGAAAGCGATACCTACTCACCCCTTGTAGAGAAAACTGACGCCCTTAATCTATCCCATTTTTTTGAAAACATCATCAATGGCATTTATAATCAGGTTCTTGAAGAAAATTGTATCTGTATTGACGGTGGAGCCAATCATGGCCTTCATACTCTGCCTATGGCTAAACTCGTAGGTCCTGGCGGCAAAGTACTGGCATTTGAACCTGTTGAGGAAAGCGCCGAATTTTTACGTGACAAATTGTGCTCTCATGATCTTGACGATCATGTCGAAGTTTACCAATATGCGCTTTCTAATGTCGATGATATGAAAGACTTTATCATTATCGCCGATGATTCTGGCTATAGTGGCCTTCATGACAGGGGGGACCTTCCCAACAGCAGACGAATTGTTAGGAGTATCATCACAACAAAAATTGATAGCGTCATGGCTTCTCTTGATTATAAGAGGCTGGACTTTATCAAATTGGACCTCGAAGGTGGTGAATTTGACGCCTTACAGGGAGCCTACAAGTCTATCCAAAATTTCCGCCCTATCATTGTTTTTGAAAGCGGAAAAGAAATGTCTGCCAAACTTTATAAATATACAAAGACCCAGTTTTTCAAATTCATGAAGAAGATTGATTACGCGGTCTTTGATATTCTAGGTGATGTATTCACCCTAAACAAATGGAAACAGCTAACTCCTTGGTATTTTGTCGCTATTCCAAAAGAAACACTCTCCTTGAATAAAGAACTAGCTCACTCGATCCACCTAAAGACTCTTTTAAAACAATCTTCAAAGCCACGAGCGTTCCCTGCGAAAAAACAAAGACAAGCCTACCCCCGAAAAATCAAACTCGTCAAAAAAGGGGGGAAATCTGTAAAAGAATACAGCATAAAAGATTTTTATAAGTTGACCGGTATACACTATATCTATCAGATGGAGTTTGAAAACGAACAAATAGCAAAGCGAATTTACAAACAATGTTCGAAAGCTCTTAAAAACGATCAAATAACGATAGAATGCCAATGGCTTGGAGTCCTTTACAGCCAAGATCTGCTCGAACACAGTATTGTCGATGTCAGTGTCCGATGGATAAATAAAGAAGTCGGCTACGGCCTTTTTGCTGAGAAAGACATTAAAGCAAAGGAATTCATTGGAGAGTATGCGGGATTAGTAAGAAAAGATGAGCCCGATAACCTCTATTCGTTCACTTACCCTACAAGTGACTTTAAAGGTTACTGGAAACATAATATTGATGCCGAGTTCTGGAGCAATGAAATTCGCTATGCCAACCATAGCGATAATCCCAATGCAGAATCTGCCGCACTCTTCCACGCCGGCCTGTTAAAAATCATCATCCGAGCACTCAAAGATATTGATGCCGGATCCCAAATTACTTATGACTATTCACAATCCTATTGGGAAGCTCTTGAAAAAACTCCTGATCCTAGTATCTAGATAAGGAAGTAACTTGTGTTTTGCCGGCTATACGAATATCTTTTGACCAGTATCAGAAACTATACAAAGACAAAAAGCTCAATCCGTCTATCCAAAAAACAGACCATCCCCAGTAACCCCAAAGAAATTCCTATGCCTAAAGTGAAAAAAAACAATCCTCACATCATAAAATTTGCCAAGCGTGGGGAAAGTGAAATTAAAAAGTACAGCCCGGAAGACTTTGCAGAAGCCGCCGAACATATATACCTTCCCGGATTAGAATTTATTGATGAAAAAACCTTCGAAATCGTTAAAAAGCAGTGCGCACATGCCAAAGAAGTCGGCTTTGTCGACGAAGAAAGCTTATGGCTTGGGGCTCTACACTCCAAACAAATTAAACAACAATACGTTGCCGATGTTTCCATCCAGTGGATTGATGACACCTTAGGCTACGGTCTCTTTGCCGAAAAAGATATCAAAGCCTGGGAGTACATCGGAGAATATACGGGAGTCGTTAGAAAACGAAACCTGATCTTCAGAAATGTTAACGACTACTGTTTTTCTTACCCCACCTCTGTTTTGAATTTTCGAAAGAACACCATTGACGCTCAAGATAAAGGCAATGAACTGCGCTATGCCAACCACAGCGATTTTCCCAACAGTGAGTCCAATGCCGTATTATGTGATGACATTCTTCATATCATCATAAGAGCTATCAGAGATATCCCAGCAGGAACGCAGATTACCTATAATTATACAGATGTCTACTGGCAGTCCAGAACCCGTGTACCGAACCAGACAGAGACTCTTGATCATTAGCGGCTGCGAACTAGTGAGATCGTTGGCATGGGAGACTGAGAGGGATGCAGGCGTGGAGGCCTAATTCAACACAGAGATACTTAGGTAAAGCGAAACAAAAAAAATAAACGCGAAGGACGCGAAGATCGCGAAGGAAGATAAGAGGAGAGAAGAAGAGAGGAGTCACTATAATTAGTTTACACAGTTGACTGGACACTCCCGACACTCCCGACACCCCCAATTCTTCATTCAATCCACTATACTTAACATCAAAATACCTGCCCCTCTGGACACCCTCTTCTTATCCCCCTTCTCTTCCATCGCGATCTTCGCTGCCTTCGCGTTAAATTCTTCTCTTATTTTATCTTCTCACATAGAGCGCCGGAATTCTCCACCACATTCATCAAGTAGGTGTGTGATTTGACCCAGAGAAGCATATTTTACTGTTTCCATAAGTTCTTCAAAGATATTCCCTCCTGAAAGAGCCACACGCCTTAAACTCTCTAATGCTTCAAGGTTCTTACTTCCAGCAGCTTTGACAAAGGCTTGTGTAGAATGAATCTGCCTTTGCTTTTCTTCTTCAGTTGCTCGTATTACTTCTATGTTTTCATAATCCGTTTGAGAATCTTCGGAGACAAACGTATTAACACCAATGATTGGTAACTCTCCGGTGGATTTTTGCATCTCGTATTTCATAGATTCCGTTTGAATCCTATGCCTTTGATATTGCTTCTCCATAGCTCCAAATACCCCTCCCCTACGGGACAGGGATTCAAATTCACTGAGAACGGCCTCCTCAACAAGATCTGTCAATTCATCATAGAAAAATGAGCCTTGCATGGGGTTTTCACATTTCGTGACCCCGTACTCTTTTGTCAGAATCAGCTGTATAGCCATAGCCCGGCGCACCGATTCTTCAGTAGGAGTTGTTATCGCTTCATCATAGGCATTCGTATGTAAGGAATTGCAATGATCATAGATGGCCATTAACGCCTGAAGGGTCGTTCTAATATCATTAAAGTCTATCTCCTGTGCGTGGAGACTACGTCCTGAGGTTTGAATGTGATATTTTAGCTTACAGCTCCTGTCATTGGCTCCATATTTATTACGCATCGTCACAGCCCATATTCTTCTTGCTACTCTGCCAATAACAGAGTACTCGGGGTCAAGACCACTGCTAAAGAAGAAAGATAAATTTGCTGCAAAATCATCAATAGGCATCCCACGAGACAAGTAGTACTCTACATAGGTAAAACCATTGGCAAGTGTTAAGGCAAGTTGTGTAATAGGGTTGGCTCCAGCTTCTGCAATATGATAACCGCTGATGCTTACCGAATAGAAATTTCTGATATTTTTCGCGATAAAGTACTCTTGTATATCCCCCATAATCTTCAATGAAAATTTGGATGAAAAGATACAGGTATTCTGTGCCTGCTCTTCTTTCAAAATATCCGCCTGCACAGTCCCCCTTACAATGCTTAAAACATTGCCTCGGATTTCCTTGTAGCGCTCCTTAGGGATATCATCACGTCCCTTCCCCTCCTCTTTCTCTACTTCGAAATCAATAGCGGCATTCATATACATTGCCAAAATCATTGGCGCAGGGCCATTTATAGTAAGGGACACGGATGTCAATCTGTCTGAGAGATCAAAGCCTTTAAAAAGCGTTTTCATATGATCAAGAGTTGCAATGCTCACACCGCTATTACCAATCTTTCCGTAAATATCTGGCCTCTCAGCAGGATCTTCTCCGTACAAGGTTACAGAATCAAATGCAGTACTTAATCTTTTTGCATTGTCATTCCTGCTAAGGTAATGAAAGCGCTTGTTCGTTCTTTCGGGTCCCCCTTCTCCTGCGAATTGTCTTTTTGGATCCTCCTCAACATTCTTCAAAGGAAAGACTCCGGCGGTGTAAGGGAAATGTCCGGGAAAGTTCTCCATTCTCATAAAAGTTAAAACGTCACCCCAATCCCTGTGACGTGGCAAGGCTATTTTGGGTATTCGTGTATCGGAAAGGGAAGAGGTAAAAAGAGCTCTTTTAAGGACTTTATCACGCACTTTATATTCGAGTTCATCGACACTGTACTTTTCCATAAGCTCAGTGTAATGACGAATTCGTTCTTCTGCTTCTTCTCCTATCTCCTCCTTGAAACGTTTGATCTCATTATCCAGATATTCCTCAACGTTATCAGAGGCAGATCCTAAACATTCTTTTTTTACAGCTTGAAACTGATAGATCTTTGAAGCTATTTTGGCCTTTTCCCGAGTGCCCACTTTATACTCTTGAATGATTTCCGCAATTTCACCAAGATAGTACGTTCTATGTGCCGGTATAATAGTAAAAAGTTGATGATCGTAGATTTGCTCAATTTTATCATGATTCATCTTCACATTATGCAGACCCTTTTCTTGTGAAAGCTTCATCACATAAAGAAAAAGTTTTGTGACTTCAGGATTGTTAAAATCAGAAGCTATGGTGCCAAAGATAGGAAAAGACTTTCTGTTTTCCTTTGTAGCTTTTTGATTGTGGGAGTTGGCATAGGCATGAATAACGTCTTCAAAGGCATCCTCTGCACCCATCTTGTCAAATTTGTTCAAGACTACGATATCGGCGTAATCAATCATGTCTATTTTCTCTAATTGCGTAGAGGCTCCATACTCACTTGTCATGACATACATGGAGATATCTGATAGCTCAACAACAGCCGCGTTACCTTGACCGATACCTGTAGTTTCTAATATCAACAAATCAATTCCGGAGCGTTTTAACAGGTTCAGAGTATTCAAGACAGGCTCTGCAACTTCCTTGCCTGAATCTCTCGTGGCCATTGAACGCAGAAAAACTCTATCGTTATATATGGAGTTCATCCGGATACGATCTCCAAGAAGCCCTCCGCCTGTTTTTTTCTTAGTGGGGTCAAATGCCAGAATGGCCACTTTTCCTTCGGGGCAAGAATAAAGGAATCTCGTTACGAGCTCATCTACAAGAGAACTTTTTCCAGCTCCCCCTGGTCCCGTGATACCTAAAACGATGGGTTTATCGTCAGCTTCTGTTTCAAAAAGTTTTAGAAATTTTTCTTTGATGTCAGGCAATAAGTTCTCTTGTTCCATCAATGTAATTGCCTTAGACATCTCAATAGAGCTCAACGCTTCTTTCTGAGTCAATTTTTCCAGGATTTTTTCGTAATAAGCCTTATCTCTATTTACTCTTTCCATCCGGCTCAAAGAATCCCTGATCACCCCGTCCAATCCTAAACTTCTGCCATCTTCAGCATGATACAGTCTCGTAATACCATAATCGTGTAACTGCTCTATTTCACTAGGGAGTATTGTGCCTCCACCTCCACCAAAAATCTTCACATGCTTCGATTCATTTTCTATGAGGGAGTCTCGAAGGAACTTAAAAAATTCCATATGCCCTCCTTGATAGGAGCTTATACAGACGGCATCTACATCTTCCTGGATAGCAGTGGTTATAATTTGATGCACACTCCGATTGTGCCCAATATGGATCACTTCCAGGCCTGCCTTTTGAAACAACCTCCTAAACATATTAATAGCAGCGTCATGTCCATCAAAAAGTGAAGATGCTGTGACAATTCTGAAAATTTGATCCGTCTTCATTACGACCGGTCCTCCATATTGAATTTGAAGGGCATATTATCGTTTTGACAAGTGCATATCAATCTGTTTTTTTTAATTCCAAGTACTAAGGAATGTGGAAATCAATCAACCAAACAGTTATAGTTCTAAGAGCTATGACTACCTTTTTATACTCAAAAACAATTCTTACGTACCTCGCCCGGGTAAAACTACTTGCTAGAGATATTCTCAAGCGGGAACTGCTTTTATCTGTTCGTGGTGAACGCTTTAGCATGGGTACTAGCAGCTACCCTCTATCTTTTGTGGTATTTGAAGGGAACAAACGCCTGGGTTATTTCGATTACGAGACCTTTGAAATCGGAATTAACCGACATGTTATGTTGATGACAAAGCCTGAGGACCTTAGAAACCTCCTTCGTCATGAGCTTGCCCACTACATGATGTTTATCAAATATGGTCATACAGTCTCTGCACATGGACCCGAATTCCGTGATCTTTGTAAGAGCTATGGCTGGGGTGAGGCTGTTTATGCTTCACAATCACCAACTATTGACAATCCATCCGGAGAGCTAATTCACCTGCATGATGAAAGAATCCTTTCAAAGATCCAAAAAATCCTTGCTCTGACTGCAAGTCATAATCCTCACGAAGCCGAACAAGCTACTGTTAAGGCAAACAGCCTACTTACCAAATATAACCTTCGTGAAATACACTCTCTTGATTCAAGTCATTCTCAGCAATTTGATGAAGATATGTGGGTAAAAAGAATTCTTAAGAAAAAACGCTCTAACGCCAAGCTAAACTCCATCATTTCTATTCTTAGAACTTTTTACGTCTATCCTGTCCTCAATTACGGGTCGAATATCGTGTATCTCGAAATATTTGGAAGTAAAACCAACACCTCCATTGCCGAGCATGTAGGGATCTTTCTGGACCAGGAGCTCGAGAAACTCTGGCTAAGAATACAAAAGGGTCACCCCCACCTTAAAGGACTTGCCAGTAAAAATTCTTTTATGCGCGGAGTTGCAAAAGGCTATTGCAGTAAAATTGAATCACTTAAGGACGACTACTCCCCCGCTGACCAAAAAGCTTTAATCGTCTTGGAAAACAAACTAAGTTTATCTATGGAGATGGCGTACCCAAAACTCTCACATCGCAGCAGCTCCTATCAAAACTGTGAAAAAGCGTCAGAAATAGGTAAAAAAGAAGGACAAAAGTTACAGATACAGAGCTGTCTAGAGAAAAGCCCTAAAAAAGGGTTGATTTCTGGACTAGTAGATTTTTTCAAATAATAGTATGCTAACAAATAATTTATTAGCTCAAAATTTAAAGGGAATTTTAACTCCATGGCATCAACCGCGACAGATAATCTCTATCAAGAATCAATTGAAATGCATGCAAAATACCGAGGCAAAATTTCCATTCAGGCCAAGGTACCGATAAATACCAAGGCTGACCTCTCCCTTGCTTATACACCAGGTGTAGCTGAGCCTTGCCGCGAAATCCATGCCGATAAAGAAAAAGCTTATCTTTACACAATTAAAGGGAACCTCGTGGCTGTTGCTACTGACGGTACAGCCGTGCTAGGCCTCGGAGATATCGGACCAGAAGCTAGCATGCCGGTAATGGAAGGTAAAGCCATCCTCTTCAAGAAATTTGCTGACATTGATGCCTTTCCCATATGTGTTGATAGCAAAGATCCCGAAGAGTTTGTCAACATCATGGCCAAAATTTCGCCGACTTTCGGAGGTATTAACCTCGAAGACATCTCAGCTCCCCGATGCTTTGAAATAGAGAGAATGCTTCAGGAAAGAGTCGATATTCCCGTATTTCACGATGACCAGCATGGTACAGCGATTGTTGTATTAGCAGCTCTTATTAACGCTTTTAAACTTTCTGGTAAGTCATTAAAGGAGAGCAGTATCGTCATTAATGGTGCTGGAGCTGCCGGTGTCGCCACAGCGAAATTACTACAGTCCTATGGCGTCGAAGACATCGTAATATGCGATACCAAAGGCATCATCTTTGAGGGACGCACGGAAAACATGAACCCCTTCAAAGTACTCATTGCATCCAATACGAACAAAAAAGGAAAAACCGGTAATCTTGCTAAAGCACTCGAAGGTGCCGATGTTTTTATCGGAGTATCTGTTCCTGGTGTTCTAAGCAAAGAAATGATTCAGTCAATGGCCGACAAGAGAATCATCTTTGCTCTTGCTAACCCCGTCCCCGAAATCATGCCCGACGAAGCTTTGGCTGCCGGAGCCGCAGTCGTTTGCACAGGCAGATCCGACTTTCCCAACCAGGTCAACAATGTTCTAGCCTTTCCCGGTATTTTCAGGGGTGCCCTGGACATTCGCGCTTCCTGCATCAACGAAGAAATGAAAATGGCTGCTGCAGAAGCTCTTGCAGATCTGGTTAGTGATGAAGATAGAGCCTCTGACTTTGTCATCCCAAAAACCTTTGACAATAGAATTGTAAAGGCTGTCTCAAAAGCTGTTGCAGACGCCGCAGTGCGAACCGGTGTAATTAGAAAATAGCTTAAGCTCGAGCTTGCTGAATTTATAAAATTCGCAAGCTCGTTCTTATAGTCGATTATAATGATTTCTTTCCTCTGACAAGTCAAAACCTCACCAAGGGATTTCATTTCCATCATATCGGAAAAATTTCCCAGACTTTTCCAAAGTCAGTTGATCTATCACCTTGCACATGCCTTGAATACTTTCCTCTGGAGATATTAGAGCATTGGGACCGCCCATATCTGTTTTCACCCACCCGGGATGTAGAACGGTGGCAATCACTCCTTGATTCTTGAGATCAATAGAAATGCTTTTTATGACAGCATTCAACGCTGCCTTACTTGACCTGTAAAGATAGCTCCCCCCACCTTGGTTATCGGTGATACTCCCCATCAGACTCGTGATATTTACCAAACATTTCTTTTCACCCTTCAAGAGATTTTCTAAAAAAACCTCTGCCATTTTGACTGGAGCCATCAGGTTAACCTGCATAGTTTTTTCCCAATCGTCGTAATTAATATCTCCAAAAGATTGACTTCTGCCGTAGTAGACGCCCGCGTTATTTATCAATACATCAAGAGCTTCCCCTTCAATTTCTTTTTTAAGCTCTTCAATATCATTCTGCTTCGATAAATCCAGAGAATAAACTCTCAAGCTATCCCCAAACTCACTGTGCAAATCCTGAAGAGTTTTTGCAGCCTCCGGCTCCCTGCAAGTAGCTAGAACTTTCCATCCTTTACCCAGGTATTGCCTGGAGAACTCTAAACCTAAGCCTCTGTTAGCTCCTGTTACCATTACTGTAGGCATCTTTGATGCTCCCTTTGCTGTGAATTGAAGTCATTCCAAATTACAACATTTGACAATATCTTTTGACACATTACTATCATTACTTAATCGATGTAATGGAGGCCCTATGTCATTATGGCAAAAATCTCGAAATCTGATCCCATCAGTGATCACTCTTTTTCTTTTTATAAATTTCTCATCTTGCTCATCTGCACATAAAAAAGAGACCTCATACCAAAATGGGATGGTTGTCAGTACCCATTCCATTGCCTCCAAAGTTGGAATCGATATTTTGAAAAAAGGAGGAAATGCCATCGATGCAGCAGTCGCTGTATCCTATGCCTTGTCTGTCGTGTATCCCGAAGCCGGAAATATCGGTGGTGGAGGCTTCATGCTTATTCGTTACAATGATGGCGGAACCACCGCTATAGACTTTAGAGAAACAGCCCCCGGAAAATCTAATAGAGACATGTATCTCGATATTGAGGGTAAAGTAATCCCTGAACTTAGCACCGTAGGAGCTCTCTCTGTTGGCGTTCCCGGAACTGTTGCTGGAACTATTTACGCTTTAGAAAAGTATGGATCCATGAGCCGTGAAGAGGTCATTAGACCTTCTATCGAATTAGCTGAAGCCGGTTGGGTTTTAGATAGGCCTTTGGGAGGTGATGAGTTCAAACGTTTCCCCTCTTCGAATGCCATCTTCAACAAAGCCGATGGAACCCCATATCAAAAGGGGGATGTTTTTATACAAAAAGACCTCGCAAAAACCCTTAGACTAATTTCCGAAAAAGGTCATCAGGGCTTCTATAGCGGTGAGGTTGCTGAAAAACTCATCGACACCATGCAAAAATATAATGGCCTTATTACTAGGCAAGATCTCAATGACTATCAAGTCGTAGAACGAGCTCCTGTACGGGGAACCTACCGTGGCTATGAAATCATTTCCATGTCTCCACCTAGCTCCGGAGGACTCTGCCTCATTGAGCTTCTCAATATCCTTGAAAGATATGACATACAAGCTTTGGGTTGGAACACTCCCGAAACCATTCATCTTGTTGCAGAAGCTGAAAGAAGAGCCTATGCCGATAGGGCTGAATTTCTTGGTGACCCCGATTTTGTTGTGATCCCCACACTAAAGCTGCTTTCAAAAAAATTCGCGGACAGGCGAGCCCAAGACATAGACCTTAAAAAAGCAACTCCCAGTTATCTTGTGACACATGGAAAGCTGAATCCCGTAGCACATGAAAAAGAAGAAACCACCCACTATTCTATCGTTGATAAACAAGGTACCTGTGTTTCCGTAACAACAACCCTAAATGGTTCCTTTGGCAGCTATCTCTCAGTTGAGGGTGGAGGATTTCTCTTAAACAATGAAATGGATGATTTCAGTGCAAAACCTGGTGAGCCCAATATGTATGGTCTACTGGGTGGTGATGCAAATGCCATTGAACCCCACAAAAGAATGCTAAGCTCCATGGCACCAACCATACTCACAAAAAATGGAAACAACTTTATGGTGATTGGCACTCCGGGAGGCTCAACGATTATTACAACGGTGCTACAATGTATCATGAATGTTGTGGATCATAAGATGAGTATTCAAGAAGCCGTTGAAGCACCCCGATTTCATCATCAGTGGTATCCCGATACCATCCAATATGAGGAAGAAAAGTCTACTATTTCCATGAGTACGAAAAAGAAGCTCAAAAGCTTGGGTCATGATCTTAGTGGCCGAGGTAATATTGGAGATGCTCACGGTATACTTATAGACCCCCTCTCACAAACATTTAAGGGCGGAGCAGATCCCCGAGGTGCAGTAAGTGCAGCCTTAGGGTACTAGAAAAATCTGACAAAAGAGGCCAAAAAAGGAGGCTAAATTAGATTTTGCCTCCTTTTAAATTTGGAGTAATTTAAAAACTCTACTTTGCTTTAGCATCCATGGCATCTTTAACTTCCGCAAGTAAAAGGCGTTGTTGCATTAATCAACCACCGAGAACACAGACTCGACTTTCAACATTTTTGAACCACAGAGAACACAGAGCTCACAGAGAAGATTTTGAGACCTCTGAGAGGCGTCTTCTGGGCTATTTTATTTTTCAGTGTCCTCTCTGTGTCCTCTGTGATCTCGGTGGTGGAATAGTGCAACAAGGCCATCTACTGGAAAAGTCTCTGATGGCATCATATTACGGAACTCCTATTATTTAGAATTAAACTTATTTTACAGACAAAGATATAATATATTAACTTCGTAAAGAATTTATGAAGACAATAAGGCTGTAGCTCTTTATGAACCTATCCTACTACTCAAATTTAAACCCTGTCGATACACTATCCAGAGGTAAGAGGGGGAGAATTAGCTCATGCCCACGCATTAAAATTATTTATTTATCTCATAACAGGCTGTGACTTTATTTCTTCTCTCATTTATAATTTTAGAGCTTTGTTATTAACAAATCAGCTCTATCCATTTTATTTCACTTAGACATACCTCCTCTAAGTCTAATGAGGAATCACGTTGATTTCAAAATAAAGAACTATAAGCTACATAAACTTTTAAAATAAAAATGACTATGCGTATTGATCGCCGCCCTACAAACCTTGATTTTAGAATCTACGAAGATATCTCTGAATCTTTTCAAAGTTTAGATCTTCAACCCGGCAACCCTATCGTGAACGTAGCCCAAAGAGTAATCTTGGGGCCGCTGCCTCTAGAGCAAGAAAAACAGCTAAAAACTGCGTTCACTCCCTCTAAAGATGGGAAATACTTTTCTTCCCAATTTAAAAGTGAAAGAGTCGCAAGAGTTCTTGAACTTGCTGCGAATGCTCTTGAAAAATATTTTGAAGGAGAGGGAGCGGAAGCTATTGCTTCCATTAGAGAGTTAGACTCTAGAGAACTCGAAAATGTGGAACTCTCTTTGCACAAATTACGAGTAAGATTTATGGAGTCTTTCACACATGGCAACACGGTAAGCGGTCCCGACGACTTAGTATTTAATGAGTGGGATACTCTTGAGAATATTGCCCAGCATGCCTTTGATTTTACTGAAGAGGCTTTAAGTACAAGAGAAGCCATTCCCGAAGAAGACATTCTAAAGATTCACGACCTCTTATTTACTCCTCCCCTAAATAGAATTAGCGAAAAAGCTATGTCATCCAGGAGGCATGTGGCTAATGTTATCCACACTCTCACCGAAACAATCCTGGCAATAAGAACAAATCCTAAAAAAGCGAAATCCCCAACCAGCAGTGAAGGAAGAGAGGGTGCTAATGGCTCCTATTTCCTAAAGAATAGGGAGGGTGTAAAGCTCTGGGTTTTTAAACCCTCTAATGAAGAAGTCAGAGCCGGAGAAGGGATCCCTCTTGGAGCTTGTGCCAAAAGAGAACATTTGGCCCACCTTTTAAACATAAATAATTCTTTCCCTATACCGTTTACAGTATTTATTAAGCTTGGTAAGCAGATAGGTTCCGCACAAATGTTTATGCCAGGAAAAGATTACTTGGAAACTAGATCTAGAGCTGAGAGTTCAGAATATCCTTCAAGCGAGGATGAGGAAATCATGGAATCTCTATCTCCCAAACTTCTACAGAAAAAGACAGTGTTTGACATCACATTTGGCAACGGCGACGGGCACCTCGGTAATTTACTTTGTGAAACAAAACGAAGAGAAGACAATTATTTTGGAGTTTCTGCTATCGATAATGGACAGATCTGCAGTAGTTCCAAAGATGATTCAATCCTTATAGCTTATGTCAGAGACTCACGCCTCGAGTGGCCCCTGTCCGAAGAAGCAGTACATTTATGCCTAAATCCCCCCATAGAGAAATACCTTGAAACTGTTCGTCAGCACTCTATTGGAGAGGAAGCTATCTCGTTAATTTTAAAGAGAATTTCCTGGTGTAAAAACGCAATAAAAGTTGCTTTAGAAAACGAAGGTCTTGGAAGGATTGATCTCAAGGATATTGCGGTCGTCATGGAATATGATGGGGCCTATATTTTTGAGGTGGATGAGAATACCATGCAAACTTATGCTCAAGCTGTTATGAACTTAAAAAACCTTGTTCATACTTATTCAAAACAAGTCGATGTTAGAGCTGTTAGAATACTAGGCCGCCATTTAAAAGAAAGCCCAGCAGGGGCTCCGCCCTCAAGAGAGAACATCTTGGGATTCCCCCCAGGAGCAGGGAGAAAAGAGGACTTTTTAAGCCGATTATGGTCTGTGGTTCTCCGCCCTATCATGGGCAAATATGAAGGTATGCCCAAGCTTATTTTTGATGAGGTCTGATTACAACAAAATAGAGTCTGGGTTGACTAAGATCGGTCCCACATAGTAAATCTTTTAAATATTAAAACCTTAAGAGTTGTGAGATGACAAGTTCCTTATCAAACAATCTACAGATTCAAACTCCTTTCAATAGGTCGTTTTCTGAAGGCTATTTGACCTTTAAATCCCCCCCCCTTATTGACCCTGATTTATCTGAAAGAACTGTTAACATCGTTGTAAAGCTAATGGCAAAAATTCGATCGAACAGTTACAAATCCTTTTTCAACGAAATTAACAGCCCTAAGTTTAAAAGAATTGACCCTGATTTTGAGCGCCTGCGTCTAGATAAATATTTTCCTATGCCTACAGTGACTCTCGATGAATACGATCAATCAGCTCAAACTGCCATGCATGAAATCATCCCAGGATTGTTTTTAGGAGGAGAGATCGGAGCTGGAAAAAGATTTGGTCGACAAGACGATGTTTCTAAAAAGGAGCAAAACTTAAAAGATAAAGGGATCACCCACGTCCTTTGCTGCACATCTCAGAAACAACTTTTCTTTCCCAACAGCTTTACCTACGAAGCTATTGAATTAGACGATGTCAACGAAGCCTCCATTTTAGAACATATAGAAAAAGCCCTCGAGTTCATAAAAAGTGGAATGAATGAAGGTGGCGTACTAATACATTGCTCCGCAGGAGCTTCAAGAAGTGCTTCTTTTCTTATCGCCTACCTAATGCAAACCCACAAGCTGCCCTTCGAGGCTGTCTACGGCTTTGTAAAAAGCAAACGACTTTGCGTAGAGCCTAATCAAGGCTTTCAAAGAGAGCTACGTCAATTTGAAGAAAGCCTTTGCCTTAGATTTTAAAGCCGGATATAGCATCGACCCGGTTTTAATCAAATAGGCCTCGTAACAGCTTGACAAAGTTCTGATATTAGAGATAATCCCGGTAGCTGAAATTTCTCTTTCAAGGTTATCCCTATGAGTACAAAACCCCTGGAAATTACTAATCTGAGCAAATTTTACGACTCACTCTGTGCTGTCAATCAAGTTAGTTTTGAAGTTGAGGAAGGTGAAATTTTCGGACTACTTGGTCCCAACGGAGCAGGAAAAACCTCAATCATCTCAACTATTACGACGATGGAAGAACCAAGTGATGGCTCTGTAAAAGTTTTTGGTCATGACGTCATGCTTGATCCGAAGTCCGCAAAAATTAATGTGGGATGTGTCCCCCAAGAACTTATCCACCACGGTTTTTTTTCAATCGAGGAAATCCTTGATTTTCACTCTGGTTACTACGGACAGAGTAATAACTCGAAACATATCGATTATCTTATCGAAAAGCTCGCTTTACAAGAACATCGCAAAAAGAAAGTCAAACAGCTAAGTGGAGGGATGAAGCGCCGCCTACTTATCGCAAAGGCTCTTGTACACAAGCCAAAGCTTCTACTACTTGATGAACCTACTGCGGGTGTCGATGTTGAACTGCGTACAATACTGTGGAACTTTGTTAGGGAGCTAAAAGCCTCTGGAGTATCCATATTATTGACTACTCACTATCTGGAAGAGGCAGAAGAACTTTGTGACCGTGTAGGAATAATCGATAAGGGATCGCTAAAAATGATTGGTCCTCCTCAAGACATTGTCCAGAAGCTTACTCAAAGGGAAATAATTCTCACGCTCAAAGAGCCCGTTGCAAAGGTGGAACATGTTCATTTAAATATGCAAACTGACTTTGAGCTGATTTTTCAGATTCCGGCTTCTGAAACGCTTGGTGAATTTATTGCTGACCTACCTGTTGACGTTTTACTCGTCAAAGACCTAAGAATTCGTGAGGGGAAGTTAGAGGATGCGTTTCAAACCATTTTAGGAAATAACAATGTACTATAAATTCTCCACTAAATTGACATGGACCCCTTTCTATTCTCTATTCCGCAGAGAAATCCGTCGTTTCATGAAGGTTATATTCCAAACTCTGGCTACTCCTCTCATAAATACGGTTCTATATCTCATGATATTTGGCTTAAGTATTGGAAAAGAGATCAAGGAAATCCACAATCATAGCTACCTGGAATTCCTCATTCCTGGGCTTGTAATGATGTCTACACTTAGAAATGCCTTTGACAATGCATCTGGTTCTATCATCACCTCAAAATTTTGTGGAGAACTTGAAGACTTACGAATCTCTCCTTTAAGTCCTTTGCAGATAGCTTGGGCAAACGGTCTTGGTGCTTTGACAAGGGGTTTAATTGTTGGGGGCTTAACCTTGATAATTGGTGTTTTGTTCAACTGGCTCACAACTGGAAATTTTATTTCTATTTCACACCCTTTTCTTCTGTTCTTTTTTCTTATCGTAGGAGGCCTGGCCTTTGCAAATCTGGGACTTTCCGTTTCGATGACTTCTGTCAACTTTGAGCAGGTCAGTGCTGTGAATACTTTTATTCTTCTTCCTCTCATTTACTTAGGGGGAGTATTCTTCTCCTTGGACCACCTACACCCTCTGTGGAAAGCCATCTCAAAATTTAATCCATTGTTATACTTGGTCAATGGAGTCCGCTATAGTATTCTTGACATTTCTGATGTGGATATTAACATTTCGATTGCCGTCGCCTTGGGAACGCTTATACTCTTTCACCTGATCGCTGTAAGAAGTCTAACAAAGGGTTCTTACCATAGATGGTAATATAAAATTTACTCTATGTAATTAAATGAGATTTTACTGGATTATAAAGCCATTCTCCCTTAAACTCTTATGTTTATTTATTTGACAAAATGGATGTTTTTATGAGCGTTTATACCGAAATTAAAGAAGCCATCACCCAAAGTATCGCAAACGCTGAAGTCCACGTACTGGACCCACAGAATGACGGAGTCCATCTTGAAGCTCTTGTTATCTCAGCCGAATTCAGCGGAAAATCTCTCGTGCAACAACACCAAATGGTTATGCTTCCCCTCAGCGGACAATTCAACAGCAGTTTACACGCTTTGGGCTTAAAAACTTTTACTCCTGAGTCATGGGAAAAACAAAAACAAAATTACAAGGTAGGCAGCTCTATGAATGACGTAAAGCAAATATCCGATATAATCAGTGGTGATATTAAGACAAACAAAGTAGTCCTTTTTATGAAGGGTTCCAAAGCGATGCCTCAGTGTGGTTTTTCCGCCCGCGTGGTGCAAATACTCAATTCCCTGAATATTGATTATGTAGACAGAAATGTCCTCGACAGCGAAGAACTTCGCCATGGTATCAAAGAATTTTCTAACTGGCCAACTATCCCCCAGCTTTATGTAGGCGGCAACTTCATTGGTGGTTGCGACATTATCACTCAAATGCATGAAAGTGGTGAACTAAAAGAGCTTTTTGCTTAAACAAAAGCTACTTTTTAGGTCTCTGGGTAAAGGATATAGATGATCCCACTCTATTTGCTGGAGATCTTGTCTTGGGAGAAGCTTGCTTCTCCCGAGAAAATACTGGTGTATAATCAGATAGAAATTCTCTAATCCACCAGGACCCCGTCTTCTTCCTCGTTTTTAAGTCAGCAAAATGATAGCGATAAAGTTTCGATCTGATGTAGGTAGGAGGTCCATCCGGAAAAGGGTTCTTTTTCAGTAGAGCTAGAACATCTTCAGATCCTTGTAACAATCTTACTATCAAATTGCTAAACCAAGGGTAGCTCTTATAATTACCTAGTGATGCGAACCACATCTGCCAATCTAATCTAGGGTGATGAGGTGCCATTTGCCTCGTAGGCCGATATACATCCCCTGCTTTCCATTTAAACTCATACTCTTTCCAAATCTTTCCATCTTCACTCCCTTCAATAATGACCTCATTACGATACTTTGTCATTACAGCAAAGAGCCCATAAGAGTTACAAATGTGAAAATGCATCATTTTTCCCATTATCGGGATATTAGCTCTCTTTCTAGTAACGACCATAAAAAGAAGGATAGAGCTCATTATAAAAAGAACGCTGCAAACAACACCAACAAGAATCAGTGTCAAAAAGTGAGGATCTTGAGGGTTCACACTGACATAGGGCCAGATCCAACCCTCCAGATAACGATCTTCAATTAGCACACTAGCTAAGACGAAAGAAAGAACATTGATAAAGGTAAAGTTCCCTGTAGTAAAGATCCCCACCTGTAAAAGAGCGAAAAGAACAAACAAAGAGAAGCGGACGGGCTCGGGACAGAGTATGAAAAACGGGGCCACGATTTCAATTATAAACATCGTAAACGAACTGATCTTATGAACCCACATAGGCATCTTGTGTGCATACCATGATATCCAATTTGGAAGCGGCTGTGTTTCATAATGATACGACATCGCAGAACCATCTCGCCAACTAGGATCCCCGCTTAATATCTTTGCCATTCCAGCCATAAACATGAACTTAAATAATAGAAACCATATGTAGAGAAGAGCAAATAGTGGAGGTGGCGTTATCATGGCGTAAAAAATCGAAAAGAAGCCTACTTCCACCAGCAAGGAATCTGATTGCCTTCTCATAAATGCCGTATCAACGCATATAAAGGACGTCCAGGCTACCCAAAGAAAAATAAGCATCGGTACAGTCGCAATATTAAGAATCAGCATTATAGAAGCTATAAGGGGTAGCCACACCATGGCAACAAGAGCTATATCCGAACTATTTATCCAGAATACAGAGGGAAAATAATAGAAACGGATCCATCCGGGATGTCTTTTCTGAATATTTTGCAGATAGGTTTTAATTGAAAGGATACCATTTTCTCCCCAGAGTCCCTTTACACCAATTGTCATGGATAGAAAAGCTACTAAGTAATTCAGTCCCAACAGTCTCAAAAACAGCCATTGAGAAAGAAGAAATTTGGAAGGATCTATATCCAAGAAATCAAGAACTGCATTCAGGAAATTAAGAACAATACTCAGATAATTACCCACAACCTCCATTCACAACCTCCTGCTTCGCATTTTCATTATACATCAAAGGTACTAGGGTAATAAAGAACAAGCATACTTCACTAAAGAGTCGAAAACAACCAAGCTCTTATTATCAGTAGTTTACTCCAAAAAAAATGAATGATTCTGAATTAGAACAGATGTAATTGTTCCCTACCAAAGAGCTTTGTCTAGTAATTAGTAAGTATTTATCTTGAGAGATACCTAGCCTTTTAGTATCTATAAACTTAGATCGTATATACACAAGTAACTTCAAAAATCCGAATTTGAATATAGAAAAAATAGACTAACAGGGAGTAGGGAAATGGTGAGTGTATTTGACCCTTTTGGAACGGAAAAATTTTACGCTATGCATTCTATTGGAAAGATACGACACGGCCATCAGACAAGCAGAGTATCTCAAGAAACTGAGTCCACAGCAAAAAATAAAAAAGCTCTAGAGCGTTACGGACTTCCAAAAAAGCGAACATCCCAACAGCTCCTCTTCATGCACGCTAAAGAATTGATGAGCTCTCCCGTGGAAGTCCTTTTTCCTGAAGACACACTAAAGGCGGCATATGAGATATTTAGTCAAAAACGCTACAGACATATTCCCATTGTTACCCATGATCTAAGGATCACCGGTATCTTGTCAGACAGGGATTTTTTAAGAGAAAACTCCAATATGCAGAATTTAGAAAAAATTATTGGAGAGGTGATGAGCAAATCCGTTTTAACCGTACCCGAAACAACTGAAGTACATATCTTGGCAAAAATTATGTTCGAAGAAAGAATTGGAGCACTTCCGATAATCAATAGTGAAAAGAGCCTGTCAGGTATCGTTACACGTGGTGATATCCTCAAAGCTCTTTCCCAAACAGAAATTTTTCAGGCAAGAGCCTAAGAAAGGTCAGGTATCGCTTATTTAACCTGAATAAACCTTAGGTAAATATCGCAAACCTTCTTAAAGTCATCGGGATTAGAATGAAAACTGACATAAGAAGGAACCCTCTCCCTCTCCTCGGTAGAAAGCATAAAAGGTCTAAGTTGCAAGTAAATCAGCTCTTTGTTTAAGGTTTTTTTATAACTCTGCATACTTGACGAAGAATATAGTCTATCAAACCCCTCATTGAAATAATCTCTGTTAATACTAGTAAATCCACTCAATTCCGTCTTCATATAATTTTAATACTCCATTAATACAGCGTAAACACTTGGATTATATAATATACTTATATTTAGTACAAACTCAAATACTAAAATAAGGTGTTTTAATGAGCTTAACAATTTTACCCGGCCCAGACTATTATCCACAGAAAGCGCGGGAAGAGCAGGAAGAGCAGGAAGAAACACCGATATTAGTTCTCTCACCAAGAAGCGTCAAGTCTGAAATGAGAGCTGTGCTTGCCAAGATTATCCTTGAGGGTTCATCGGTAGACTCAGAAAACCTAAATCACTTATATCGACATATTTCCAATGAAAATATATCAATCAAACATACTCACTCATGTCGTGAAGAGGCTTTTTTTGATCGTACTTTTACTCAATTAAGATCCCGTAGACCAAGCTTATCGCCTACAGGCTCAGGTGTCAATGGGGCAATGCTGTTAAAGGAAGCTAATAAAGTTTCATTTGTCCGAAAAGATGCTCTCTACTCTCAAAAAGAAGGTAACGGTTCTTTTGGAATCAACCCCGTAGAAGGAGCCATCAGAGAAGGAATCAGCCTCCGTCTAGGCAATATGCTCGGACTACATGCCATTCCCCCAACACTTAACATAAAAAGCCCTAAAGGCCATACAACGATTCAACTCTTTCAAGAAGATACCTTTTCCTTAGGAGACTGCCGCAGAATTGAGGGAGCTCATCAAAGCCGATTAGAAAGAATCAATCCCGATGAAATTGCCAGGCTAATGATTTTCGATACTCTATTTACAAATGGAGATCGACATGATGGAAATATATTGATCAAAGATGATGGTAGCCTTGTTGCTATAGATAATGAAGAACTCTTAAGTGGTCAACCTGAAAAGGATATGCCGAAAACACACTATCTTTCCTTACCCCAAATGCAACAAGCTCTGTCAGAAGAAGTTAAGAATTCTCTGAAACGTTTTAACATCTCTAGCTGCTCTCAAATTTTAGACAATCATAAGATTTCCACTGTAGCTCTTAAAGTCTTTAATGCAAAGGCTCTACTATTTAAACAAATCGTTGTAAGGTCTGACAAAGATGGGCCACAAGCCCTGACAGCCAAGGAAATTGGACTCTTATTTACAGCAATACACCCATTAATTGCCAAAGCTGCCAACGACTCAGCCCCTGAAGATTACAGAGATATTATGGATGATTTCCTAAGTCTAATTGATAAGGTACACGAGATAAAAAGCGGCCCTACTCCCATCGGCAACAAATTAAGAATTGCCATCATGAAATTTAAGCCTATAAGCGACCTTTTCAAAAAAAACAAAGCAGTACTTTCAAACCTATACGACATGTTTGAAGAGAGAACTGAAGGCTAAAACTCGTCAGTTTTTAAAGCGAGAAAGGTCGGAATCCGATCGTTTGGTCTAAGTCGTGTATTAAAATGGCGTTGTTATCTATGTCTCCGCGTCGACCAATGCAACAAGGCCTATTAAAATTACGAAACGCTGCTTTTGGAGCCTTTTTCAGTACTTTTAAATTGTACTCGCCTCACCTACTTATCTAAGTATGGAGAGCCTCATATAATTCAAAATCACAAAAAAATGCCCTCAAAATCAGACATCCCCTAATTTTATAAACGACCCAGACAATGAGTCTTTCAAAATCCTATGAATGGAAATGGGGAGGGGGCGGTTGGGCTCGAACTCTTGTCCTATTCAGACAATGACTGTCCGCTTACCCAGTACCCGGATTATGCCCCAAACCTTAGCCAGCGGGAAAAGAAGCTGACAGTAAATCAAAAGGAATCAAGCTTTATTCAATCTCGTTGGTTTACTATCGGTCTCAAAATCCAGAATATATAAACAGGCGCCAGAGAAGCCCGGCGCCTGTATGAGTAGTGCTATTAAGCAGCTTCGAAAATTGCACAGGCTCCCATGCCTGTTCCAATACACATGGTAACCATTCCGTACTTGGATTTAGTACGCTTTAGGCCATGCAGAAGTGTCGCCGTTCGAATAGCCCCAGTTGCTCCCAATGGATGCCCTAATGCTATGGCACCACCTTGTGGGTTCACTTTAGCAGGATCCAAGTGAAGAGTTTTCACAACAGCCAAAGATTGAGCTGCAAAGGCTTCATTAAGTTCTATCCAATCTATATCGGATAGTTTGAGACCTGCTGCTTTCAATGCTTTAGGGATTGCAACGACTGGACCTATACCCATTGTTTCTGGGGCAACTCCTGCTACAGAGAAACCTCTGAATATACCCAGTGGGGTCAGGTTATGCTCTTTCACGAACTTCTCACTTACGACAAGAACACATCCGGCTCCATCACTCATTTGTGAGCTGTTACCAGCTGTTACCGTTCCTCTTGCTGCAAAAGCAGTCCTCAATTTAGCTAAGGCCTCCAGAGAAGATTCTCGTCTTGGACCCTCATCGAATTTGACGATGTTTTCAATTTCGTCAATACATTGCTTTTCCAAATTGGGGAGTCTGCTTTTAGTAAGAAAAGGTGTTATCTCATCATTGAAATATCCTTTTTCAATAGCATTTAAGGCTCTATAATGACTCTCCAGTGAGAAAGTATCTTGTTCCTCACGAGTAACTCCCCATCGATTGGCAACAATCTCGGCTGTTAGACCCATGCCATATGCTATTCCGATATTTTTTTCATTTTCAGTGAAAAAAGCTTCGTTAGCACTAAAGCTATGTCCTCCCATAGGCACTCTTGTCATGCTTTCCACACCACCAGCAATGATGGCATCGGCTTGTCCCGTAGAGATTCTGTCTGCTGCATAAGCTATCGATTGAACGCCTGACGCGCAAAAACGATTGACCGTAACAGCAGGCACTGAGTCAGGCAGACCTGCCAGGAGAGAGCCTATTCTGGCAACATTCATGCCTTGCTCACCTTCAGGCATAGCGCAACCAATAATTACATCCTCTATTAAAGCAGGATCGACAGAAGGGACCTTTTTCAAGACACCCTGTATAGCGTGAACTAATAAATCATCGGGACGAACGTATTTAAAGACACCCTTGGCTTTACCCACAGGAGTTCTATTCGCAGCCACAATATAAACATCTTGAGCCATTATGTCCTCCTAACCTTAATTTCTTAAGGGTTTGCCATTTTTCAGGGTGAATAGAATTCGTTCTTGAGTTTCTTTTGTATATAACAGTTCTACAAAGGCCTCTACCTCTAGACGCAAAAGCCAGGCTTCGTTTACCTTTTGTCCTGATTCAATGTCACCACCACAGATAACCTTGGCTAATAGTGTGCCAATGCGGTAGTCATGGGCTGAGATAAATCCACCCTCTCGCATATTCGCTAGCTGTGTTTGCAGTGTTGCAATCCCAGAACGGCCGAGAACCTGCAAACGCTGAGGAATGGGAGGTAAGTAGTTAGATTCTACCATAGCTTTAGCTTGACTATGAGCTACGTAGAGGACCTCATTTGGATTATTCACTACCACATCAGTAGATTTCAGGAAGCCTTTAAGTTTAGCGTCAAGACCACTTGCAGACACCTGGGCCATCGCCAAGTTTTGATATAGCCGCTGGATTGCCTTTTCCAAGTTCCCGGTAGTAGAGGCTTCCTCAGAGGCTCTTACTGCCATCTCCTTAGTACCTCCCCCTGCAGGGATAACACCAACTCCCACTTCAACCAAGCCCATGTAAGACTCTAAAGCGGCAACAGTCCTTGCGCAATGCATGATGACTTCACAGCCACCACCAAGAGACCTTCCATTGACAGCAGCAATGGTAGGTATTCTGGCGTATTTCAATGCCATTAGAGAATTCTGGAAATCCTGGATAAACTGAGTTACCTCACGGGGAGTTCCGTCCTTAACAGCTAGCATAAATTCATTCAGGTCTGCTCCCAAGCAAAAATCACCATGACGTTGCCAGATAATCAAAGAGTTAAACTCTTTCTCAGCTCGTTGGAGAGAGAGTTGAATCCCTTCAATAACCCCACGGCTGATGGTGTTTCCTTTGGATTTAAAGCTGGCAATTGCCGCTTCTCCATCAAGGGTCCAGAGTCTGATATAATCCGTTTCAAATACGGTTTTCCCCTCATCAACCTTTTCTCCCAATACTGTATCAGGAAAAAACTGGTGCTTATAAACCGGTAAAGAAGAAGAAGAATTTTCCAGATTGCCCGCAGACACTTCATAAACCCATTCAGGTAAAGCGACATTACTCATCAAGTGACCCGCATCAATGGCTTCTTTAAGCCATGTGATTACTTTCTCCCAGCCAATAGCCGACCAGGTCTCAAAAGGGCCGAAAGTCCAACCGTAACCCCAACGCAGTGCTAAATCCACATCTCTCTTGGAGTGTGCAATATCCTTAAAATGGTAGGCGCAGTAATGAAACATATCGCAAAAGCAAGCAAAGAGGAATTTTGCTTCGGGAAGATCACTATTTTTCAGTTTCTCAAAGCGCTCTGATACATCTGGTGTCTTCAATATTTTGAGGATCTCAGGATTAAGCTCTGAATTGACAGGACGATAGGCTTTTTCTTTAAGATCAATAACCTGGATTTCTCTGCCGACTTTCTTAAATACACCAGCTTTTACCTTGGCTCCAAGAGCACCTTTCTCTATCAAGCCCGTAATCCAAGCTGGCACCTTTAGACAATCTACCCAAGGATCATCAGGCAAACCTACTTGTATGGTATTCACCACATGGGAGAAGGTATCCAATCCTACAACATCAAGGGTTCTGAATGTTGCACTCTTGGGTCTGCCAATCAATGGCCCTGTTATAGCATCAACAGCATCAGGGGCTAGACCGAACTTTTCTGCATGGTGTATTGCCGATAGCATGGAAAAAACACCGATCCGGTTACCGATAAAGTTTGGCGTATCTTTTGCCTTCACAACACCTTTTCCGACAATGCCCACCAGAAATGATTCCATCTGATCTAACAAACGATTGTCAGTGTTCTTGTGAGGTACGAGCTCAACAAGTTTCATGTATCTTGGTGGATTGAAAAAATGCATGCCCAAAAATCTAGATGCCTGAGATTCAGGCATTGCTTTGGCTAAATCAGCAATACTGATACCGGAAGTGTTTGTAGCCAAAATAGCATTTTTTTTCATATATGGTGCAATCTTTTTGTAGAGATCGACTTTCCAATCTAATCTCTCAGAGATCGCCTCAATTACCAGATCGCAATCCCCAAGATTTGCCAGGTCATTGGAATAGTTTGCTGCTTGTAATTTATTGTGAATATCTCCTGTAGCAAAAGGTGGAGGCTGTAGCTTCGTTAACCCTTTGATACTTTTTTTCACCAGAGAGTTTGGATCTCCGTTCTCTGCTGACAGATCGAACAGGATCGGTTCGATTCCAACATTCGCAAAATGGGCGCCAATTTGCGCACCCATCACACCAGCCCCTAAAATGGCAACTTTTTTTACTTCTAGTTGTTCCATGTGTACCCCTCAATGCAAAGTTGTCCCTCAGAGAAAGCCAAATACTGCATATGTAGTATGTTTAATTTTGTAAGGTATGAAACCATATATTCAAGTTTTTCCCCTTAATGTATCGGCGAATATATTTTTTTTTGAAAGAGATATTTTTCCCAAAAAAACCGATTCATGCTATTCCCCTAGGAATTACAAAATCCCCCTTTCCAAAAGGAACTTCTACCATGGCAGAGGCTGCTTACAATGCTATTGCAAAAGAATACAAAGAATCCAAAAAGCTCCCATATCGCTACTTCCTGGAACAGTTCACCCTCTTTTCTCTAGTCGGAAAATTACATGGAAAAAAAGTTCTCGACCTCGCCTGTGGTGAAGGCTTTTATTCTCGAAAACTTAAAAAACAAGGTGCGGCTTCCGTGCTTGCCGTGGACCTTTCTGAAGAAATGATCTGCCTAGCTAAGCAAGAAGAAGATAGAAATCCCCTTGGGATCAAATATTTAGCTTCTGATGCGTCCCAAATGGGAATTCAAGGCACCTACGATCTGGTTTTTGCTGCATATCTTTTAAATTATGCCCAAAGCAAGGAACAACTTTTAAATTTTTGCCAGGTTATCTACGACAATCTTAAAGTCGGGGGCCGTTTCGTTAGTATTAACGACAATCCCATGCAGTCGGTGGAAACTTACCACCTCTGCAAGAAATACGGTTTTGACAAGTGTTCTCAGGAATTTCGAAAGCAAGGCTCACCTATAGCTTACACCATGCACCTGCCTGATGAGACCGTTTTTTCTTTTGACAACTACTACTTTAGTCCAGAAACCTATGAAGCAGTTTTTAGGACATGCGGTTTCAAGTCCTTTTCCTGGCATCCCATCCGGGTTTCACCTAAAGGAATAGCAGAGTACGAAAATGGGTATTGGGATGACCTTGTAAAATATCAACCATTTGTTTGTTTAAAGGCCTTGAAGTAGAACACATGATGTTTTTTTGGGAATGCTTGTATTCAATCGCTATTTGAAATTACGAATGAGAGAGGCTACTTCAGTTTTTTTCTTTTGGACAGCATAATCAAAGGCTGTTTTACCAGAGGTATCTTTCAAGGATCTGTCTTTTTAAATAAACAAAACCAAGTACCTGAAACCAACTCGAATATAACAAACCCGACCAACTATATAAAACTATTATATACAACAACATTCTCTTTAAAAGAAAGACACAATAACATCGGGTTTTACAGTTTTATTTTTAATTCATATATGGACAATCTAAAGAAAGCAGAAGACTTTTCTTTAAAAAAAAAGAGCTCCCTCAATGGAAAGCTCTTCGATCATACCTTAGACTTGGATTGTTACCCTTGATTCTTGTGAATCAATTTTGAACTATCAGCAGCATGAGATTCTGGAATTATCTGGTGTATAGATACAGAGCTCGCCTCATGAATTTTCCCTCCAACAACTCTTTCCAAGTCACTTTTTGCAATCCAATAGTCTCTTATAACTTCTATGGATTTGCGAAAAACTTCTGCTTGATCTTGCTTTGATTTCAAGAGTTTATACAAACCTAAAGACATTGGGTTATAATCTCTCTCAGATAATACCAGAACTTTTTTATACCAAGGAAGTAAGTTAGTTTGATAATGCTCTGCACGCTTTCTGGCAATCATCAAACGTCCTTGAGCCATCCTAACTTCAGTCCGTATTTCCATTGCCAAAGCTTCTGCACGTTGCTTGCTCTTTCGAAGGGAAACCGCTTGTGTTGAATACTTCTCACCTATGGTACTTTTATTAATCCCAGCTTCTGTTAACAACGCTTCTTTCTTTCGAGGAGTTACCCACTCCCACTCAATTGATTGTGATAAAGAATTTGCCAAAGTCTCCGCTTTCTCTTTTGATGCAAGAAGCTCTACTCGTTTGACAACTGCAAGGTTTTCAAGGTCCTCCAATTCCTCTTCACTATCGGGAATTCGTGGGAGGGAACCAACAGCTTTCATATTCAGGTCTTTTCCCCAAAATCCCATAAGGAAAGCTAAGCGCTCACGACTCGCTAAAACCTCTGCTTCAATATCATAGAGTTCCAGAATAGTTTGTTCATGGGCAACTTTTCTGCTAACCAGGTCAAGTTCTCGAAAAGTCCCGGAACCTAATTGCATGTTAGCATACTCAACAGCCAGTTCACTTGAGCGCAACATTTCCTTCAGCATATACTCTACTTGTATGCTGGCCTGATATTTGTAAAATGCTGACCGTGTTTCTGCGGATAGGTCTAGAACTTCTTTAGAAATGCGAAGCTTGGCTTTTTCAAATTCGCCTTTATACATTTTCTTTTTCATCAGAGGCTCTAAAACATTCAGAAAGTCCTCCTCCACTTGAAAAGTCTGAGCAACCTGTACTTCCTCTTCGTCACCTGAAGGAATTCCACGCACAAAAATAGAAATATCCAAAAGCCCACCCTGAATCATATCCAGCTGGCTAATTCCCATTTCTTCAAAGCTTACCTTTATATGCGCATTTTGTAAAATTGCAGAAAGAACAGCCCCATCAGGGGTAAGTTCTTTATCCAGAATAAGCAAAATCTTATCGGATACAACTGTATCTTCATTCGCTTCCTGATAGGATGTCCAAGGCTGTGTAACACGAGTTTCTACAATTTTAGAAACATCGTAAAACTCCCCTTGCTTTGTTTCAGAACAGCCTGTCAACAATAATGAACAGACAAGAGTCTGTAAAGTTCTTGTTTTGTCATAAGTCATGCTAACCCCCTCCCGAAAAGGAATGCATAGTATCACGATATGGCGATGTGTAACATTTATTACCTGTGATAGAGACTTATTATAATTTCACTGCGAAGGTCGTTAAAAGAATAACAAGACTCCAAAATCCTGAGTAAATCATTCTCACTCAAACGGTGAATTCATGAAAAGAATTTTTCTTAAAGATTTTCATAAAGGTGAAATCAGAGTTGATCTGATAAAGACAAAATTTTAAAAAATAACTACGCAACAGCACTTCCAGCACAGTTTTGCACCTTCACATCATAATGCCTTTGCATTATCGAGCCACAAGTACGCGCCACTCTACAAAAGAGCGGAAGAGGAGGGACGAATCCCCCGGTAGGTCATCATATGCTCTTATCCACCCATGTACAATTATCGACTCTTTTACGGAGTCATAACCAACATTCTGAGTAACATAGGAGCATGACTTTTACTCTTTTATCACTACCTTATTAGCTTACATACCAGCTGGGCAAGATTGATTTAGCAGCCATCTTGCCCTTGCTGTAGTTATTATACGAAGACCCAGTAAACCCGGATCCAGGTGTATTGAGTTATGTTTCAACTCAATGAGGACGCTCTAGATTTTGTACACTAGAGCACTCCACACCTGGATTTCCTACTTCCTACTAAATCCCTTTATTATCTTCTCTTAGCTGCAGCTTTTTTCTTAGGTGCTGCTTTCTTCGGTGCTGCTTTCTTCGGTGCTACCTTTTTCTTAGGTGCTGCTTTCTTCGCTGCTACCTTTTTCTTAGGTGCTGCTTTCTTAGCTGCTACCTTTTTCTTAGGTGCTGCTTTCTTCTTGGCTGCTACCTTTTTCTTAGGAGCTGCTTTCTTCTTAGCTGCTACCTTTTTCTTAGGTGCTGCTTTCTTCTTGGCTGCTACCTTTTTCTTAGGTGCTGCTTTCTTAGCTGCCACCTTTTTCTTAGGTGCTGCTTTCTTAGCTGTCACCTTTTTCTTAGGTGCTGCTTTCTTAGCTGCTACCTTTTTCTTAGGTGCTGCTTTCTTAGGTGCTGCTTTCTTAGCTGCTACCTTTTTCTTAGGTGCTGCTTTCTTAGCTGCTACCCTTTTCTTAGGTGCTGCTTTCTTAGCTGCTACCCTTTTCTTAGGTGCTGCTTTCTTAGCTGCTACCTTTTTCTTAGGCGCTGCTTTCTTCGCCGCAGGTTT
>JBLFWS010000014.1:0-34793 GCA_047611865.1 Chlamydiales bacterium
AGCTTTAACCGCTACTTGCTGTTTTATCGGAGCAAGACTCTCCAAAGCTTGAAAACTCTTATATAGAGGAGTTTGAGATCCAACTTTGATTTTCATATTGTTTTCATTACCACCACGCGTATGACGAAAAGAAATAATTTGCTTATCTAGAATCTCATTAAGTGCCAATCCACCTCCAAAAGAAATGGTCCGTTGATTATCCGCCTCTCCTAGAGTGAACTCGTTCGAAGTGGATAAACTTTCATAAATAGCTGGTCCTAAGTGAGATGTGTGATTGATGGCTGGCACGAGCTTTCTCCTGGTTTTTAATATCATTAGTTATTTATCTATCGGATAAAACGGGAGAAAAATTAGGGGGAGGTCTCATGAAGGAGGGTTTTGAACAAGATGCCTGAGAATGAAAACGGCATATTTATTAAAGCGATGCTCAATCAATTTATTTTGTTTTTTTACGCAAGTCTTAAAAAGGTGCTTGTCTATGTTCTCCCTGAAGCTCTCCGCTCGCAGCGTAACAGCCCCGGACTCATCACGAACTTTGTGCAGATGCTCATAGCTACCAACGACTGAACTGTTATTACTGATATAATGCTCCATTCTAACCATGGATTGAGTGACTTTCATCATAGCAGGTGGAAGAACCCGTATTTCGTACTGTCTTGTATTTCCACGAGCCTCTATTTCATTTGAATTTTCTTTGATGAATGTCGTAAGGGAAGGATCTCGACACATTTTGACGGAATCTCTAATAGAAAAGACCGGACAATTTGAGCCATCCGATTGTCTTTCTTTTTTATACTGATAGGAATGAATGGGTAAGCCACCCTTTAAATTTTGAACTTGTGCAGGAAGGGCTGATAAATATGCAGGATCATAACCCATTGAATCCGTAAAAAAAAGATCAAAGGAATCAGCTGTTTTAGTGACATGAATATGAGTAAGGTGCTTATCAGGGGTCGCATTGACAATAAAAGATCCTGAATAGTCTTCACGGCTATTGTATATATCTTGTATAGCTTCCCCCCACTCCTCTGCTGAAGAACAGACTCGAGCCTCAATAGAACCTGATTTTTCTCTCAACTTGTCTAAAATTAAATTACACCCTTCTGTGGTTATAATTTCTCGGTAAAAAAATCTTGTTAATCTCGGGTCAGCTTTTTGAAAATCGTTAAGGATTCCTTTCATAAGTTCATAAGCTTCTGCAGATGGATTTTCGACAAGGGATTCTGCGATTTGCAATAAGGGGCCACAAGGATGAGTGCTATCCAAGACCTCCCTTGCAACAGTTTTAATTTCCTGGGTCATAGGCCTTGGAAGAGGAAGCCCTCTATTTACAAACGCTACCTCTGTAACAAACTGAGGAACAATATCTCCAATTCTTTCGGCATTTCTATCAAACTGCTCTGGTCTGGTGTAGCCTTGAGGGACCTGATGGATTTGTATATCAGCAGCGAGATTTACAATTCCTCGTGCAATACCACACAGTAGATAATATCCTTTTGAAATTAGTGCACTCCCCCCCCCCTTCAGCTCTTGGGCTGGGTGGTAAATCAAAAAGCGTACCCTCCTCCAGCGCCTCGAGATCAACGTCCTCGTCGGAACAAGCCCCTTTAGCGTAAGGGTCTCTATCTTTGGGAATATCAATGCGAACTTCACCAGAACGCTCCCAAGAGGAAGAAGATGGGTCACCTGTAATAGACATAGCTTTGCTCACCTGCTTTGCACCTACCAATAACATTATACTTAGAATTTTAATTTGAATGCACCAGGCATCCAAATACACTCCATTCTACGAAAGCTACAGGGCTTATCAGCAAGTACTTGTAAAAAAACTAACGGTTTATAAGGTGTAGGTTAGCAAGTGAGGGGCTGTTCTTTATCTTCTTCACTAATTAGACCTAAAATAAGTTTGACTCTACGCCGTCTCGCATAGAATCATCCAGTATCTGTCTTTATATTGGAGTTAGTGGTCAATTTGTATTTTTGAAAAAAACTCCAGTATCTGTCATAGTAATGGAGATACTGGAGTTATTTATGATGAGAGAATTGCGTAAGAATGCCCTCGTCGAGGAGTTCGACCATAACTTGTTAATGGATTGTCTAAAAAGCTATAGCCAGCCCTATAAAAAGGTTACCCGCTTGCTCGCCTCAGAGGACATTATTCGTGTTAAAAAAGGACTGTATGTTTTTGGGGAAGAGTACGCCAAAGAACCATATAGTACCGAAGTTTTGGCAAACCTTATCTATGGTCCTTCTTATATATCTTTAGAGTTTGCTTTGTCTTGGTACGGGCTGATCCCTGAAAGAGTCTATACTGTAACAAGTATGACAACACGGAAAAATAAACTTTTTAAAACACCTGTTGGGCGTTTTTCATATAAGTATTTGAACCCTAAAAAATACTCCGTATCGGTTGATTTAATTGCATTAAGCGAACACCGAAATGTTTTGATGGCTACAAAGGAAAAAGCCCTGTGTGATTTCATTAGTCAGCAAAAAGGATTCACAAATTTACAAGATATGTCAGACTTCCTATTTGAAAATATGCGCATTGACCCTGAAATATTTTACACTCTCAGAAAAGCAGAGCTAAAAAAAATCAACAGAGCTTACAAGAGTAATTCCATTGAACTTCTAATTACGTTGAGAAACAAAAATGATGAATAATGCAGTAAAAACGATGCTTTCAACATATGACCTTAGTGATTTGAATTCCTATCGTAATGCTCTCAAAGAGGTTATCCAGGAAATTGCTTTATTTGGTCTTTGGAGGGCAAAATTTTTTGAGCATGCTGCATTTTACGGTGGGACAGCTTTGAGAATATTATACGGACTTGATAGATTCTCTGAAGATCTGGACTTCTCTCTTCTTAAGCCTCAAAAGATTTTTTCCTTGAGCGCCTATCATGAAGCGGTTCAAAAGGAACTAGAAGCCTTTGGATTCCAAACCCAAATTATAGAAAAGAAAAAGGGAAGCGACAGCCCTGTTCAGTCTGCGTTTATCAAAGCCAATACCTTGGAGCATCTCCTGATGATTGAGATTTCCGGCCTAAGAAAAATGGGCTTGGGTAAAGGCGAGCTTTTGAAAATTCGTTTTGAAGTAGATACAGATCCACCACTCCACGGAAACACCGAAGCAAAGACATTGTTACTCCCCTCCCCTTTTTCAATAAAGACTTTCAGCATCGAGGAACTGTTCGCAGGAAAAATGCATGCTGTCCTTTGTCGACAATGGAAAGGACGAGTGAAGGGTAGGGATTGGTATGATATGGTATGGTTCTTAGCTAAACAAGTAGAGCTCGATTTAAAGCACCTTGAGTCACGCATGAAGCAAACAGGGCATATGGAAAGCAAAGAAACTCTTTCCCCTGCACTTTTCTTGAAAATTTATAAAGAAAGAATTGAAAAACTGGATGTTGATTCTGCCAAAACAGATATCCTTCAATTTATTGACGATCCAATACGAATAGAAATATGGAGTATGGAATTCTTTTCTCAACTCTCAGAAAGATTTCACTTTTGCTGAAGGGAATTCCCCCTAAAACATAGTTGAAATTAAAGGGTAAACAAAGAGTCCGCAGTGGCTATCTTTGGAATTACTACCTCATTCCGAAAAAGTCGGGAATTTTGGCTGTAAATATTATTTGCTACAGGACTTATCAGCAAGTACGTGTAAAAAAAAACCTAATGGTTTATAAGATAAAGCTTAGTAATTTGAATTTTGGGAAATCCCCTCATGAGCGACTTAATACCTCCTTCTAGCATTCCTCCCGGAGGAGCCCCGCAAGGGCCAGAACCCGTACAGCCGGTTCCTCAACAAGGAAACTTGGGGTCTCATTCTTTTTCCCCAAAGTCTCCCCCTGGCGCAAGCGGTTTGCCCGAGGACATGGCCCACGAAGTTTTCGCCTCTCTCGAATCCAACGACTACCAACATGCAAACGAGCTACTCCAACAATTCAAGCAATTTGAAAGAAACCCCGCAGAATTTGCTAAAAACCTCAGTGAACTACTAAGAACAACTCGAATTGCCATCACTGATCGTCAGGCTTCATTTGCCTCCCCCAAGTACAAATACCTCATGGCTGCCATTGAGAAGATCGAATTCAGCCTGATCAAAAAAAATAAGCCTCGCAACCCTATACACTTGATGAAGGGAGCAAAGCTTTTACGTTTAATTATTGACTCCGACGAAGTTAACGACGAGATCATTAACGAAATAGCCATCACCTCCTTACCTGAATCCATGATATTCGTTCTCGAAAGTGCATGGCTCACCCTTTTCGGGGAATTCCGACATATTAAACTCGCGGGCTTCACTTTTGCACGACGACCCTTTCAGGCTCTACTCAATACTCTCAACAAAAATCTCACCTTATCATGCCTGTCCTTGTCCGGCTGTCGAATTCTGACAAAAGGAGAAAGCAGGAGGATGGACGATACCGAAGCAAAGCTTGTGGCGGATGCTTGCGAAAACTGCCAAGAACTAAAACGCCTACACTTCACTCACCACGAACTCAAAAGCGATGGGGTAAAGTCCCTCTCCCGTCTAACAAAATCCCTGGAAGCTATCGACCTCAGCAATAATAATATTCCTGACGACAGCACTAAACACCTGGCTGACGCTCTTTCTGAACCGGGAGCTGTTATTAGGGAACTTTCCTTGGAGATGAATAAAATTAGCGGAGAAGGAGCTCAATACTTCTCTCAATCTTTGAAAAATAATGGGCGTCTGAAACAGCTAAATCTCTGGGGCAATCATATTGGCAACGATGCTAGCCTCGCCTTGGCGCAAGCATTGAACCTTGGTAACTCTACTCTTGAGCGCCTCGTTCTTGGAGACAATTTAATAGATAGCAGCGGAGAAGAAAAGCTATTGGCAGTAAGGGAATCCCGGGTAAGCTTTTAACTATGTCATTTACCTTTTCATGCCAAACTTTTATGATCCTGCATTACAAGGTTTTTAACACTAAACGGAGCATGCAATGACGAACAGAGACAATCTGTCTGAGGATACAAAAAACGACGATTACCTTCACAAATCCCCAAAGACACGACGTCGCAGACGCCGTTTGTTGGCATTAGCAGCAAGTATCGCTGCATGTGTGTGTGGTATCCTTACTGCAAGCCTCGCCTACAAGGCATCCAAACATCAGCCCGTTTCCCAACAGGTTTCCTACCAAGAAGACTCTGGTATCGTCTCCCCTTACAGAGATATGAAAAAGGAGCAGTCCTTCCTTGCTCTAAAAGAAGAAAACCTCCGCAACAACTCTCGCATAGAGCTGCTTTCTGACCAGATCCGGCAAAAGGACAGCCACCTCAAAGAGGTCAAAAGACAGTATCGCGCTCAAGAGAAAGCTATAGATACACTCCGTAGAGAAATAACTTCCTCGGATATAGGCTCCGAAAGCCTCCAGTACCAGCACCTCACTAAACTCGTTGATGAGTTGGAACAGTCAAAAGAGGCTCTGGTGACTAAGCTAGAGGCAGCTCGTGCCAAACTAATCGAAAGTGAGTCTAAGACTTCGAACATCCTGAACGAAAAAAATATCTCTGTTGCCAAAGTATCAGAAGAAATCAAAAATCGGGACTCTCTGATCAAAGAAATGGAGACAAGGATCCTCAGCCTCTCTACTTCAGAAGACACAGCAGCGCACCTGGACACCAAAGTAAAAGTCCTTACATCTCACCTCGAAGAGCAACGGGAAGAAAACATCGCCATCGCCGCAAAAAATGATGAGTTGATAAAGCAACAGGCGGAGCTGGCCTCCAACTTCAAATCTCTTGAACTTGAGAAAGAAGAAGCTCAGGCCTCCCTTTTAAGCTTTGAAGAAAAAATCCGTGTTCTATCAGAAAATATCAAGGAACAAAGAACAGCTAAAGAAAACCTCAGTAAAGAGCACGCAGAGCTCGCTAAGGCCCTGGAAGAAAAGGATAACTCCATCCAAACCCTTAGCCAAAGCAGCGACCTCCTAAAAGAGGAACGCAACAAAATAAAAGAAGAAGGCGAAAAACTCTCAGAAGAGAACAAAGAACTACTCTCCAAGATCGAGAGCGATATCAAGACTCTGACCCCCATGCTGGAAGAACAGCAGGCTCTCAACGAAAAAATGAAAACACGTAACCAGGCTCTTGAAGACGAAAAAAACAATTTGTCTTCACTTATCACCTCCCTGGAAAATGAAAAAGTAGAGTCACAGGATAAGTTCAATTCCTTTGAAGAAAAACTTAAGTCTCTCAGCTCTTCTCTAGAGGAAATAACCCTCTCAAATGAAAAGTTGGAAGCAGATAAAAATGAACTATCCAGCCTCCTGGAAGAAAAAAGCAGCACAATCAAATCCTTGACAGAAACCCAACGGCAGCTAACAGAAGAAAAAGAAAAGCTGCTCACAAAACTTCAGGATCATGATACTATCCTTCAGGAACGCGATGAGCTAACAACACGCATCTCCAGCGTTGAGGGTGAGAAAAACACCTCCCTCGAACAGGTGCAGCGCCTCGATGAAGAGCTACAAGCCCTCACTGCATCCCTCGAAGAAAAAAGCCAAGCTTGGGATAAGCTTAAAGTTTCTCAGGAAGAACTAGGAAACCTCCTCAGTTCCAAAGAGAATTCCCTCAACGCACTGGTGGAAGAAAAAGAACTCCTCAATGATGAGCTGCAAAACTTCCAGGAAGAAAGCAAAAGCATCAAGCAGATATCCGAAGAAACCCTCGCTGCAAACCAAAAGCACCAGGAAACCATACAAGTTCTTTCTAATTCTCTGAATGATGAAAGAACTGTTCAATCGGGTCTGGAAAAATCGCTGCAAGAAATTACCGAAGATCTTTCAGAAAAAAATAAGATCCTGACCTCCCTGGAAAAGCAACGCTCTGAACTCGAAGCTCTGCGCGATGGTCTGCAACAAAAGGCCTCCTTCCTCGGTGACGAGAAAGAGCTCCTTCAGGCAAAGCTTGAACTTCTCGAAAGAGAGAAAGAAGACAGCATGATCGCCCAACGGGAACAGTTGCGTCAGGTAGAAACTCTCTCCAACGCTTTGGCCACACAGAGAAAGCAAGGTGAAGCTAGAGAACGCCAACTGGCCGCCTCCCTCGAAGAGATACGGGTAAAATACGCCAAGGAACAAGAAGAAAACCAGATGCAGAAAGTTCGCTTTACTGAGGTGGCGCAGTCTCTCAAAGACCAAAGGACCATGCTCCGTAACATAGAACATTCACGCTCAGATCTCGCAAAGGAGCTTGAAACTCTCCGCTCCTCCTACCGAGACCTTCTGACTGACGTTTCAGGCAAGCAGTCTACAAATACCGCTGCCCGTAGAAACATTGGCGGCAGCAGCCAGGAACGCTTGGAAAAGGCTATTTCCTCACGAGTTCACATCGTCGCTAAGGGAGAAACCTTATCACAGATTTCTGTGAAATACTATGGTACCTCCTTGCGCTGGCAGGATATCTTCGAGGCCAACCGCTCCACTATCCCTAACCAAAATGCGATTAAACCCGGAACTGAAATCATTATCCCTTGAATCAATACGTAAGGGTTTGTATTGTAAAATTTTCAATTTAATTACTGATAGCAGGGTAGATTTTCCCCGCCCCAAAGTCAGAGAACCTAAGACATCGGCTTGACATTACTTAGAGCCGATGTCTGTAGGATAAAACTTTCTTAGAACCGAGCTGACAAAGAGATGAATTATGCCAGTTAAAAAACGCCTGTTTTTTCTTTGTACAAGCGCTGCTATCCTTGCAGCGGGAGTCGTTATGGCACAAGCTTCCATAACTCCCATGGAAGCAAGTACAGAAGCGTCCAGCCTTGACCTGGTCAAGGTATTTAGAGGGTCACCAGCGATTTACAGTATTCTTCTAGTCCTGTCTATCCTTTCCTTCATCATTTGGCTTTACAGCCTGCTTACCTTACGAGCATCAGATATGATGCCCGAGGAATTTCTAAAACAAGTGAGAGAAGATATTCTAGATCACCGTTTTGAAGCAGCCCTTGCAAACTGCAAACAAGACAATAACTACTCTTCCAGTATCATCGCTTGTGGCCTCGCTGCTCGCAAACACGGACCCCAACTCGTTATGGACGCTATGCGCGCCGAGGGACGCCGAACGGCTGTAGCCCTATGGCAACGTATCTCCCTTCTTAACGACGTGGTCGTCATAGCACCTATGCTTGGCCTTCTGGGAACTGTTCTCGGAATGTTTTTTGCATTCTATGATACCAACCGCACTTCCGAAACCATCACATCTATCTTTGATGGACTGGGTATTGCAGTAGGGACAACTGTTGCCGGACTCGTTGTCGCGATCCTCGCTATGATTTTCTATACCTCGTTGAAGTTCCGTGTCACACGCTTACTCAGCGCCGTAGAAAACGAGGTCCTCTCCCTTGGCAACATAATGGAATGGGAAAGTAAACAGTCCGAGAAGAATTCATAACCCGGCGGAAATCATGAGCTTTATATCTGAGGAAGAAGTCAAGGGACAGCAAGCCAACTATCTTGCCCCCATGATTGACTTTCTATTTCTCATGCTTGTTTTTTTCGCTTCACTAGCCATATCTCGTGTGACCACCAAAGACACAGAGATAGACCTGGTGAAGCTCAAGCCTGAGACCGGAGCTTCTTTGGTACAATCTGAAGAAGATATGAAAATCATCAATATTACCATCAACGAAAATGGTAAGTACAAGTGGGTCACTGAGATCCATGACTACGAGATGGACAACGCTGCATCCATCGCGGAAGAACTTGCCCGTCAATATGAAATGGGTTTACTTCCCGAGGATAAATTACGAACACAAGTGCTCTTGAAAATCGATAAAAAGGCTGAATGGGAAGGTATCCTTAAGCTCCTTTTCTCCATTCGTGATGTAGGCTTCGATGTACGCCCCATCTATGAGCCCGAGGAACCCCAAAATGACCCTATCGCCGATGTTCTTCTCCCTGAAGAGCCTTTTGGAGGTGTCTCACTATGAGAAAGATCCTTCTGGCAGTAGTATTACTTTTTGGCCTCAGCTCATGCTGTTCCAACTGCAGTAATAAAGATGGAAGTGTGAGTCAAACCACAAACAGGTACCCTATCGAAGAATAGAGTCTGTATGATTCGCACAAGCGCTCACAAGAGTAGGTTAAGCTTCAGCTTTTCCTACTCTTTTTTTTTGACGCGAAGAGGAGGTAAGATAAGAGGAACGCGAAGAAAGTTAAGCTTTAATGCCTTCCAATTTAAATCACTATAAGGGAGTGCGTTTAGTTTATGCCCACAGCAAGTTTTAAAGCCTCATCCAATTTTTCCATCGTGGGGACATCAAGAGAAAGGATCTTTTTTCCCAAACGAGCTTTATCTATTGCTCGGATTTGGTTCAACATGGCCTTGCCTTTTTTCTTAGCAACTTCCAGAGGTACTTCGAAAGGATAGATTTTCTCCGCATTACTCGTGACAGGCGCAATGATAATCATATGGGAAAACTGATTTGCGACATTATTTGAAACAATAACAGCAGGTCTTGTTTTTTTTGTTTCGCTTCCGGCTGTAGGGTCAAGGTTCACCCAGTACACATCTCCTCGTTTGGGATAACTCTTACCACTCATCATCAATTCCGTCTTTTATGGTCGTATTCCAGTCATTATTCGCTTCTTTTTGCCCAGGATCTTCGTTTGCCTGCATGTATGCCTTTTCGAGTTCCCGCTTCTCTTCTTCAAGATATTTACGAATCGCTTTAGCCACAAACTGACTCATCCCGCGTTTTTCTACATACATCTTTAAATCATCCCTCACATCCAAAGGAAGCGAGAAAGTTACATTCACGGTTTTCATTTTGCTGACAGCTCAGAAGAGCCCCTCTTAGGTTGACTACATATAAAATAGTATATCAATAAACAATAATATTGTCAATATTGTTAAAATATTATTGTTTACGTAATACGTATAGTTATCCGAGACCAAACGCACAGTCAAGAGGAAAAAGATCTAGCCTAAATTGGGAAATTTTTAATTCGAAGCACTATATTTACTGCCCCCGGACATGCTCGTTAATATACGAGTAATCTGCTCTATTCTTATCTTCCTTCGCGTTCCTCTTCTCTTTCTCCTCTTCCCTTCCTTCTTCTTCTCCCTTCCTCTTATCTTCCTTCGCGGCCTTCGCGTCTTTCGCTGCCTTCGCGTTCCTCTTCTCTTTCTCCTCTTCCCTTCTTTCTTCTTCTTCCCTCCTCTTATCTTCCTTCGCGGCCTTCGCGTCCTTCGCTGCCTTCGCGTTCCTCTTCTCTTTCTCCTCTTCCCTTCTTTCTTCTTCTTCCCTCCTCTTATCTTCCTTCGCGGCCTTCGCGTCCTTCGCTGCCTTCGCGTTCCTCTTCTCTTTCTCCCCTTCCCTTCTTTCTTCTTCTTACCTTCTTTCTTCTTCTTCCCTCCTCTTATCTTCCTTCGCAGCCTTCGCGTCCTTCGCTGCCTTCGCGTTCCTCTTCTCTTCTTCTCTTCACTACCCTTTCCCACTACTTATTGCATCCAAAACCTATAGCCCCCGAACATACTCGTTAATATACGGGTAGTCTTCTCTATTCTTAAAATACGTCGACGCCTTCGCGGTTTCGCAGATACGCCCCTCTTTTAAAAGAAAGATTTTACACCCCAGTTTTTCCAGGAGAGAAACATCGTGTGTAGTCAAAATGACAGTATGCCCATGCCCTGCTAACTCTTCAATGCTCTGAGCTAAAGAATATGTTAGCTGTGGATCTAATGCCGATGTAGGCTCGTCCATACAGATAACTCGTGGGTTTAATGCCAAAGTACGCGCTATAGCCAGACGTTGCTTCTGCCCACCTGATAGTTTCCTTACAGGCATGGCTGCTTTGTCTTCCAGTTTGTACTTTTGTAAAAGTGTTAGAGCAATAGATTTGGCTTCAGATTCACTTTTTCCCAAAACATTAACGAGTGCCAAGGTAATGTTCCTTTCTACCGTCAGATTTTCGAAAAGGTTGAAATTCTGAAATACCATCCCTATCTCCCCCTTTTCCCTGAGAGTCGCAAAGTCTCTCTTTTCTCCGTCCAGTGAAACCATCGCCTCTTCGCAATCTTCTAGCTTATTTAAAACCCGTAAAAGCGTCGTCTTACCTGTACCCGATCCACCTAAAAATACGGCTATCTCCCCTTTTTCCACCTGAAAGCTCAGGTCCTGAAAGAGTACTTTTCCGTGAATCTTTTTTCTTAACTTTTCAATTTTAAGCATGAGACATCCTTTTCTCAATTTTCTCGATTGCAAATGACAAGAGGGCCGTCATCACCAAGTAGATACAAGCTACAGCCAGTAGAATGGAAAAGGCGTCATAGGTGTGGCTTCGAACAATTGAGCCTGCCTTTGACAGTTCTACCACCCCAATGATGGATGCTAAGCTCGAGTCTTTCACCAGCGTGATAAACTCATTGCCCAATGCAGGCAGAACCACCCGGAAAGCCTGAGGGTAAACAATATCACGTGTCACCTGCCAACTGCTTAAACCTAATGTCGAGGCCGCTTCAATCTGACCTACAGGGACTGAGTTAATGCCCGATCTAACAGTCTGGCTAATGTAGGCCGCACTGTTGAGTCCAATTGCAATAATCGCCGTCCACTGAGCTTCAATTTCCAAACCCATTTGAGGCAAGACATAGTAAGCAAAGAGTATCTGCACCAGCATCGGTGTCCCACGAAATAATGTGACATATAAACGAATGAGTGGATTCAAAAGAGGATTCTTAGCAGCATCCAGCGTTCCGATAAGCAATCCCATTCCCATACCAATACAAGCAGAACATGCTGCTATTTTCACAGAAAGCATTGTCGCACTCAATAAGCTTGGCAAGGACTCAACAATAAGAGGAAAATCAATCATGAAAGTCCCCATGCCTTTTTCATAACCTGGAGGCTTCCGTCTTTTTCCATACTATCTAAAACAGCTTGTATCTCGCCAAGTAGATGAGCCTTTTTCTTTGGGACTATAATGGCATAGTTATCACTACTCTCATTGATGGCTGCGAATTGAAATCTTTTGCTTTGATCAGTGTGCATAATAGGATTGAGAGTACTGGTAGCCGTGACAAAAACATCACAACGACCACTCATCAATGACATAAAGCCTTCAGCGGGCTGACTACCAAGCCTAATAAGATCCAGGCCTTCTTTTTCTGTTAGAAACAAATCAGCTGTATAGCCTTCATTCACGACCACCGCTTTTCCCAACAAATCATCTGTGGAAAGTAAAGGAGCTTCTCCCTTCATAGAAACCATGACAAGTGGGTCACCCGAGAGGTACGGTTGAGTAAAGAGTACTCTCTCTGCTCGCTCTTTGGTATGCGTTACTCCAGCAGCTATAAAATCCACTTTTCCCAACATGGCTGAGGGTACTAGTGAATCAAAAGGCAGATCTCGGATTTGCATCTTTTTACCTAAACGCTTACAGATCTCTTTTGATAAATCAATATCAAAGCCTACGTAATGTTCTTTGTATACATAGGTAAAAGGAGGGAATTCTGCATTCGTCCCCACAAGTAAGACATCTTCTGACTCATTCTCTTTAGGTAAAATCAAAAGGAGGATTCCAGTAATCAGGGCAAATATCATCCCACCAAAAATTCTATTTTTCATTACATTCTCTTTTATTTATAATTTAGTCGTGGCTTATCAAAGGCTCATGGGGAGCGCCGGGCAAGAGGACTCTAACTAAATCCCGCTCCTACCCTCTCAGTTTCATTTTCTCTACACCTACTCCCCAAGGCAATAAAGGCCGAATGCCTTAAATACTGCCAGCCCTAGGCTAATCATAATCAAGGTATTTAGCTCTGTAAGAGAAAAATATTTCGATAGCGACAAGTATAATATTACGCTCTTACAGAGCTAAACTGTCTATTTTTCCATTACCCAGGGCGTTGCCCCGGGCTGGCAGTATTTAAGGCCTTTGGCCTTTTCAAAAGTCGTCAAAAATAGTAAGTATCCTGTTAAGGAACCAAGACAATATAGTGAACGCTCATAGGAATTGTCCCTTAAACACTTTCTACACTTGAAAATGCAACTTCTCGCAAACGACTTTGAAAGTTTTCTTGATTTCCTTAATAGATTCCGGAGTAATCAAAACCACATTTTCTCCGGCGATACAACCCAGAATCTCCGTATCAAAACATTCATCGATACAATCCCCTACAAAATCTGCAAGGCCCGGGTGCGTCTTTACGACAATGGTCGTCTCATTATGTCTAATATCGACAATGGCTAATTTTAAAATTTCTGTACTAACATCCGTTTTCGGGAGTTCATAGACCATCTGATCATTTATCTGCCGTTTGACGATGCCTAAACTCCGCAAATCTCGAGAAATTACCGCTTGATTTGTGTGAATACCGTAGTTTTCGTCCAAAAGCCTGACTAAAGCCTTCTGGTCTCCTACAGCTTCTTTAGAAATGAGGTCTGATAAGGCACTCTGCCTTTCCTGAACGAAGTTTTTGTGTGACATGCGTCAAATCCAATGAATTATTATTCGTTAATAATGAATATTAATTCATGATGGCCAATAATGTCAACGTCTTTTACTTTTACTACAAAGATTTCCATAACCCGAAAAGGTTATGGAAACGGCACTCTAGTCAACTTATCCCAACAATGCGCCCCATGCTTGCTGCAATCCGCGAAATCATCAGAAAAACGACCATGATGACCCTTTGTAGCCCCATGGTCACCGGTAGCATCTTGCGTCTTAACCGCATAATTCAAAAGTTCACGCACTTCTGCTGATCCCGAATTTTTCACAAAAAGCTTGTTTATATGAATATTCCCTCCGCCAGCATTATCAGGGTTTACCGCCTTCCCTGAAGATCCTATACCATAGTCCCTTGTCAGATCCATTATGTGAGCTGTTTGAAGAGTCTGACTTAATGCAGTAAGTAACTCTGTTTTATCATCTAAATTTCCAATTACTCCACTGTCTTCCAACGCTTTTCTAATCCCATACGTTGGGTCACTTCGAGTAGCATCACTAACAGTGGCAAATTTAACAGCTATTTTCATCAGAGAAACAGTTTCAGGATCCAAACCCATTTGACTAGCATACGCGCCATAAATTTCTGAAGAGCGCGCTAGTGTCGCCCTATTCTCAACACGACTTCCGTCCTCATTAACTCTCCCGGCACGAATAAAGTATGAGGCAAGCATTACTTGCTGTTTGAATTGAGCTGGATTGCTTATCAAACCACTCTTGTCTCCCATAGGAGAGAGATACTTAAATGCAGGACTTTGATTTACACCATCACTACCATTTTGTTCGATTTGATCCAAAAGAACTTCCGTATATCGCATCTGCCTCGCAGCATGAGCTCCATTATGGTTAGTTCTGAAACAACGCTCACCTTTTATATCTTTAAAATCATGAGGACTAGCGTGATAAGGCTTATCAATTGTGTGATGATTTACCCTTTCACAAAACTCCGTGAGCCCCTGCTGAGACAACACTCCGTTTGCAGCACTCAAACCACCAAGATCAGCGATGTCAACGGCAAAAGAACCCCCATTATGATCCAGAGAAAGCCGCCCCTTAACCACACCACTTGAGGGAGGGTACACGACATGAACCGGTACTGCTCCCGCAGCGTGTCCTGCACCAGGAACTCCTATATCCTTACCGGGCAAACCTAAGATATTTCGAACTGCCTGCTTCAACTTCCCTAAATTAGTTCCACCCATTTTCTTCATATCAGCATCGTTATCAATGAAATTATCAAACTTATCAATAAAAGCATCAGGAGCTAACTTCTGATTATCTCCATCATTCAAAAATGCATTTAATAAAGGCTTTTGATTAGGTCTTAGTACTACTCCAGCCTTACTCGCCAAATCGTCTACTAATCCATTTACAACTGAGGTCGGAGACGCGTGAACATGTACTGGGGCTACTCCTGCACCTTGCCCGACATCCACGATAGGTGAAGTTGGTGGTCGAGATGAAGCCTGTGTTGAAGCTGTTGATGGACGTGATATTGGAGAGAAAGATTTGTTAAAAGCAGCTTTTACTACTACCTTTGCTTCTGGTCTCATATCCAGACCGTCCACAAGTTTATTAAATTCTGCCTCGCGGCTAACCGGTGAACGCCCCGCACTCTGTGCAAAAAATTGCTGAATTCTGGGTAAGTCCTTTGACTTCACCTGATAAACCGGACCCGGAAGTCTCTTGCTCGCCACCTCGCTGGCAAACTCTGTCCCTATAGCATCATTAAGGGTTTGTTCAGGTGATGAGCCTGCCTTTACGTGAGCTACCATTGGGGCTACTGATGGAGGAAACAAATCTTCAAACACCTTCTTAGCCAGAGCCACTGAATGTTTGTTAATAAAGCCACTTACTCCAGCGCCTTTTCCCTCACTTTCATCCAATTTAGCAAAGAAGCGATCTTTTAAAGTAGATGGAGTTGCTGTAGTACCTCCTGCAGCATCAAAACATTGAGCAAATACAGCCTTTACATGTTCATTTCCCGGTGTAGCTTTCCCTTGAAATTTTGCAGGCAGTTGACTTTCATAAGTTTTGGAAAACTGGGTCACTGCATTCGGATCTATCGGCATAGCATAAGCCCTCTGTTCTCATAACAATTGAAGTTTATTTACTTCAATTGTCGGACAAAGGGACTGATACTTAAGGGGAAAGTTTCTAAAATGAACGTTTACTCGTCCTAGACTCCTTAACTCATTCCTTTTGAGAATTTCAACATCTCTCCATCAAAAAAAAAATCACCTTCTTTTTACCTCCACAACAAAATGAGATGGAATACTATATTCTGCTGTCTCTTCAAAACGTTTACCGAGGATTTCCAGGTATTCAGGCGTTGCCCCTCCCATAGATTGTAAGTCAAAGGTGGAAGCTGCCATTCTCAAAAGACCATGTTTTAAAGCAGCCTGGTATTCACTACTGTGAGCAAATAGACGCACCCGAAGCTTTGAAGACCTCGTGTAGGCCATGGCAAGCAGAAGCTTTTGCAGAAGCTCCCTTTTTTCTTTAAAATCTCCTCTTTCCCTTACAGCATGAGAGACAAGCATCTGATCTATAAAGAGGACGGGCTTATCGCGAAAGCTTTTATGCTTCCCCATCAGCAAGCGCAACATCGCAGCTGCGAGGAGCTCTCCCGAAGCATTTCGCAATGTTATCAACTTAATTTTTCCAGAAGAAGAATGCCCTGCAAGAGTATAATAGATACCCTTGTCATGGAATTTCCCGAGGGTAGCCCCCAGCTCATCGGCAAGGGTGAAAAACACTTCCGGATCATCCGATTCTTCTAGCGTTGCTCCCTGTATCAGAAGATCTGCGCGAACATTTTTTGCAAGAATACTAAGCTCTGATACCTTCTGGCTGCTTTTTTGTGCCCAAAATTCAAGTGTATCCAAGGGCATGTGCTGCAGGTGCTCCCAGCTCTCACAGCTCTCTCCATAACGGAGCTTCTCCAGACTTTCCTCTCCCTGCTTACCCAATTCCAAAACAGCAGCTAGCCAACGCTTGTAATTTTCTTTTTCATGATCCGAGCCCTCTTTGCTTTTAAGGAGTCTTAAGAGGTTCATTGGGTACTTCCACTTAAGCAAGAGTTTCCTCTGAATCTTGTCAAAGACAATTACAGAAAACCATCGTTCTGTAATACCCATCGTATCCATCAGGTCGCGCATAGCCGCATGAAACAAACGCTTTGTATCCCAATGTTCATCTAAAAATGCCCGATATTCCTGAGAGCTTTCACACAGTGCTGCCTTAATCTGGAGGGAGTAGATCAGGTGCATGTAAAATTCGATAAGAAAGTTTACATCCTCTTCCCTTTTCCCTTCTTCTCCCATCAGCAAACGAAGGCTTGCGCCTATATCTTCCATTGTCAAGCACGTATGCAGCTGCAAATAAGAAACCAAATTCATTAAATCTGATGCAAGAGGACTGACAGCAGCTAAAAACTCTCGACTCAACTGCACGCCACATTCTTTAAGAGGTCGGTACAAAAAAGGGAACAGTAAGTTTTCATCGGAGTTTACGAGGTTATAGGGTTCTCCCCTACACTTTTCCCATAAATTATCGCCCGAATCATGAATCATAAATTGGAGTGTTTCCCACAGATCTTGTGAAAACCCTTGCCCACTTGCTGCAAGCAAAACAGCAAAGTTCCGCAAAGATTCTCCGTGAAAACCCTCTCTAAAAGCTTGGCTGTACTCCCATATCTGAGAAAAACTTTTCGAAAGAACATGTCCCTTTTTCTTTTCCATATGCTCAGGGCGATGGTGAGGCATTAGGCAAAGGGCCTGAAAGGCTGCATGTTTAGCGCTTCCGGCGTACTCTCCAAAAAGATCATAGGCTTTTTCATAGATAATATCTCGCAGACCACTGCCATCCTCATGAAGTGTCTTTTCCATAAAATCTTCGTGAAAGATACTACGGGAGAAATCTCCAAAATCTGCGTTTCCAAGATATGTTTGAGCTAAGGATCTAAGCTTAGAGACAAAATTTCCCACACCCCATTTTCCATTTTCCTCTTTCCACAAAGCATGTAAAGCGTTAGCACCCTCATCAGAGGAGAGTACGGTCACGAGGGTCTCATTACTTATTCCCTGTGACAAGGTAAGCCGAAGAAACAAGGCTTTCAACTCTACAGGATCGAATTTTTCACATCCCGTAAAAAAACGTAACTCTTCAACTATTCCACCTTTTACAGAAAGCTTGCTCACAATTTCCCTAATGGAAGGAGTATTCAAAGCATAAACGGTTATTCCAGGATGTGCGCATAGACAGTCATGAAACAACGGAGTGAAAAACTCCTCTCGCTCTCTGTCATTTTCAAAAGAAAAGCGCCCAACATTCCGCAAAAACTGGTAAGGCATGCGCAGAACGAAGCGATGAGCCATCTCTTTAAGGAAGGGGTAAGTATTTGATTTGCTAATACTAAGGGAGCCGTCCCCTACAGGGGTTCCAGAAAATGGTCGTACTGCGTCAAAAAACCAAAGGAGATTTTCGTGCTGATGAAGTTGATAGATCAAGCCAGCCTCTAAAATATCTCCAAACGCATCCCTATGCATTTTTTCATCGATATCCATGCCCAATATTCCCGGCAAAGCGAAAAGGGAAGTCTCCCCTTCACAAACACAGAACTTTCCAAATTCTATCGCCGCCTTAATCTCTTGGCTGTCAAAAAGGTCAAGCCCAAAAAGAGTGGCCATGCTTTGGCCTACAAAATCTTCTGATAGATAGTAACGTTTGACGATCTCTACAAGTAAATCTCTCTGCTCAGCTTCTTGCAAGTTAAGCTGGAGGTACAGCAAGCACTCGGGAAGTTCTCTAACGGGCACCTCGCCTTCTCTCAACCTATCCAGAATCTCATTGTAGCTCTTCTCTACTGCACCTACATATACCGTATCTGTTCCTGCATCCGATTGGGGAGACATCCATTCACCTGTTCAATTTTCGATAAGCGATCATACCATCCAGAAAATTTAAGATTCTGTAAAGAGAATCTTTCGTGATATTTGTGCTTATTTCATTCATTATATATAATAAATTTTATCACTATCACTCAAAGGCTACTCTAATGAGTCAGTTCTTCGACACTCCTGCTCTTATGAATCAATTATTCGACACTTCTGCTTTCATGTTTTCCCAGTGGCTCTTTGTTAAATTCCTAGGAGTTACCTACTTCATCGCCTTCTTTTCCCTATTCGTTCAGATGAAAGGTCTGTACGGTAAAAACGGGATACTACCTGTTAGTGAACTACTCGAGTCAGTGGAAAAGCGTTCCGGAAAAAAGGAATATTTCAGACTCCCCACCGTATTCTGGTGGAAATGTACGGATAAAATGCTGGCCTACACCTCATGCATTGGGTTTCTATCAGGCGCACTTCTCCTCGCTGACATCCCCTACACTTCTACCCTCTTACTAATCATCTGCTGGGGTCTCTATCTTTCCTTTGTCAACGTAGGCTCTAATTTTTTGTCCTTCCAATGGGATACCCTTCTTCTGGAAGTGGGCTTCTTCGCAATATTTTTCTCCATGGCTACCCCCCCTCCCCTTCTTCTTCTCTTAGCTATCTGGTTTCTCCTTTTTCGTTTAATCTTTTCCGCTGGTATTGTAAAGATACTTTCCAAATGCCCCGCATGGCGCAGTCTGACAGCTTTTGATTTTCATTACTACACCCAACCCATCCCCAACAAAGTTGCCTGGTACTTTCACCAATTTCCACAAATCCTTGGCAAAGTCGCTGTCGTGGCTACTTTCTTGATCGAACTAATCCTGCCCTTTTTCATTTTTTCCCCTTCATTTTTAAGGATATACGCTTTCATAGGTATCATTGGTCTGATGTTGATAATCCAAATATCAGGGAACTATGCTTTTTTCAATTTCTTAACCATCGTCGCAGCTATTCCTCTTTTAGAAGACGGCTACTACCAGGCCATTCTAGGTGATATGGCGATCATGCCTCCCAGTGAACCTTTTTTCTTCGTACAGGTTCTTCTTTCCATCGTAGGGCTTGGCTTGATCTTTCTGAATGCCTTACAGCTTGCAGGTATGTTTGTTCCTCTGGGCCGTCTGATCTCCGTTTTACGTTTTGCCGCTCCCTTTCACATAATCAGCGGATACGGACTTTTCGCCCGCATGACAACTACACGCTATGAAATTATTGTAGAAGGTAGTGATGACGGAAAAACCTGGAAAGAATATGAGTTCCATTGGAAACCTGGCGACCTCAATGGGCCTCTTCGTCAGGCAGCCCCCCACCAACCTCGCCTTGACTGGCAGATGTGGTTCGCCGCATTAGGGAAATACGAGCAGAACCCTTGGTACACGCGCTTTCTTGTACGCCTCCTCGAGGGATCTAAGGATGTCACGAACCTTTTAAAAACCAATCCATTCCAACACCACCCTCCCAAATACATTCGAGGGAGTTTCTACGAATACCATTTTACCAATATCGATGAAAGAGTGGACTCTGGAAATTGTTGGAAGCGCGAACACAAAGGACTATATTCACCTGTCTTCTCACTCCCAGAGGAGAAAAGGCCCAAAGCTAAAGATCCTGAAGAAACAAGCTCTACGACAACTGAGCTATAGCCTCGTTAGCAAATGATCTGCCACACGAAAAGCGTTGGCATATATCGTCCAGGTATAAGTGATACTCCCTCCTGTAGGCATAAAACTCCCGTCTGTGACAAAAAGGTTATCTGAATCGTGTAGCTTGCAGTGAACATCAAGCACCGACTGCTGAGGGTCTGTACCAAAGCGACAGCCACCAACAACCAGGTTGGGTGGAGGTGAGCCACTAACAGAGGCCTGGATATTTTCCGCCCCCATCTTCTTAAGCAACACTTTCGATCTCTCAGAGAGGTAAGCTCCCACTTTCAGATCGTGAGGATGATACCCCGTTCTCACACGAGCCACGGGTGTGCCCCACTTGTCTTTGACACTAGGATCGAGAGAGACAAAGCAATTGTCCGTTGGCAGCCAATCGCAAAAGGTCTCGAACTTCAACTGTTTCATCCCAGTGAATTGTTCTTTGAGTCTATCCTTTAGTTTTTTTCCCCAGAGCAAGCCTCCATTATCGTCCCACTTTAGGTTTTGTGCTCTCCTGATAGGATTAGGGTGAGCAAAAAGAAAATCTATTGTCCCGCCTTTTGTCCGCGAAGCAAATGGCCCCCCTTTAATCTCATACCAGTCCTGCAATCCTCTGTTGACAAAGGGCCCCTGAACTTTCAGCATCTCCACCTTTTGCCTGTCAAAATTCTTGTAGAGTAGATCTCCTCGTCCTACTCCTCCCGCAGAAAAAACTAAGTTTTTCCCCACCTGCCCATAGCGATTTCCCAATCCGTTCTTATGGCGGGGGCCGGTAGAAGAAAGAAGAAGCCTGGATGTTTCAATGGCTTGGCAAGCCACAACAAAAAGCTTAGCGCGCGCCTCACGAGATTTCCCATCCCTATCATAGTAGCGCGCCGCAGAGATATTGCCTGATTCATCGGACAGCAGATGGTACACTTTAGAATGGGGGCGCACCTCACAGTTTCCCGTTCGCACCGCTGGATCAAGCAAGGCGGCCCTTGAGCTACCCTTAGCTTTTGTAGTACAGCCGTAGCTTCCGCAATAGCCTGAATACCCACAGCTCCCTCTTCCCATAGCTCCTTCTGAAAGGATTGCTCGGGGTGTCACAAGAGGATGTAATCCCTCATCCCTGCAAACCTTGTCCAGCCATCCAGAAAGGGGATGTTCTAAAGTGGGGGGATAGGGAAAGTCCTCCGTTGAGCGAGGCTCCTGATGAGGATGAGGGGTCACCACCCCTGAAACTCCCACCAAGGATTCCACCTTGGTATAGTAGGGTTCGAGGTCCTCATAGGTGATGGGCCAGTCCACCGTATTAGCTCCTTCAATGGGACCAAACTCTGAAAGGAGGCGAAAGTCATTGGGTTTCATGCGGTAAAAGAATCCACTCATAAAGTTTGAAGATCCTCCCACGCAGTTCCCATTCCAAAAGCTACGCCCTGAAGAAGATGTCGCCTTACTTGACCAGCTGCCTTGTCTATTTTTTTTCTCGATTACATGCTGTTCATCCTTCAAATCGGGGGTATAGATATCCCTCTTGCAAGCGCCTATTTCGTCTTTGAAAAAATCCCCTTCTTTAAACCATGGACCCTTTTCTAATACCAGGACCTTATAGCCTTCCTTTGCAAGAGTCCAAGCTATTGGCCCTCCTCCTGCGCCGCTGCCAATCACACATACATCAAATTCAATACTCATATTTTTAAAACCTCTTGGTAACGTTTATCTTCTGAGGGCAAGGGATATCCCGGCTGATGCTCCAAATACTTCCAGCCTATTTCATCTGGGTTCCCTCCATATACGGGGTCGCCAAGAAGTGCTTCAAAAATATACGTTAGTAAAACAGAAAGCCAACGCTCCCCAAAATGACTTTTAGACATTCCTTGGAGAATATTTTCTCGCTGCTGATTCGTCAGATAAACGAAATATTCTTCATATCGCTCAAAAGAATCCTCGTTGATTATCCTAACACCCTTTTTGATAAAGGATTTTTCCTCAAGATCTATCCGTGGGGCATCCATAACATTATCACGAAGGTATTGTAAGGCATTCACCTCTTTAGCTCCCACAGAGTCCGGCTCTGAGGGTAAGAGGTGCTCCTGTACCTTCTTGATGGTGAGCCATGGATCTTTCAATGATGTCTCGATTTTTTCTTTACTTGCCACAGACAAAAGACCAGGGCTCACAGCTGCCAGAGTAGAAGCCCCTAGCAAGCGAATCAGAAAAGATCGCCGTGTCATTTTTTTTGAAGGATCAGAACTCTTCATTGACCTACCCATTCGAAGAAAAACGTCTTTTATGACAGAAAAGAAGAGAAAAAGAAAAGAAGAAAGAGAGGAAGAGGAGATAAATAAAATCAGAGTTGATCTCTATCTTCACGGCCCTTGCATATCTTTATTCGGATGGAGTATTTTTGAAATAAGTTAATAAAAGAAATATAACTAATTGAATTTCTATCTTGTGCTCTTTTGGTAATTCATTTCCCTCCTCTTCTCTTCCTTCGCATTCCTCTTCCCTTCTTTCTTCTCTTCTTTCTTCTCTTCTCTCTAATGAACTTAGGCTAGACTAGCCTGATCCCAGGCACGGGTTCGGCCACAAACTTTCATTTCTACTATGATCTTTTCCCGCCTAGCATTGCGTTCTATCTCGTTAACATGAATACACTTACTTCGACCTCCACGCTTAGCCAACCGAAAAAATCTCACGCCAAAAATGCAAGTTTGCGGCCGATCCCAGTGTAATTATAATTTGGAATTGCGCTAAAGAAGCGGCTTCGCTAGCATCCGAATTTTATTCTCAACACCAAACCCAGGAGATCTAATGTCTAGTCCTATATTCAATCCTCCATCACCTACCTACGATCCCATTCTTCCTGATGTCTGCTTTTTTAATGAGCACTGTCCACTGAATCCCGATACAGAAAATCCTGTTCATGAATTTGTCATGAAAACTATATTCACCTCGCCTCCCCCTCCAAACTCACCAGATTCTTCACCCCGTGGCTCACGTCCTTTTCCCTTTCCATCTACTGAACCAGGACTTCCGCCTCCTCTTTTCATCTTCGAGCCCGTGGTCTTACCTCCTCCAGTTATATTTCAGGAAGAAAGATGTAAGCACTGTAACATTAGAGAGTTCAAGGCAACACAACTTCCTGTAGACCCAAGAGTAACAGAAATCGCAAGCCCTCTTCTTTCCGATAGCTCCTCTATCAAAGACGAGTCTAATACCGAGGTCTCATCGCCAAAATCGGCAACAGAGCAAGTAGCTACCGAAGAATCCAGGCCAGAAAAAAAAGACTCCGATACAGAGGAGTAAAAAAACACGAAGATTGTGAAAAAAAGAAGGATGCACAGAGTACTGAGAGAGCACCAAGAAAAAAGAAGATCAAGAATCTTATCCTCTCTGTGTTCTCTCAGTACTCTGTGGTTAACTCCTCCTTTTTCATCGTCTCTTTTCTTGAATTAACTCTCGTCAGTCCACATTTTAGAACGCTTGTCCTCAGGTACTACCATGGGGCATTCGTCCGGGAGTGAAAAAGCGGCCTTAAATTCAGGAATCTGAGACAAAGATCCATTGACTCGCCACAAGGGAGGGCTGTGAGGGTCATTGTTCAAATGGTTTCTGGCAAGAGCATCCTGGATTTTGTAACGCCAGACCTGAGCGAATCCTAAGAAAAAGCGCTGCTCCGGTGTAAAACCATTCACATCTTGGAGTGGATTGGATTCAAGGGTTTTCTTAAAAGCTGCGAAAGCAATATTCAGGCCGCCGAGGTCCGCAATATTTTCTCCAAGACAAAGCTCCCCTCTAACATTCTGACTGCTGCCATCGGCAAAGTGCATGGGGTAATTGTTAAATTGCTCCACGATAACTTTAGCATGAGCTTCAAAACGTTCAGCATCCGCTTCTTTCCACCAATCTGCCTGATTACCATTAAGATCATATTTACGCCCTTGATCGTCAAAAGAATGGATGATCTCATGACAAATCACCATACCAAAAGCTCCCCAGCTTACGGCAGGATCGTCAGTAAAAAAGGGTTCCTGCAGAATTCCTGCCGGAAAGTTTATTTTGTTCAAATCAGGAGAGTTGCAAGCATTGACTGTCTGTGGCGGCCACGGCCAATCTTGACGATCTACATCTTTCCCTAACTTAGCCAGGTCCCTCTGCTCCTCAAAGCGGAGAATGTCGAGCATATTGGATGCTAAGGGTTGATCGCTTGAAATACTATTAAGAGTACTATAATCTGTCCAGTGCTCATCATCAGCATAGCCCACCTGTACTTCCATCTGCTGCACTTTTTCTATCGCTTTCTCCTTGGTCTCATCTTCCATCCAGTTAAGCTTGGCAATTCGCTCAGCGATAGCTTCTCTCACCACATCAACCATTTCCACCACTTTAGCTTTTTGCCCAGGAGAGAAGAACTTCTTTACATACAGTTTGCCTACTGCGTCTCCAAGAAAGCTCATCGTATAATCTGTAGCTCGCTCCTCCAGTGGCTTGGATTCCTCCACGCCGTTCATCACCCGGGAATAGAGGTGAAAATGCGCGTCATAAAAAGCCTTCCCTAGTGCCGGTGCCACAGCATTGATACATTTGAACTTCATGTAATCCTTAAGCATTTCCAAGTCTGCTGATGCCAAGACTGAGAACACCTTCTTTATCAGGCGAGGATTTGTTATATCCATAACCTCTGGACTAATACCTATTGCGGCAAAGAGAACTCTGGCATCAACTTGAAACTCGGCATTAGCTTCTTCGATCGTAAAGATATTTGTGGTCAGCTCCACATCCCTTCTCTCTTCCTTTGTCAGAAAGGCAGAAGCAAACTCTCTTTCAATGTTAAATATAGCTGTAGCTGATGCTTTTGCCTCAGCCTCTGAAGCTCCAGCCAAACTATGAATAGTTTCAAGATACTCATGATAGGCTGCTCGTTTTTCCGCGTTCTTATTGGCTTCTGTGTCGTTCTCTTCAAGATAAATCTCGTAATCTCCAAGGTTCAAACCACCCTGACCAATATGTAGAATATTCTTTGAGTTGTCTTTGGGATGAGGAGCTACACCTTTGCTAAAAAATACAGAAAAGCCAGATGCCTGCAAGGAGCCTATTGCCGCTACAAGACCATCCATTCCTGTGATACCATTAATTTGGTCTAAAATGCCTTGGACTGGTCCCAGACCTGCTTCTTCTTGACTTTCCAAGTTGCAGTAGCTCTTGTAAAAGTTTATCGCCAACTCATCGTCATGGCTATCAACCTGAAAATCACCCTGGAATAAGTTTTTGAGACGTTCGGTATTCATTTTGCTAAGTTGTGAAAAAGTTCCCCAGCGCGAATACCCTTCAGGTATCTCGTTATCCTTTATCCAATTTCCTACGGCATAATGGAAAAAGTCATCTTGAGGACGAACACTGAGATCCATACCGTTGAAATCAAAAGCACTGGATGCAGGGCATAAGCCTGATGCTACAAATTGAACTCTGTTTGCTGTGTCATCATCAGTGAAACCATCGTGTGGGATTGCAGCTCTTGCTGTGTTCCACTGAGTGGCACACTCTTCCCCACAAAATGGGATAACAACCTCTTCCCACATACTGAGAAATGGATTTTCTGGTAAAGCTTGATAACATCCAAGACATGCATCCATATGCCTGCTCGAACAAGGACTATCAACCGGTGTCGTCATAAGTAACTCCAAAATTTTATGCTTTGTGAAAACAAACATTTTGCTTATGACAAGAGAATATTTTTTTGTATACGGAATTATGCAGGCTTCAACCAAGCATCAAGATAAACTACTAGAGAGTCCTAAGGGAGCCCTTTGGTGAAAGTTTGGATCCGTTCTAAGCTGCAGCCAGCAATTTAAAGGTCTTCCATGCACCAGACTTGTACCTGTACCATAGAATAATAGCCAAAGAGATCGGTAAGAAGGTAAAGGCTCCCCAAGCAATGACTGGAGCTACCTTGTAGACCTTGATCAGTGAGATGACAACCACTGCAAAAAACGGGTAGATCAAAACCTTGACCCACATTGGCCATAGTGTGTCACCTGCCCCGTGCAAAGCCCCCACAACCATCAGCTTTAGTGCATCTGCAGTGATAAACAACGCTGCCAGACGAAGCATGACTGTGGCTGTTTCATATATCTCCGCATATTGCTTGGTGGAGTGGTCATGCAAAAAGATATTCACCAAGAGATCTGTACCAAAAAGAAAGAGGAGCGTCATCGACAAAGCATAAAACATCGCGACTTTCAGTCCTGAAAATAAAGCCCGCTCAGCTTCAAGGGTATTGTTTGCTCCCAAGTTCTGACCTACAAGACTTGTGACGGCTATGCCCAGGCCCATCATAGGAAGAAATGCTACCAAGTCCCAGTTGAAAGTAATCGTCATCGCCGCTGCAACCTCTGTTCCATAGGAGTGGAACTGCTGCATAGTGAGATTCAGTGCAGCCATGGCAATAAAAAGTTCAAAACCAGCAGGAAAGCCGAAGCGCAAGAGCTTAGAGAACATCTTCCTGTCGAAGTATAAGTTTTTCCAAATGTGAAAACGCTCATTTTCCCGGATATAGGCTACAGCGAGAATAACAAAGGTCAAAGCCTCCCCTATTGCCGTACCGTAAGCTGCTCCGGCCATCTTCCACTCAGGAAAGCCCCATACTCCAAAAACCATAGCGTAAGTCAAAGGTATGTTCAGAATCATCCCTAATAGGTTCGCTATCATCACAATCCTTGTGCGACCGATACCGGCAAAAAAGCTTCCGAAAACAACTCGAAACAGGGCAAAGGGTGATGCCAGAGTTAGGATAAGAAAGTATTCTTTCTGCAAAATCAGCTGTAAAGGATCAGGGCTGGACCACTCAAAGACTTCATAGATAAAAGGTACGCAAGTAAGGATGATAGGATAGGCCATAACAGAAAAAATCAGACCTTGAGAAACCGCCACTGCACATCGTTCTATCTGTTTAGCTCCATAGTGCTGGGCAACTAGTGCATTAACATAGCTGTTGACCCCATACCAGAACGTCATCAAAAAAAAGCAGCTGAAGCCTGCGATCATCGCTCCACTCATGTACTCACTTCCCAAGTGAGACAAAAAATAACGATCACAGAACATCATTATCGTATCCGATGCATTAGAAATGATGATCGGGTACGCAAGAATCAAAAGACGAGAAATCCCTCCGGGACCCTCCAAATGACGTGCCTTCCAGGCCTTAGTAAACATAGTAAATACTCTCAAAAACTTCTGTATAATTGTACGCCTGCTCTAACAATAATAGCAATAAGTACTTGAAAATGGCTTTGTAAAAGATTTTCTTTAGGTGACTTTATAAATAAATGGAATTATAAGTCCCCTCTTTAAAAGAAACAGAGGAAACTATTCATGACTATTCAAATTTTTTCTTCAAGCAACTCCGGGCAAGGCCAAGAGCAGATCGTACCCCAAGGAGCCTCTATCATCCCAATCATCAATGATCAGCTTGAGAAGCTAATGACCCAAAACCTCCGACTCGGACAGGCTCTTCAGCAATCACAGCGCAAGACCATCGAATATGAGAATGTAGCAAGAGAACAAGGCCTGCAGGTCAGAGATCTCACGGCCTCCTCCCTCGTCGCGGCAGAGAAAATCGAAGATCTTCGGGGTAGCCTGAATAAGTTTATGAGGGAAAGAGAAGAACTCTTTGCTTGTGACGAAGATATCGAAAGCATGGGTATGGAAGAAATCTCCTCCTCCACAGATAAAAATGGCAACACTCGCATGCACCTTCTAGGAAATCACGTAGAAAAAACCATTCGCCTCATTGAAAGAACCCGAATTCTATCTGGGGTCCGTGCCGTTAAAGCCCTTGTCAACACAAAAAACAACAAAGGGGAGACCCCTCTCCAACTAAGCTCGCATAAAAAGGTCGCCGAAATTCTAATTAGCAGTGGTGCCAAGGTCAACACCCACGATACGAGCCGAGAAAAATCTACGCCCCTTCACAAAGTACGTGACAAAGCCGTTGCTAAACTCTTAATCCACGAAGGCGCTGACATTGATGCCAAAGACTCTCTAGGGAGAACTCCACTCCATACCGCCCACACCGTAGATATCCTGAAACTCCTCATAGAAGCTAAAGAAAAGCAGATAGAAAACTCTGGGGCCAATCGAGAGGAGATCGAGAAATACGTCAACTCCCAAGACCTCCTCGGCAGAAGGCCCCTTCACTACGCCTTTCTGCCAGAAGGCATCAGGCTTCTTGTCAGAAATGGCGCTGACGTCAATATCAAAGACCTAGAGGAACTCCCCCCTCTCCATACTGTAATACATTGCCAAAGAGAGCTCCTAACGCCACTCAAAAGCAACTACCTTGGATGTGACTTCTACTCCATACGGCCCCCATGCCAAGCAAAACTTCTTCGACTTCTCCGAACAAAAACAGTTCGGAAAAATGCCGCTGCCCTCATCCACACCCTCTGCGATCTAGGTGCTCATATAGACAGTAAAGACCGGGTAGGTAACACACTACTTCATAAAGCCAGGGACATACATGTCGTGAGTCAAGCCCTTACTGAAGGTGCCGACGTGAACACTTTAAACTGCTGGAAGGCCTCTCCTCTACACTATGCCTGCGAGTCCCCTCCCGAAGTTATTCAAGCTCTTGCAAACCACCCCAAAGTTTTAATTAACCAAAAAGACCAGTTTTCTTTTACCCCCCTCGGACTCTGCATCGCCGTTTTCAGCCATTGTAACCTTTTTTCCCCGGGTAGTAACAAAGAAAACACCAATCTTTTGAGCCATGCCCAAAATAGAATGAACACCATGCAAAGCGCAGGTGACCGCTTGAATAAACCCTACTCTTCAAGGCCCCCTCGGCTCTCATGGATGCACTGGTATTATGGAATGGACAAAGGTGGGAAAGCCAAAAGAAACAAAGGATGGTATAAATAAGATGCTACGTATTTCAGAAACCTCCAACAGGCAAATGCTCCCTACACAGGCAACCCCCCTTTCCGATGACCCCCGAGAGAAGATGATACAGATGCTTTCTTTAAGTCGGATTCTAACTGTGAGGTCTAGCAGACTTCTCGAAGAACACTGGGACATCGAGATGGGACTCGACATTGAACGAAACGCGCACCTTCATGAATTATCGCAGGGACTTAACGCTGACAGGTTACAAAGACTGGAAAATCGGGGCCTTCTGGACGATCTCTTCTCCCAACATGTGGGTCAAATGCATCGAGTCATGGAAAGCGACCAGTGTGAAGAAAGAGTCCGAACAGTCCAGATAGAAATGATGCGGCTCTGCTCCACCAATGCCGATCTCCAGGAAAGCCTCGAAGATTCGGGTGCCGCTGTGAACCGCCTGAATGAATCAAACCATTCCTACCGCAATCGCTGTGCGGACCTGACAAATCAGTTAAGAAATCTCTCAAGCATGAATCAAGCCCGAGATTTCCTCGATAAATACGGCTTACAAATGAGTCCCTACGCTGGTATCGCTCTCATCACTTTAACAATAGCCTGCGTAAACTCCATCCTTATGGCAATCGTTGCAGCTGTCTTAATGCTTTCAATCCTTCAAACAGTGATCCAATTCTGGGAAACCTTCAAAGAAAGTCCTATAATCTCTCAAATCCTAAGTACTCTAAGCGCTCTGAGGACTGTTTCCGAGTACTCCCAGAGTTCCTACATAAAAATCATGGAACTACTTAGTTGGAGATAAATATTTTTACAGGATGAACAGGAGCGGTGAACTCACCCTACAGTAGGGTAATCCACTTCTTTGATAGATCCACGGTGTTCTCATCAAAATGCTGCAAGTCGATGTATCCCATCTCGTAAAAAAGCGCTGGTGACAAAGCATCGTCAGCAAAATAACTAAAAGTATCTAACCCGACAGCTACGCCTTCCCCACAAATCGATGCCGCAAGATTTCCCAAAGCCAGGATACCCGCACTAGTTTCAAAAGATGAGCTGATCACCACCTGTAGCCCCAAAGCGTCAAGACTTCGTGCCATTTGTTTTGTCACCTCAAAACCACCCACCAAAGTAGGTTTGATGACAACCGTAGAAACCCCTGCTATCTTACTGAAGTCGCTGAATGGATTCTCGCGATAAAGCCCATCTACTGCTGTTTCAATCCCAGAAGATACACCAAACTCGTGAAGATCCTTCAAGTCCTTTACCGGGTCTTCTATATATTCTATCGGAAGATCTCGGCATAGATCGGAAAACTCCAGAGCCTCTTTCAAACTCCAACGCCCATTTGGGTCAATACGTAATAATATCTCTTGATCAGCACGTTTACAGATCTCTTGAATTACCTTTGCATCCTTAGCGACAGATTGCCTTCCGACCTTAATCTTGACTACTTTACTGTCCTGGTTGAAGAAATCTTGAGCTTTACCCCTAACTTCTGGATCATCAGCCATCAGAAGACGATTTACAAAGACTCTCTCTTGATAATCTTCTGAAATGAGGCAACGCATAGGAATGTCTCGCTGATTCTTAGCAAGGTCCAGCATAGCCATCTCCAAAGCAAAAGATACCGAAGGCAGCAATTCTTCTTCTGTTTCCTCGTCCCTCAAACGGATTAACTGCTCACGGACATCCCTAAGGCTCTCAATACTGAACCCCGGCAAGGGAGCCGCTTCTCCGCAACCCGAAACACCCTCTTCATCACGTACAATAATGTAAAAACCTTCTCTCTTCTCAATTGGTGCTGATTCTACAAGAGGAATATCGTAGTGGTATAGAGAGAAATCTTTCAGTATCACACTAACCATCCGAAAGAAAATAAAAGAGTGAAAATAGTGAGCAACTTAGCGGTTGACACCAAAGCTTCATTCAAAGAAGGACCGTCCGTACACAGCCATGTCGTCTTGACAAGGGGTGCGGCCAGAGGCAAAATTAACAGGGAACTCAGGATAACAGGACTCCTTCCCTCTAGGTAAACCATCCATAAAGGAAATGCACAGGGTAAAAGGATACATGCCAAATATTCCATACGAGCAAAATTTCTTCCGAAGCGCACTGCCAGGGTACGCTTCCCAACCACTGCATCCCCATCCATATCCCGCAAATTATTGACCACAAGAATAGCGGTACACAAAAGACCTGTTGTCATCCCCCCAATAAAAGGGAGTGTGTCGAAAGCAAGTGCTTGTACATAATAGGTCCCCCCAACAGCGACTGGACCAAAAAATATAAAGACAAAGACATCACCCCATCCGTGGTATCCCAAAGGATAAGGGCCTGCGGTATACAATATAGCTGATAGGATAGAAGCCAGACAAGCTAGCCCCATGGGCCATCCGCCACGGAACATCAGGAAAGACCCCGCTAAAAATGACAGCGAAAATACCAGTACGATGCCTCGTTGCATTTGGGAAAAACTCAATAGCCCTGCTTGCATAACGCGTAAAGGACCTATGCGTTCTTCTGTATCTGCTCCGTTAATAAAGTCGCAGTAATCATTCGTGAAGTTACTACCTATCTGAGCAAACAGGGCCATCAAAAGACAAGCTAGAGCCGATGGCCAATGTTCCAAGCCTTCGCCATAAGCAAAAACTGTTCCCAAGATAACAGGGGCAATGGAGGCCCATAGAGTTTTGGGCCTCGCAGCAATTATCCAAACTTTAAGACTCGTATCCATCAAGCTCACCCTACACTCGCTGGCTCGCCACTCGTTGACGTCAAAGCATCAAACAAACCCTTAGGGTTTTCTTCATGTACATTGTGACCTGCATTAGGAACAACGATCATACGAGTTTTTTGGTAACATTTTGCCATCTCATCAGCCAGGCGAGTGAACTTTTCATCTTTTTCCCCAACGATCAAACAAAGTGGCATTGATAACTTTTCCAACTCATCCCAGAAAGACTGCTGCATACCCGCTCCCATAAATCTGAGGGACTTGGCAAGAAAACGTACATCATTATGCTTGCGTTTGTCCTTTATCATTTCCAGGCGTCCAGGATTTAATCCTAAACTGGCAAATATGGGTCTGTCATACCACTTGTCCAAAAATTCCTCGAAATTCCCACTTTCCAGTTTATCAGCTAGATTTTGATCTCTTCTGCGGCGTGCGTGTCTGTCAGATAGCTCCTTAAAGCCTGGTGAAGCGGATACTAAGGCAAGCTCTGTAAAATATTGAGGGTAATACAAAGCTAAATACAAAGAGAGCCTCCCCCCCATAGAATACCCCACCAAGACAGCCTGTGATATTTCCAACTCATCCAAAATATCAACAACAAGACGTGCGCTGCCATCCATTGTATAGACCTTATGGCTTTCTAATTGAGAGTCTCCATGTCCAGGAAGATCAATCACCAAACTGCTATAGCTATTTCCCAACAAGTTCACAAGAGGTTCCCAATCTTTTTTGGATCCCATAAAACCATGCAAGAAAACGAAAGTCGGTGTAGTATCAATTCTCTTGTAGTGATAACGTAAGGCAGTCGTCATATCCCCCCTTTTTTTTCCAATGTCCCATATCGATGAGAATACATAAGCGTCTCTATTTAATGCTCTAAGATTTTTACAATGTTGCTTTCCAGTATTACATTTCTTTCAGTCTTTGAATCCTGTCTTCCAAAGGAGGATGGGAGGCAAAAAAACGCATAAAGCCTGAGCTGCTACTAGAAATTTTCATCGTTTGAAAGGCATTCTGTGAGCTATCCTTATCTTGCACGCCATAGGTGGCCTGTAGCTTCTGCAAAGCTGCAATCATATTCTCACGTCCAGCCAATTGCGCTCCACCTGCATCGGCACGGTATTCTCGATAACGAGAAAACCACCTTACAACGATGGAACCCAAAACCATCAGGATCACTTCCAAAAAAATTACTGTCATATAATAGGCGAAGTAAGAACTCCCTTGCCCTTCTCTTTCTTTCCCCCCGCGCATGACAGCAAAGGCTATTGCTCTAGCTAAAAACATCACGAATGCGTTGACGATACCTTGAAGCAAAGTCATGGTGACCATGTCACCATTAGCGATATGTGCAATTTCATGCCCTAGAACTCCTCTGGCTTCCTCTTTATTCATACGCTCAAGAAGCCCCGTGGAGACAGCCACAAGAGAACGGGAACGAGTAGGCCCCGTGGCAAAGGCATTCACCTCCATTGATCGGTAGATCCCCACTTCCGGCATAGTAGATAGACCAGCATTCTTCGCAAGGTCATGAACTGTAGAAACGAGGTTTTGAAGATTAGGGTCCCGAGTATCTATTTCAACTACACTGACACCCATCATCCATTTGGCCATTATCCGTGACATAGCAAGAGAAATAAAAGCTCCTCCCATACCCCAAACCAGACAAAACGCCATCAAAGCCTGATAATCTATCCCATATTGGGTGATATAGGGCTGGATGTTGAAAAGCCTTAAAATAATCGAAAGGGTGATGATGACAAGAAAGTTCACCAATATAAAGAGACCAAAACGCTTCGCCCATCCCATAACATGCATTCCTTGTTTTTATTTGTTTCCACGCAGTAAAGGCTACCTCCTCACCATGAAAAATGGCAAGAATTTCCACCTTTACAAAAACTTAATATTACATTTACGAAACCTTTATGTACTGCCTATACAATAAAACCCATAATAGCTCAGAAGTGGCAAGCTTCGAGGCCAAACATAATAGTAATATTCAATAGTAAAATAATAATCTTATCGGCTTCCAGCTTGTCTATCGATACCAGTATCTCCTGTGATTGAATCTTATACAGTGCCACTAATTTGCTGTATAAGTCTCAATCACAGGTATTTTTTTATCATTCCCCCCTTGTCCTGATCTCCTAAATATTGCTACTATGATCCCAAAAATACATTAGGGGATCATCATGCAAAAACAGACTGTCTTCGAAAACCTTAAGGGTAAAGGCGACACAAGCTACGAAATCTTTCTGAACAGGTCTGAGCTACTGAGCTGCCAGACGGACTATAATGACCTTATGAATCCCGACCAATTACAATTCCAGATTATACATCAAGTAGAAGAGCTATGGATGAAGCTCGTCGTATTTACCCTCACCGAAATCGACGACTGCATGAAAGAGAAAAAAACTCACAAAGCCCTAACACTTTTCACCCGAGTTAACAAGCTACAAAACCTCATGATCGACCAACTCTCCGTCCTTGAGACCATGTCTCCCAGAGACTACCAGGAAATCCGCCAACTCCTTGGAGATGGCAGCGGTAGGGAATCCCCCGGTTTTCACACCATGATTGCTACTTCAAAACCCCTCTATGAAACCTTCAAAAAAACCTACCTTGCCGATACAACACTGGAAAAAGTCTACAACAGCGAATACGAGCACGATGAAACCTATGTCCTTGCCGAAGCTCTGGCAGACTACGACGAACTTTTCCAACGCTTTCGCTATCACCATATCCAGCTCGTCGAACGCTCCATAGGGCTTGGAGGAAAAGCCATAAGCGGTAACTCCATTATGCTCTTGGAAAATGGGCTCAAAATGAAGTTCTATCCTGAATTATGGAAGATTCGAAATCAAATGACTGATGAATGGGGACTCGAATATGGAGCTCAAAGAGAACCTCTCAAAGAATCATAATGAAATCTATCCCCCGAGATTAGGGGGCTAATTCTACACAAAGATTCTGCTGCTTACGCCCCCTATTGGATGTTTTCTGGAGTAGACCAAGCACCATGAGGGACGAAGTTCCGCTACAGTAATAGCCTGGCTCGAAGTGAGCCTTCGGCGAACGCAGGGCTAGGAATAGACCCACACATAGTTATAAG
>JBLFWS010000015.1:0-34786 GCA_047611865.1 Chlamydiales bacterium
CAATAAGTCCTGAGGGTTTTTTGTGTTTTACGCTCTTATCAATCGTTCCTGGTAAAGGATATATGGTGAAAGCAGCGCATTTTGAAACACGAGATATGACTGATGATCCTCCTTTCGAGCTAGAGGGGAGATCTTTGTTTTTGAGAAAGCGTTTGGCTGTAGAAGAAGAAGTGGTGCAGAAAATCACCAGCTGGTGGTTGGAGCAATTTTGCATAGGGATCTTAAAAAAAATGCCAGTAAGAGAGTCCGACTATCCAGTAATTTTGGAAAAGTCTTATTTGGACCAAAATATTGTTAGAATAAAAGAGCGAGCAAAAAGGTCTTTCCCTTCTTTTTGCCCTGTCTCGGGAAAGGAATGTGATCAGATCAGAGCTTTAGGCGAAGAAACAGAGGAGCCAATTATGTGGATGTTTTCTTCTTCAGGAGTTCGTTATCAGGGAGTACAAGAGGTCGTACGACTGTTTTCCTGTTTTATTGCTTTATCACTATATTTATTGCGCGGTTATTCGATCTTTTATAGTGGAGAGAATGCAAATGGGTACAGGGTTATAAATATTTTATTTCAATCGATGATGGGCATGGGCGTTTTTATCATTCTACCGGTTGTTTGGTATCTTACTAGAGACAAAATTGTGGCTTATGACCGAGACCCCATTGCGAGGACAGTTTCCATTAAAGTAGAAGATGAAGACTACTTCATAGCTTTTGTTGATCTCAATGTAGCTCCAGAACACCCATTGCCATGGAGGATAGATCCTGATGAGTGAGGGGATATTTCTATTTATCTGCGTCTAATATAGTCAGCTTTACTTTCAGGAAGCTTACCGTTAGCTGAGGCTTATGAGGGTGTTTGGCACTGATGGGTGTGATACAAACATAAGATCCTCCTGGAGGGTGATACAAATGCCAAGAGTTTTCGTCATTTACACAGTTGTAGATGGTGCGGAGGTTATAGTCTTCCGTTTTTAAAAGAATATTTCCAGATAGATTATTGAGAAAGGGTCGAAAACTGTAATCAGCACCTTTATTTAAATTATAGTGGATGTGTTGTTGAGTGTAATCCCAGTTTTCTGGAATAGGTTTGGACTTACCCTCATCTTCATAGTGGTCTGAAACATCAGCAGTAACAGATCCTTTGCCATTTTTAAGGGCATAATGGTAATCCAGCCCTACAAGGGAGTCTGAATCACTGACTACTGACATGGTAATGTTTAACCCATTTTCGTTTAGAATGGCATCAAATGTCATTTTGAAGTTTTGACCTTCAAGAACTTCTAGAGGGATGCCATTTAGCTCATCCTTTCCTGTGAGGAAAGCCTTAATTTCAGCATCCATTACTTCAGCATTCCAAGTGGCGTAGCGCCCGATTCCGTGGTTGAAGGGGTCATCAATGCCTTCTTTTTTTAAGGTTTCGATGTGAGGAAACAGACTCTCATCTTCCAATGCGGAGATTATGTGTGGGTTGCGTTTTTTATAATGTGGACCGATGATGGCGCCAAGTCCTGAGAAGTCATTGTTAAAAGCGTTTTGAGTGCTTTGATCGATTACTTCTACATCATTCTTTTTAAAGCTAACCATGTTCATCCCCTTGTCGGGGAGGAAGGTGGCTTTGAGGAGATCATTATTCTTGGTAAGAAATTGAATTGTTACTGGATCCATCGATATTTCGGCGTGGATTCCTCAGCCTTTATAATTGAAAGAGCGGGGGAAAATGCCGCCTCCTTTTGAAGTTGAACAGGCTAATGTATAAATAAGAGTCCTTATAAAACATTTATAGTTTAGCGTCTATTGCCTATATCAAAAGCAAACTGGAGTCTTGAGTTCCGAGTGGCGTTGTCACATATATAACCACAGAGGCACTGAGTTCAGTGAGGAGATATGAGAAAAATGAGAAATCTTTTATAGGATGAAACATCGAAGTCCATGCTTCAGCAATTTTATGTTAAAATTGATCAATACCCCTCCCTCATCTCATTACCTTCTCAGTGATCTCACCGGCTCAGTGGTGACCTCGAGACAAGACAGTTCTGAGATGCTTTCGGTATATACACAAACAACTTGAAGAATCGGTTTTTGGGCCGATCTTTTCCCGCCTGATGAAGCTTGAAAATTCCACCTACTTCTCCAATTATAACTGGAATTTCCAAGCTTCATCAGACAAGAAAATCTCTAACCCAAAATTCCGACTCTTCAAGTTGTTTGTGTATAGCACCTGGTAATTAGTTCATAGATCCCGATTGATTGGATATATACCTTCCTAAAAAGAAAAAATAGATAAGTAGGCTTGCTAAAATGAATGTGTAGAAGCAGTCCTTAAAAGGGAAAAACTTTTGTAAACTCGTTTGTTCAAAGTTACTTGGATTGTACCAAACCTTCCATTTTTTTGAGGAGAGAGACTTAATTGTGGACTCTACGCCCCAAAGATTAGGGAATTGCTGCTTATCGAATGTGTATTTCCCAAAGAACTGAGCCTCTGCGAGAATGAAAGTATATTTTGCTTCGATAGTAAAATTTTCATCTGAGATTTTGAGGGGTTTCCAATCAATGATGAAGGCATCGGTTTGGTGGCTGAGTCGAGAGTACTCTACTAAGCTTTTACCTGTTCCCCAGGAAAACCATAAGGTGATGACTCCTAAGAACAAAAGAAGACCTTTCCATATATAAATCATCATCTTAGGCATGGGTGTCTTAAGCTCCGTTTTATCTGAGTTCTTTGAAAAGTTTACTATATTCTATAGGGACAGGGGATTCAAAAGCCATAGCCTTGCCATTTAATGGATGTTGAAAAGTTAATTTGTGAGCATGTAAGCATAGCCTTTTCAAAGGGTCAGCTACAGCTCCATATTTAACGTCACCTATAATGGGATGCCCGGCATCATAGCAATGTACCCGGATTTGGTTTTTTCTGCCGCTTTCTAGATTTAGCCGTAAATAGCTATAACCTTTTGTGCTGGCCAAAACTTCATAGTGAGTAACAGCTCGTTTACCCTTGCTGGCATCACCGCTACTGTGAACTTTAAAGTTTTGGTCCTCATAGAGGTAACTTTCCCAGGTACCTGTCTTTTTTTCTAATGTCCCTTCTATAATGGCTCGATATTCCCGCTTTATGAGCCTTTTTTCTAACATGTCTTTTAGCTTGGATGTAGCTTGATCGGTGTGAGCATACAATATGAGGCCAGATGTTTCCCGGTCTAATCGATGGATAACATGGACTCGTTTGGGGTGGTACTTTTCTTTGAGATAAGAATGAAGGTTTTTCTCGTTTCCATGATCGGTAGACACACTGAGGATCCCCACAGGTTTGTCTACAACGATTACTTCGTGGTCATTAAAAATTATTTTTATGCCTTTGTCAGGAATTTCCTGCTTTTTACCCACGGTTATGACATCGCCAGAGTTTACCAAATTGTTAGTTCCTTTGATAATACTTCCGTTTACACATACTCTTTCCAGTTTTAACCATGAACGAAGAGTGTTCTTACTGCTATCTGGTGACATCTGGCTAAGGATTTCAAGAATTTTTTGCTCTTTTTTTGCTGTAAATTGCATTAATTACCTCATTGATCTGTCTATTATTTCACAATCTTTGACAAATTATAGCAAGTTAGGTAAAATTCCTGTACTGTTTGTATTATTATGCAATTAATTTACGTTAAGGAAGTCATACAATGGCAGACGAAGAAAAAAAGAAAGTAAAGCGGCCTACAGCCATCAAGCGTATGATTCAAAATGAAACTAGACGCTTGATCAATAAATCTTTTAAGTCTAAAGTGCATAGTGCAGTTAGACGCTTTGACGAAGCTTTGAAAGAAGGCGATAAAGACGTCATCGGCACAAGCCTGAACACTGTATACAGTTATATGGATAAAGCAGTTAAGCGCGGTATCTTTAAGCAAAATAAAGTTGACCGTACAAAACAACGTTTTTCCGTTCGCGCTACAGCTAAAATGTCATAATTCCTATCTGGGGAGGGGGAATTTATGGAGAAGATAGTTCTTACAGCTCGGTTTAGCCTGGTTCGTAAAGTATTATTTTTATTATCTCTTGTTTTGCCGGTGAATTATGCGAATGCTCAAAATTATAGGGCTTTATCTGCTAATGAAGGCCATGCCGAAGTAACTGAACTTCGCTATAACGAAGTTCAGTTTAAAGTAGCCTTCGACTCTCGAAGCAAGGGTCCTTTGGATCAACAGCTAGCTTTTAGCCCTTATAAACCCTGGGAAGGGGGTTGTTTGGGTATAGAGCTTGGTATTGTGCAGAATCCAAAGTTTACTGGGCCTGATGACAATTGGGAATTTTCGCTCCAAAATGGAGACGAGTTCCAAGAAGAAAGTCCCAGTCTACGCCAGACGTTGCAAGAGATCAGTAAATGGTCGAGCAATCATCCTGGTCATCACGTTGTCACTATACATATAGCTATCAAAGGCAAGAAAATTATAGGAGATGACAAGCTTTTCTGTGAGAAGTTTGATGATGTTCTTGCTAATGAGCTTGGAATTGAGAAAATTTTCACCCCCGCCTATCTTCAAAGAGATGCCTCTTCGCTTCTTTCTGCTGTCCAGCAATACGGTTGGCCTACCCTTGAAGAGCTTCGTGGAAACTTTATAGTTGTGCTAACGGGCGATGATTCTAACCGACTCGTTTCATTACGACGGATGGTATATACTTATAATGAGCCATATAGAAGGTTGGCCTTTGTAGATATTGATCATCGAGAAGTTAAGCGTTTCTCTAAGAATGTAAGTGATATTGACAATCCCGGTTACCGCGAAGGCTCCAGAGTTTTCTTGAATATCAAATTTGGGCACGGGGATTGGATCAGGCTTGCTGATGGAGCAAGAAAGCTTGGTCTAGTCACACGCTTGTGGAAAGTGAATACTCGAAATGATTGGAACCTGGCAAAACAGGCTAATGTAAATCTGATTGCAACAGACATGGTCCATGATAGTCAATGGACGGCACTTACCACACCTGTTGATGATTTTAGAGATGACATTGAGATGGAAGAGGCTGTTGTTATTGAAACCAATGGCTAATAATCGGTCAATATTTTGTTATTTATAGAAGATGCAGCAATCTCTCTAACTATTGTTTTTTCTATTCGGCAATTTATAAAAGATTGTCGATCTATTTTCTTTGGGATAGGACACTGTCCCGCCTTGCATTTCACAAAACTTGTATAAAATGTCATCATAATGGCTTATATTAAAAATTTCCGAATTTGGGTTTGATCTTTCCCTTTTGAATGTGCATTTGATCTCGAAAATGTACATGTGGTTTTCTTCGATCTTCACACACGGTCAGCTGCAAAAACTCTTAAGATTCTTTGATTGCAAATTTTATTCTTTGATTTGGCCAAGATTCTTTAAACCGTAAAAAAGGCTGACTAGTGAGACAATCAGGTAGAGAGGCCAGTGTTCGCTGTTCCATCTGAGGGTCAGAATGCCGTCGTTTGAAAAGAGTAAAAGAACGAGGGAGAATAGGAAAAACACACTGCCTGTAGTGAGGAGCACTAAGGTCAGCACTAAGGTTTTGGCTGATTTTTCCATGTTGCTGCTTTGTTCGGTGGGGGAACTAGATGAACCATTCCATTCCTCTTCTGTTACGGTAAGTTCCTGCTGGGAGTAATTCATGGGGTACGGTGGTTTTGGGATCGAAGAGTTTTCGCTTGAAGCTCCTGAAGATTGATAGGGAGGAGCGAAGGCATCGTTTTCCTGTTCTTGTGGTGTAAGGTCCGAACCACAGTGGTGACATTGGAAAGATTGGACGTGAACTTCACCTTCACAGTTCCAGCAGTGTTTTCTGATTCTTATTGCGTTCATATCTAAAATATTGTTATGAAATGTTTTAATCTTGTGTTTGATGGATATCTTACTCCAATATTAAAGCTTTTAATCTGTTTGTGGTTTCTATGCAACGTGCCTCTCACTTTTTGGCCTTTTTCTTCTCATTTTTTCTTCTTTCCTCCTGTGCTAGCTATAAAGTACAAACTCAAGATTTGCAGGTAGGTCACAAAGATGAATTTACAACAGCCAAGGCGCAAGAGCTTCGTAAAGAGGGTAGAAATCATTGGCTTTATGTGGCTGTACCACGTCATCGTTCTCAAATTCAATGGTATGATATGGGGCATTGGAGTACATGGGGACTTCTGGGAAATGATGATGATGGGATTTTTGGAGAGGAACCAACAGCAGGAGATTGGTCAGATCATAGGATTGGATCTTTTCGAGCATTAGAATGGGGTATTCGCAACCCTTTACATAATTTTACTTTTTATGTAATTGGTACTGCACAGTTTGAAAATAGTGAAGTAACTTTCTTGAAGATTTCCAGAGAGGGATGGTCTGCTTTCGATTATGCCTCACAAGGAGGAACGGTCTTTGCTGGAAAGGGCACGAGCTTTTTTCTTGGTCTTCATGGCTGGAGACCTTTTATTTCTCTTAGAGTGGATTATGGGCGTCTTCTGGAATTTTACCTCGGTTGGAGAGCAAGGGGGAATTTTGGGTTTAAATTTCTACCAGCAAAAAAGCGCAGGGATGATTAAGACTCGGTGGACGTCCTATACTGAATACCGTTTAAGGAATTACCATTCTTAAGTGTATATGACGATCCCAAAACAAAATGTCTACTGCTGAAATTATGACTGTTGGAATGGTCTCATTTTTATTTAAAATGGCTCTTTAAGTACCAGCGTCGCTTCTGTACCTGGATAGGCGGTTCACAGGGTGTAATTCCAAAAAAAGAAGGTCTGTTTTGTTGTGAGGTTTTAGCTTTTCTAATCTCTCTGGGTAGATTAGATTTTTAAAATAACATGTGCTCACAGAACGCTGACAGGGCAATCGCATTATAATAATTTCTTGACCTTCTCACGACAGTAAGCTGCGGGATTCAGAAAAAACATCCCAAATTTAATAGTGTTTCGGTGGTGACGCAGCTGCCGCAGCTCTATTTTTTAATTTACTTGCTATATCGGGTCGTAGCGAGCTTGCGAGCAAGGCCCGGTATAATGGTAAGAAAAAAATGTGAGCACCAGCAGGTGCGGCACTCACTCAGAATTTATAATGGCAGACAGCTATTCCAAGTTATACTATCGCTTAAAAGATTTAGCTTCTAAGAAATATCGAAAAACTCTTTTAAAATATTGTATATAATACGATTGCCCTGGAACGCTGATCTAACTCTGTACTCAAATCGAATCTTTGAGTATAAATAGACCCTTAAGTTGCACTGTAGGATAAGCTCATGAAAAGCAAGAATTCCCGTCCTTACGCGTATGGATTTTATCTTGTTAACCTTGTCATTGTTGTCGCGATGTTTTATCGGATCGAGCACCCAGAAGCTTTTTTGTTGATGGCTTCAGGGGCGGTGATGTTCAGCTTTTTTTTAAAGAGATGGGTCAATCAACTTGTTGGATAGAAATTAAGGAAGCGGAATTATGAGAAAATTTGATGTGGCAGTAATAGGTGGAGGCCCTGGTGGTTACGTAGCAGCAATACGTGCTGCTCAGAAAGGACTGACAGTCGCTTTGGTAGAAGCTGGAGACCTCGGGGGAACCTGTCTGAATAGAGGGTGTATCCCAACAAAAGCTTGGTTGGCAAATGTTGAGGTCTTGAAGAAAGTAAGGGACGCAGCAGATTTTGGAATTATTACTGGAGAAGTATCTTTTGACTTCTCTCGAATGGTAAAGCGTACGGATTCCATCGTAGGACGTATTCGAAAAGGCCTTGAGGGACTAATATCATCAAATAAAATTGAAGTGATACAAGGTTACGGAAAACTGGTTTCTGCAAATGAAATTAAGGTCACAGGAAAAGATAATGAGATATTGTATGCAGAGAATATAATTCTTGCTACGGGATCTGAGCCAAGAGAAATTACGGCATTTCCTTTTGACCATGAGCGCATTCGTTGTTCCACATCGATTTTAGCTTTGAAAGAATTGCCCAAAAAACTTGTCATTGTGGGTGGGGGAGTAATTGGTTGTGAATTTGCCTCTTTATATCATGACTTAGGCGTAGAAGTTATTATCCTTGAAATGCTCCCTAAATTGATTATGAATGAGGGGGATAAAGTTTCTGATGCACTCGACAACGCTTTCAAAAAACGAGGTATAGGTATACGTACCGAAGTTGCTGTTCAAGCAATAGAAAGAACGGATGCCGGAGTTTTAGTGAAAGTTGCAGGGGGAGAATCGATTTCTGCAGATATGGCTTTGGTTGCTGTGGGGAGGAAGTTTAACACTGAGAACCTGGGCTTGGAAAAAGCTGGCGTTGTGATCAGAGACAACGGAACGATCCCTGTCGATGAATATATGAAGACAAACGTTGCGGGAATTTTTGCCATAGGGGATATTACCGGGAAATTTTTACTTGCCCACGTAGCTTCGCATCAAGGTTTGGTGGCTGCAGATAATATATTAGGAAAGAAGAGCAAGTTACATTACAAAGCGGTGCCTTCTGTGATTTTTACACGTCCTGAAATTGGCACTGTAGGGATGACTCTGGAAAAAGCTCTTAGTGAAGGATATCCGGCCACGGTGTCAGGCTTCCCTTTTCAAGTTTTGGGCAAATCCCAAGCCTCTCTTGAGACGGAAGGTTTTGTCCAGATAGTCTCAGATAAATCTACAGGGCAGCTGCTAGGGGCTCAAGTGGTAGGGCATGAGGCAGCGACACTAATTGCAGAAATGACACTGGCAATTAATAACGAACTTACAGTGGAGTGTGTCATAGAAACCATTCATGCCCACCCCACAGTTGCCGAAGCGTGGTTGGAGGCAGCCCTTATCGCCGAAGATACACCTTTACATTTTCCTCCGACTAAAAAGACTAAAGTTCAAGCAAGGAAGAAGCAGCATGTTGAAGCAAGAACTGTTTGATAACCGACCCCAGGTAAAAAAAAGAAAGCGCTTAAACCCTTTGCCGCAGAATCCTGAAGAAGCTTCTGAAGAAAAAGCAGTTGGTTTGGGGCGATTTCCTTCTTGGTTGCATCGTAAGATGCCGAAAGGGGGGAATTTGAAAAAAACGAGCAATGTTCTTGAGACAAACCGACTACATACGGTTTGTGAAGAAGCTAAATGTCCAAACCTGCTTGAGTGCTGGACTAAAAAAACAGCGACTTTTCTTTTGATGGGTAAGGAATGTACTCGGAGTTGTGGTTTTTGCGACATCGATTTTAACAATCAGCCACAGAGCCTGGATCCTCAAGAAGCGAACAGAGTCGCGGACTCTGTTAAACAGCTGGGTTTGAAACATGTAGTGATGACAATGGTTGCAAGAGATGATGTTCCTGACGGAGGTGCGCAGCATCTTGCTGACGTAATTAAGGAAGTCCGAAAGCAATGTAATGATACAACGATAGAGATTTTGACTTCTGATTTCGAAGGAAATACAAGTGCGTATGATACCGTTTTGCGGGCTGGACCGGAGATCTTTAATTACAATATTGAGACAGTGAGAGAGTTGACTTCAAGAATTCGTCATAAAGCTACCTATGACAGGACTCTTGAGTTACTCCGTTATGTAAAAGAGCATAGCTTGGGTTCTGGAATGCACACGAAGTCAGGAATAATGGTGGGCTTAGGCGAGACGAGTGAGCAAGTAAAGCAGACGATTCGTGATCTTAAAGAGACAGGTTGTGATATAATTACAATAGGTCAATATCTCCAGGCAAACCGTCATAAGCTACGTGTAAAGGCATTCATTACTCCTGAGCAGTTCAAGGAGTATGAGGAATTCGGTTACTCGATAGGTGTGCAGCACATGTATTGTGGACCCTTTGTTCGATCCAGTTACAACGCTCATATGGTTAAAAAATTAACCGATGAGGCTGTTATACTTAATGCGGGTTAGTTTGCCACTTGTCCGCATTAATCCTTTTTGTCTGTGAAAGTGTAGAGATCTCAACGGCGTTGTTGCATAACTTAATACATTTACAATCATTTATTTAACCACAGAGAGCACCGAAAACACAGAGAGATAGAAAAATGCATAAAGTCCCTCAGAATATGCTATCAACTCATCTGTGATTTTTTATTTTCTCTGTGGTCTTGGTGGTAAAATGTTAATCATAAGCCTCTTGTAGACGCATGTTTTATGCAACAACGCCGGTCTCAACTGCTTTCTAAGTAAGCTGGAGATTTCCACAATTCCACAGACAAAAAGATCTTGGCACATTCAAGTATCAAATTATACACAAACAACTTCAAGAATCGCTTTTTTGGGTCTCTGATCGTTTCTTATGGATTTTTTTTCGAAGGGGATCGATTAATTTTTCTCGTAGTCCATCTTGAAGAAGTTGATCAAAGTAATCGTTTGCCAACTTCTCAATCTTTTCAATGTCTTTAGGGTTCGTATTGTCCATGGGAAATGCCTTGTCCAGATCAAGCTGAAGGCGCATGTATGCAATATTGTGGTTTTTAGATAGCAAGTTGAGTTGTTTTTCTACAGTATCATCCATCACTTCGAAATAGTTGTTAACAAGGGGGGGGATCCATTGGAGGAGACCCCATTTGCTGGAGTTTTTGTCTGATATAGGTTCAGAGCGAATTTGTCCTGTTCCAATAGAAAGGATGAATATTTTACGTTTTTCTAGATGGCGTTTTTGGATACTTTCCAGGTAAGCCCATTCGGCTGGGTTGTTAGCAATTAAGCCTCCATCAATAAAATTATGATGAATTGAGGGGAATGTACAATCAGCTAGGCCTTTTGAAGGGAAGTAATAAGGAGCGGCAGTTGTGGCTCGCGCTACGTCGGCTATGCGGTATGTCTGCTCGTCTTCTTCAGTCTCCTTTCCTTGTGGAACATCGAGAGCATGTTTGTCTACACGAGAAAAGTGGGTGAAGAGATAATCTTCCTGTTGTTCCTCATCGAAGCTTGTAATGACCAGGTCGGTAATTGCCTCGTTTAGTTTTGAATCCCCAAATTTTTCGTTGAAAACTCGTTCTATTCCTGAGTCACTGTATTTGGGGCCTATAAGACCAAAAAGGCCGCTTGCGGCTTCCCAGGAACTGCGATAAAAAATCTCTTTACCGTGGGATTTGTATAGATCTACAAGGTCGGAGGCGGAGTCTTGTGCTGATTTTGGATTTGTTGCGGAAGCTTTGCTTAATCCTAATGCCAGTATACCTCCGGTAGAAGACCCTGCTAAGCAATCAAAAGCTTCTGACACTTGCCCTTCAATCTCTTGTTCAAGACGGCTGAGAATGGTTGCAGGAATGATTCCTCTCATTCCTCCTCCATCGATGCTGAGAATGATATAAGGGTCTAGGTTTTCTTCTTCATCCAAAGGAGTTTGGTCAAACCTTGGAAGATGAGGAATCTCATGAGGATTTTGTAGAGGGCGTACTTTAACTTTGGGCAGAGGCTTTGTTGTTTCTTTAGGGTGTAAGGGGATATCGAGAAGACGACCTGGAGGTTCTTCTTGACTTTGGCCTCTGATTATTGGAAGAGCAATACTTAATCTTTGTATATCTTTGGGGCTGTATTCAGGGCCTTTTTCTTTGTTTGTCTGGATATGGTGGGCTTCAGGGGAAAAACTTTGATGGATGGCGGATGTATTTAAAGTCATGGATGTTTTCCTAGCGGTCTATTTTAAGCAAATAGATCGGATTAAAGAATTGTGACTCTTTTATCAAGTATTAAAATAATCTATAGGTATAAATTCTTTTAGTTTAAACTTTGTGCACGGACTATCTTCCGTGACTAAGGGGTGTTTTACCTTGCATTCCTCGAAAATTTGTCCGACACTCAAATATTCCCTGTACATACAGTTCGTATTAATCAGGAAGGCGAGCAATAATACTTTGATTTTTAAGGGCTTAAGATGTAAAATAATTTAGCTGATAAAATATTGTGAGGATACAAATGACCATAGAAAAACTGTCCTTTTTGGATTTAATGCAAGAATTTGACGAAGAGCTTAGTGGTGCTTCCCAGAGAGCTCCTCAGGGTAACACGGAAGATGAACTTTTAAGGGATTTACCTCTTTCCGATGCTGTGGATAATGAGATATTGATGCATCGTGATAGTCATTTCGGAGGGAAGTTCAGTATAATGCTGGATTATTATGAGAGTGAAGGAAAGGGAACAGATCCTGAGATAAAACTCAGCCGTATTCATCAGTTAATGGAGATGGAGCAGCAGCTAGGGAAGAATCTTGCACCTGCCATGTTGACAGGTCCTGAGGCGGAAGAAGTGGGTAGAGCAAGAGAAGCTTACAAACAGCTAAGGTCTATTTATGAAATTGAAAATCTACAAAGCCCTATTCCTCGTCTAATTTCTGACTTGATCTTAACGGAGGATGAAGAAGCAGAAAAAGAAGTTGATGCAGTAGTACAAGCAGGTCCTGATATTGTACCTTCACTAATTAGTCTTCTTATGAAAGATGAATACCTTAATCCTCTATTTCCTGGTTATGGTTTCGCTCCAATATTAGCAGCTGAATGCCTTGGGAAGATTGGTGATGAAAGCTCTATCAGATCACTTTTTGAGGTTATAGGTAAGGATTCAGAAGAAATTGAAATGGCTGCTATTGATGCCCTTAGAAATATTGGCGATCCAGCGAAGACTTTTCTTATTCAGGTTCTCGAGGGGCGCCCTTTCACTGCAGATAATCGTAATGCGGGTATGGCTCTAGGCCTTGGGTTTATTGGGGATGAAGAAGTTGCGAGTACTTGCTTTGAGCAACTTAAAGTATGGGAAGGAGAAGAGAATCAAACTTTCCTGGGATTTCTCGTCTTATCTTGTGTGGGATTGCAAAGTGAGTTGCGCGATAGCTTTAAAGTTTGGGCGGAAAGCAGGCCCTTTTCGAGTGACTTGTCATTTGAATTTGAAGCTGTATTCTCCGATTGGAAAGGAGAGTAGCAGATTTTATCTAGTGGGAAGCCCCTAGTGCTTTGTCAAGCCTAGAAACGATTGATCTTAATTTGACAGAGTACTAGGTTAATAAATCTATTTTTTCCCAAGCTCCTTGCGAAAACCTCCAGGCATATATCGCCAAGCCAAGAATGCTGTATATAACAGCAATTAACCAGGCTGTTTCGACGGAACCATGCATTTTTACTACAAAAAGATAGACGGGAAGCACTAAGCAAGCCCATATCAAAACAGATCCGGCGATAAGGATGAACATGGTGTCACCTGCGGCCGTCAGTAATCCAGAGATAAGCCAGCGAATTCCTTCAAAAAACATGTAGAACATGAGAAAAAGTAGACCCGTTTTTAGCGAACTGCTGAGCTCTGGCGTAAACGTACTGTTTATAGAATCACTGAAAAACAAGCTAAGGATGGCGTCGGGGAAACCGAGTAAGGTGATAGCCATGACGCAAAAAAAGATCAGGTGAAAACGCCCTCCCGCAAGTAAAGTATTCTTAATGAGGTTAGGGCGCCTGGCACCTAAGAAGTTTCCTGCAATAACACTGGCACCTTTACTCAGTCCATCGGCAAAAAAGCTGAGGAGGATGAACATAGAATTGCATATTCCTGAAACTGTGATATGTGCCCCACCAAGGCTCGCCATCATTTCGTAGAAGATGGCCCACCCAAAGGTTTCTATGCTGTAGAAAATAGCAGGAGGGGCTCCGATTATCAGGCATTTTTTAAATAAAGGGATGTCCAAGTGCCAGTTTCCAGTACCAAAAAGTTTTCTATTTGAGGGTCTTAAAAATAAAAATAAAAGGATACTAGCTTGAATTAGTTGACCTATGCAGGTGGCAATTACGGCTCCGAGTACCCCCATCTGCGGGAGAAAGCCTTCGACACCAAAAATCATTGTATAATCAAGAAGGGCGTTAACAAGGTTGGCGAATAGGGATAAGCAGGTGACAAGGACGGTTTTACCCCTTCCGATGTAAAAGGCGGCAAGGGCCGAATAGAGAGAGAAGACTGGACCAAAGCAAACCATCCAGGAGAAGTATTGGGTAGCCATTTCTTCAAAAGCTGTGCCGTTGTATATAACATGACTGCCCCAGATTCCCAAGGGAAGGAAGAAGGCTGTTGTCATTAGGGAGTACCAAAGCATTTGCCAGACAGGGCGGCCAACATCACTATTTTTTTTGGCGCCATTGTATTGAGAAACAAAAACTTCGGCCATGCTTGCTATAGCCATAGAGGAATAGACGAAAACCCATCCCATTGTGCTTGCGTTTACAACAGCATTGTGGGCTTCTAAGGAGTAGTGGGCTAGGAAGAGTCTGTCAACAAAGATCATCAGTACTGTGGAAAATGCTGAGATCATTAGAGGGAGGGCTATTGCCCAGAGTTCTCTAAAGCTTCCTTCTTTGTGTTTGGTTAAAGCCATTTTTTAAGGTCATTCGTGAATTTAGAGCGAGTGTATCAAAGGGATGATATAATTTTCTAATATAATAGTTCTGAATACTTTGTGATAAGCCCTTCTTTCCTGAAGGATCTTTTGCAAAAAAGGAAAGTCCAAGGTAATGTTCGTTTTTTTCTGAAGTAAATTATGGGAAAGACTTAAGAGAATATCCTCTTTTGTGTTATAAGTAATAGTAGTCAAAATATAATATATTACGGTGTAATAGTTCTATGTCAAATTTATCTATCGGCCTTATACTCAGTCTCAAGCGTTCAATAAACTTTTTGTTTATTGTGGGCATACTTCTTCCGCTTCTTTCATCCTGTGGTTCTTCAAAGATTGTGGTACATGATGTTGAAGAAAAAGAAGCGAATGAGATCATAGTATTTTTGTCTACTAGGGGTATCGAGGCTGGAAAAGCTACTCCTGAGTCTACTGGTGGAGGTGGTGGAACCAAGATTGCGGTTTATAATATTGTTGTAGACCAAGCTGAATGGGTTAATGCAATGCGCCACCTTGATCGAGAGGGTTTGCCGCGTAGAAAAGGGACAACTTTATTAAAACTCTTTGGTACTGCGGGGCTTGTGCCTTCTGAACAAGAGGAAAAAATTCGTTTTCGTGCGGGCAAAGAAGAAGAGCTTGCAAATACGATTAGAAAAATTGACGGGATTATTGATGCGGATGTTCAGCTTTCATTACCTGATGACATAGCTTTAACGCCAGGAATGGTGAAAGAGACTTCTACAGCTTCTGTGTATGTTAAACACCAAGGAGTCCTTGACGACCCTAACTCCCACCTGGTTACTAAAATCAAAAGATGGATAGCAAGTAGTATTCCAGGACTTGATTTTGAAAATGTTACGGTAATTGCAGATCGTGCTCGAGCTAGTTATGACAGAGTGGGTGAGGGTGAGAGTTTTGCGAAAGAAGAGCAAAAGGAATATGTAAAAACGTGGGGTGTAGTTCTTGCAAAGGAGTCTGTTTCCCATTTTCAAATGATCTTTTTCTCTTTTGGTGGGTTGATATTATTGTTTCTTAGTACCATGGGGTGGCTCTTTTGGAAAATATCTCCTTTAATTAAGCAGTTTGGAGGTATGCCGGCCTTTTTTACTACCGAGCCTTTTCGCCTTGATGGAAGTATAGGTTCAGGAATAGCTGAAGAAGGTGACTCTGTTGAAGGTGCTGAAAATAAAGAAGTTGACGACGATGATGATGACGATGATGACGATGATGAAGATGATGACGAGGACAAGGACTAGGTCGACCTGTTGAGAGGGATTAGATAAGTGACTTTTAAAAGCTGGGCAGTGCTTGAAAGCCTGTTACGTAGCCACCACGAAAATAATATAGAACTCTTTAGTAAGTTTCTCCCTGAAGAAGCTCTACAGAATTTTTCTAACCTTCCTGTAGATACTGCTGTCCATTCGAATCTGTTGTCTAGTGCAGAGGAAAGTCTTTCTTCTATGCACTATTCGTGGCTTTTGGGAGCTGTAAAAAAAATTCCTTCTGAGGCTTATAATTTTTATCTTTCAGCTCTTCCTGAAATCCAAGCCGAAGTGATAAGCACAGCATTGAATAAAAATATCGATAAAGTGAATTTATCCAGGTTTGGTCAAGCCTATTTATTACATTATTTCCAACAAAACTTTTTGGATGAAAAGGAAATTTTACCTGTTCAATGTCTCCCTATTTCAGATTTTCACAGTCTATTGAAAATGGAGAAACGCAGGTTGATTCAGTTGATGGGATACTTGGGTTTATGGGATCTTGCCATAAGATTAAAAGAGCTGAATCATGGAGGACTCTCTCAAAGTGTGGAGAAAGTCCTGTCATTTAAGAAGAAAGAATATTTAAATATTTGTTTACAGGAAGACGATATCGTATCATTATCGACCATTGAGATCGAAAAATGGGATGGTGACAAAAGAAACTTAGAGTACATGTTACATCAAAGGGGGGTTGAAAGGTTAGGGTATGCCCTTTCAGGTCAACACAAAGGGTTTATTTGGCATCTTTGTCATAAGCTTGATACTGGAAGAGCCACAGTGCTGCTGAAGTATCATTCTGAAGAACAGTTGCCGGAATCACCAGTTTTAACCTCTCGACTTTTGAATTTGGTTGAATTCCTGGGATAATTGAGTAAACAAGGCAGTCAAGTGAAATTTTTCTCACTAATAGATAAAAGCAAGAGTCTTCACGTAGCACCAGGTACTAAAGTGATTCCTGCTCATGACTTTGCTGCATTGCAAGATGCTGAAGGTATTTTGGGAGTGGCGCGTCAGGACGCAGTAGAGTACAGAAAGCAAGTGAAAAAGGAATGCGAGGAATTGAAAGCTGAGGCCAAAGAGGCAGGCTTTAATGAGGGTTTGGAGCAGTGGGCAGTTAAGCTTTTTGAATTTGAAGAGAGTGTTCAATCGATCCGAGAAGAAACTAAAAAAGTGATCATTCCTTTAGCTCTCAAAGCAGCCAAAAAGATAGTCGGTCGTCAGATAGAGCTGAATCCAGAAACAGTCGTTGAAATTGTTGCGAGTGCTTTGAAATCTGTTTCTCACCATAAAAAAGTGGTGATTTATGTGAATAAGCAGGATTTGGAGATTCTTACAGAAAAGAAAGGGCGCTTGAAAGAAGTGCTGGATACCGTAGAGTCGCTATCGATACAAGATCGTGAAGATATAGACCCTCTAGGTTGTGTGATTGAAACGGAGGGCGGTATCATTAACGCACAGATAGAAAATCAGTGGCGTGCCTTGGAAAACGCTTTTCAGAGTTTGATGAAGCAAGAATAATAGGGAATAGGTGATGATTAGGGGAAAATTAATAGCTAGGTCGAGCTTTTATTTATATTTGTTCTTTAGCATGTTTGTGATGTTTAGTGGTAATAGCTATTGTCAGGAAACAAATCCTGGGGAGACGGTAGACACAAGGATTCGTACTCGGAGTAAGGCGGCTGATGTTTCAGAGCCCTCGCAGATCAATAGGGTACGTGCAATAGCAGCTCCTGAGGAAGACACACCTGGTGCTGGCCTCTTGAAGGGCAATGCTCCCAATCTGATTACTCAAACTATTGCATTGACACTTGTGGCTTTGATGCCATTTGTGATTATGCTTCTCACCTCTTTTATCAAGATTGTCATTGTTCTGTCGCTTTTGCGTAGTGCTTTGGGCGCTCAACAGGCGCCTCCCAACCAGGTGATAAACGGGGTGGCACTTTTGTTAAGTGTGTACATCATGTATCCTACGGGAGTGAAAATGTATAAAGCTGCCGAGCCCGTTATGAATATGAGAGCTGTTCCGGATGAATTTGCTTCGGCAGAGACAGCCCAATATGTTATAGACTTCGTGGATAAAGCCAAAGAGCCTTTCCGTGATTTCATGATTAGAAATAGTGATGCCAAGCACCACAAAAGTTTTCATAGGATTGCATATAACCTTTTACCTCCAGATTATAGGGACGCTTTAGGAGTACATGATTTTATTGTAGTTATTCCTTCTTATATAACTGGGCAGTTGAAAGCAGCTTTTGAAATAGGTGTATTAATTTATATACCCTTTTTTGTAATCGATTTGGTAACGTCGAATATTTTATTGGCGATGGGGATGATGATGTTATCCCCTGTAACGATATCTATGCCACTGAAGCTTTTTCTTTTGGTGATGCTGGATGGATGGACACTGCTTGTGCAAGGTCTTGTAGGAACTTTTGTATAGATCTAACCATTTCCTTGTAGGGGGAAGCTCCCGATGATGCACACACACATAGTTCAGTTAGCTTATAAAGGATTATTACTGATATTGATTCTTTCAGGTCCTCCAATTTTGGTAAGCATGTTTTTTGGATTAACAGTTGCGATTTTTCAGGCTGCTACGCAGATTCAAGAACAAACTCTTTCATTTACCATTAAATTGTTAGCCGTCGTTTTGACTCTTATGGCTTTTGGTGGTTGGTTGGGTGCTCAGATCCTGATGTTTGCACGGGAAATCTTTGTAAACTTCCCAAGATGGGCGTAAGAGATGTTGGCAGCAGCCCTTGAGCCATCGGGAGAGGGAACATATCTCAAGTTTTTTTTAGATACTGCCACTGAAAGTGATGACCCTTCTCATTTCGTTATATTGTTTTTGATGGGTATGATGCGTTTGTTACCGATATTGGCTATCACGCCATTTTTTGGTGCAAGGATACTGCCACATCCGGTGAAAGCAGCTATGGGGATTACCCTATACCTGATCCTAATGCCACATATCCTTTTGACCACCAGCACGACCATGACAGTAAACTTGACCTTGTTTACCTATGGTATCAAGGAATTGTTTATTGGAAGCCTGATGGGAATTCTTGCTTCGGTACCCTTTTTTATTGCTGAAACAGCTGGAATATATATTGATCACCAGAGGGGTGGTTCGAGTTTGATGGTTCAGGATCCGCACCTTCAGAACCAAGATTCGCCTTTGGGAATTATCTGGAACTATATTCTTATAGTGACTTTTTATGTTCTGGATGGTCAGTTCATATTTATTGAAGCGATTATACGATCCTACACTCTCGTTCCTATTGATGCCTGGTTTAGTAATATCTTTTTTGAAGATGACTCTATGTTCTGGGAGCAAATAATGGGTATTATGGCTTACGTAATGAGGGTAGGGATAAAGATTGGGTCACCAGCTCTATTGACTATTTTAATGACTGAAGTTTTTCTTGGTATTGCTAATAGACTCGCTCCAAATGTGATGATCACTTTTTTGGGGATGCCTTTGAAATCACTCTTTGGATTGGGTATTATTTGCCTTGGGTGGGGCTATATCACAAATCAGATGAAGTACGAGATGATGACCTGGCTAATTAAGCTGCAGGAAATGGTTGAAATGTTTGGATATGGTTTTCGTCCAGGAGAAGGGGCGGTACCCTGGCAGTAATTAGGAGTTCTTATGAAGCGTAAAAAACAAGGGAATGTGGAATGGCTTGAGTTTGAGCTTTTGTCTGAGCAGCCAATGGTTTCCCATGGAATTTTTTTACGACAGGGAGGAGTGAGTACAGGCAATTTTTCGAGCTTAAATCTGGCCTATGATCTGGGGGATGTTCCAGAGAGTGTAGCTTTGAACTTAGAGAGTGTACGAAAAGGTATGGGGATATCCAAACTTGTTTGGGCTAAACAGTGCCATGGTACATCCATTGCCGTTATTGATGAGAAGAGCTCAGAGAGTCTTGTAAACACCGACGGCTTTATGACTCAGACCAAGGGTATAGCTTCTTTAGTTAAACATGCTGATTGTCAGGCAGCGATTTTTTATGACCCAATCCACCACGCGATAGCAAATATTCACTCTGGTTGGCGAGGAAGTGTGCAGAATATTTATGCTGCTACAATTGAAGCTATGAATGCCACCTATCAATCTTCTCCTGAGAATATTTTAGTGTGTATCTCCCCAAGCCTTGGTCCAATAGCCGCAGAGTTTTTAGACTACAAAAAAGAACTCCCTGAGCATTTCTGGGACTTTAAGAATGACTCATCTTGCTTTAACTTTTGGGAGATTAGCCGCTCTCAGCTACGAAAGGAGGGAGTTCTTCCGCATCATATCGAAATTGCAGAGTTGTGTACTTATTCTGATTCAGAAGATTTTTTTTCTTATAGAAGAAATAAGCTTACAGGACGACATGGTACTGTCGCGATGCTACTGTGAATTTACTTTGAGGATTTGATTTTTCTGGCATACCTAGTACTTCATTTCAATCCGATTTTCGGGTTGAGCACCGATCTTTTACCGCCTAGCAAACTGTGGAGATCTCACTAACACCAAATGGGTTGGTTTCGATCTCCACAGTTCACCAGACGAAAAAATATCAGCACCCAACCTGAAAATCTAATTGAAATGCAGTACTAGTGCTCTTTTAAGCTTGATATTGTAGGTAGCTTTATCGACCCTTTTTCACCTGGAAAAGCATGGAGATCTTACTAACAGAGCACTAGTAAAAAAAGAGCATATTTGAGAATCTCCAAATTTCTAGCAAAGGGCAAGAGGGTTTTATGAGACAGATACCTCGAATGACAGAAGATGACATCCGTAGTTTATTAGGAGAGGGTACTTTTTCCCGTGGGGAAGAGTATTTAAAGGGTATTATTATTAGAGAAACTTGTTATGAGCGGTCAGCCATATATGGCCAATGCGCGAACAATTCCGACTTGACTTATGATGTAAAAATAAGCTTTCACCAAAATCAATTTCAGGGTTCTTCCTGTTCTTGTTTTCCATTAGAAAATCAACCCTGTGTTCATGTGACTGCTTTGTTGATTTACTGGGTTAACAATCCCGAAAAGTTTGAAACCCTAGAAAAAATAGAATCTCTTTTGGAGATGGTAAGTAAGGAAGATTTGCTTAACATACTCTCGAGTATGTTAACTTACCACCCCAGCTTGAGGCGTTTAGCGCGTTCATTAATAGTTACGGGGAAAGTAACAAAAACTGCAGCTGATGAAAGCTATACTCATGAGGTTTCAGAGATATTTCAACGAGTAGGTTCTGCGTGGGATGTGGAGACACAACTGCACAAAGATTTAAGAACTATAAAAGTTTTGGGGGACGATTTAATACAAAAAGGAGATTATGGTGGAGCTCTCTCGATTTATGATGCTTTGTGCATGGGGATCTTGAATAATTATCTCAATCTTTTTGATGAGGGTGGAGAGCTTTTGAAGATTGTTCGAGATTGCATCTCTAATCTCAGTGAATTACTAGAGGTCGAGCAAAGTAATGCGAGTTTGCGAGGTACGGTTCTTGGAAATCTATTTAGAATTTATCGAACAGACATGCGTTATGGTTGTATTGGTTTTGGAGAGCAAATTCCTGATGCTATGGTTAAGCTGGCAAATAGCGATGAGAAAAATAAAATTGTACTCTGGATTGAAGAGCAACTTAATTCAAGAACAAATGCCGAAGATGACTATCAAGTGGAAGGCTATCGTCAATTTTTAAGTAGCCTGAACTAGTATCCTGTTATGCAAAATTTTATGATGTTTTCATCGGTCTTGTCACGTCCAAAAAACATGGAGACGTTGCGGATATAGCAATGTTTACTTAGATAAGCATGTGCCGTCAGAGGTCTCTCTGCAAGCCAAGCTCCAATCTTAATTTTTTGGAACATCTATCTTGTGAATCAGAAGAACTGAAGCCTCACTTTTTTCACCAATTGTGATAGGAATTTCAAAAAAGATGCTGTCCACAAAACAGGCATTATTTTCTTGGCAATAGTAGATCACGGCTTCGAGCTCAATTTTCCCTTCTTTAAATTCATCCCCTACTTTGAAAGGGATACTTACATTTTGCTCTTCGAGAAGCAGTCCTGTTTTATCGTTTGATAATAGAGAGAGACCTTTAGAAGTAATATCCAAAACATGCCATTTACTTAGTGGTCCTTCGATGTAGTGGTAGTCTTGGGGGAGTTCTATTTGGAGAGAAATGACTCCTTCCGATCCTGGGGAAACCCTTAGCTCTGATGATGTGACGACACGTGTCCGTACTGGGTCTGTCAGGCGAGCATTTTCTTCGGTTTTTGGTTTAGGAATATTATTCATCACTTGGAGGGTGGAGACTTGATTATTTTTTAAGTTAATCAATCGGATGAAATGATTATTTGTGTCGGCTACATAAAGTTTTTGGTTTTCATCGTCAAGAGCAAAGCCAGATGGTTCGGAAAATTCAGTTTCAAGTCCTATGCCATCGAGGTAGCCTGACTTTCCTGAGCCGACCCATTTTTCGATCGTGTTATCTTCAGGATTTAGGAGTTTTAAACGATGGTTGTAAGTGTCTGCTACGATAATTCGTTTTTTCTCTTTCCACCAAACGACCCCAAGCGCATGTTGTAGCTTTGCGCGATCTCCTTGGCCGTCGATATCTCCATATGAAAATAGGTTGTAGGGGTTACTATTGTCTCCACCGACGAGAGTTTTGGAGTGAAGATTTTGTAGGTCAATAGAACGAACACTGCTGCTTTCACTGTCCGCAACAAACATCACCCCATCACCTATACTTAGACCAGAAGGCTGTGCCCAGGCAGCCTTTAGGGGATTATGGCTATTGAAGTTTTGTTCAGCACCATAGCCACTGAAAACTTGCATGATATCAGTGGAGAAATTATATGCCCAAATTTGATGGGTGCCAGCCATAGCCACATAAAGAAGCTCGTCGGAAAGGACCAAGTCCCATGGGGAGCTTATTTCTTGTTCTTTCCCATGTCGGCCACCCTGATAATCCCGGCCCTGGATGCCAGTACCAATAAGTGTGTGGACTCGATGTTGTGATAAATCAACCAATCGGACGGCGTGATTTTCTGTATCTGCAACGTAGAGTTTGTTGTCATGATAAGCTAGTCCCTGGGTTCTGTTAAACTGTGCTTCAGCATAAGAGCCATCATTTAATCCCGGAATTCCAGAGCCGATAAGATCAATGAGCTGTCCCTCGAGGTCCGTAATTAATATCCGGTTTTGATTTGAATCACTGATAAATAATCGTTTGCCTTCTTGGTCCAGAGCCAATTTTCCAGGGAAGCGAATTGGCGAGGTGGGGACATTCTTTTCCTTCTCAAGAACAATATCCAATGGGGTGTTGTTAAGTTCAGAGGAAGAGTAAAATTCTAATGCCGCGGCAATAAAATGGTCGAGGTTATCCCGCTGGCCTTCTCCTGAAAAGATAGTTAGAAGATTTCCCTTCGGACCAATTACGGCAAGGGAGGGCCAACTTCGGATACTCAAAGAGTTCCAAAGAAATAGTTCGATGTCGTTGACGACAGGGTGAGTGATTTCATAGCGAATGATTGCTTGTCGGATATTTTCGGAATCTTTTTCATTGTCAAATTTTGCGGAATGGACACCTACAAAAGCAACGGGGTCGTGCTCGAATTTTTTTTCTAAAAAAGCCAAATCGGGTAGTATGTGGATGCAGTTTATACAGCAGTATGTCCAAAAATCCAATACGGTAATTTTACCCTTTAGTTCTCTTTCAAAGCTCAGAGGGGCTGAATTAAACCAATCCTGTTGTTTTCTAAAGTCCGGAGTTTTTAAATCAAAAGATAATGGATCGACTCTTTGGATATGCGATTTCATTTGATCTAATTTTTCTGGATCATAGTCTGCAAAAGTAGGAAGGAAAAGAAGCGTCAAAAGGAGGCTAGACAAACGTATTAGGGAAATCAAGGGAACTCCAGTAATTATTTGAAGAGACTATATGGAGGCGTGAAGGGGAAAAGATAGCTTGGGGTGATCATCTGCACACTGTCTGCTTCTCTGTAAATTCTTGCTGAGATGTAAATCTCGGCTGCCGCACAATATGAACACCTCAAGCTACCCTTTCCCCCTCACGCCTCCATATTTGCTTTTTTACCTATTTTTTAAAAGTTTATATCAAAAATAGAAAGAATCTTGTTGGCATGGAAATAACTCTTCTTCTAGGATGCTAAAAATGGTCTTGAAATATGTAAGTACTTTTATTCAGGAGGTTTATGATGTCAGGTCCTATTGAGAATATGCCCGTTAATACTAATATTGAAAATACGGGGAATACATCGAATGAAATTCCTCCCGTAAGTAATTCCGAAGAAAGGGTTTCAGAGCTAGCTCAAATGGCAGTTAAGCCAAGTGAAAACCCAATCTTAAATCCAGCAAGTACTAAAAGGGAAAAGGAAAGATGTTACGTTTCCACTTGTAAGAAGCGAATAACGATTGTTAGTAGGCATGAATGTAATGGTTGCAATGAGGTTTTGGGAAAAGTTGTAGCTTATTGTAGTAAGCATAGATTGGCGAGCGATCACGACTGTAGCTTTGACTACAGAAAGGCTCACCAGGAGAAATTGAGAAAAGAGAATCCTCTTGTTGTTGCTAGCAAAAACCCGGGATGGGATTTTTAACTCAGACCACAACTTAGTCATGCTATTTACTTTTGCTTACTCATAGCTCAATAATTCTCATCGTCAGATGAGCGAGGTAGCCATACTCTAAAATCTGCAGTATTTTTTGTTAAGTTGTAGGTGGCTTCGGTTTCAAGTTCTAGCTTAACCTTCTTTTCAGGGTTTTCCATGTTTATCAGCCCCATTCTCGTGCGGGCGCTTGCAATGGTATCACCGGTGGTATTGAGTTCCCATATGGGGGAATTTAGGTTTCGTGTGTCTAAAAATTCAGGGGACAGTTCTGCATCAATCCCGGTGAGAGCTTGGGGATGGCTTTTTAAAAAGTTGTGAATAATGAAGCTGCCTTTGTTAAATCTATTCTTACTATCGAATAGCGGAATTCCACAAAATGGCTCCAGTGAGGCTTGTTGCATTACATGTGATAAGGTTTCAAACAATTTTGGAGTAGATTTGACACTTTTATAGAGATCAGAAGGCATGGTCTTATTCATGAATGTCTCTTCGATCTCAAGGTCTCGAATGGATCGACGAATTTTGTCGATTCTTTTTTTAAGGTTGAATATTTTTCCTTTGCGAACGTTTTTTCTAGAGAGAGACTTTAGAAGTGTTGATAAGCGTTCTTCCTTTTCTGCGATTAAGTTTTTTAATTCCCTTTTTTCAACTAATTCAGCATCGGAAGGATACTGTATATCATTGATTTTTACATATGGAACTCTTTCCAAGTCTCTTATAAATGCGGAAGGAAGACGAAAATCTTGATCTTCAAAAGAGAAGGAACTTGTGCGGGAATCAGGGTGTAAAAGGGCGGCATTTCTATCGAAAATGGCTCTATGTGTTCTGACTAGTTGGGACTCAGAGCTGTTACTAATAATTTCGGATATGCTGCTGTTTTGGAATCGTAGAATACTCAAACATAGAATTGTGATGCTTATCGATGCGATTGCCAATGAGCAAATTGTATAGGAAGCAAGTGCTGAGGATGAGTAGGCTAATAGGGTAGCAAAGCTTGCGGAAACAATAGCTAAAGTCTTAAGAGCAAGGGTATTTGTATTATAAATTAATTTAATCGTTGGGCTGTTTCGATGAGGTCGCTCGAAAAGAGGAGGTGCTGCTTCAGAAATTGGGAAATGGTTTCTGTCTACTATACTCATATTAACCTCGAATTTTATTTTAATAGAATTATAAGTGATACTTCCTTTTTTTTAAAGTACTTATATCTAGAGGCTTAAACTATTTTTTTTATTTCTTTGACTAAGGCTCCATTAGTTTCTTCCGATCATTTTAAAGGACAGTAAAGAAAGTTCACCGTGCCTCTTTCAACAAAGAGGGACTTGTAGAATGGCAAACATAATTTCGTTACAGGATAGTCATTGTTTTGACTATGAGGCTGCGATTGATGAAATTGAAATTATTGTGCCGAAGTATCTTGAAGCGTTGCGGTTTTTAGAAGATTCGCAAAGTTTTGAGGATATTCCGAATCTCATACAAAATGTAGAGACCTATTGGCAGAGGTTGCTTTCTCTTTTACAGGATATCCAGAAGCTTGAAGATGATCCTAGTTTAAGAGATGCGATCACCAATACACAACAATCAGAATTATCTTCGTTGGAAAGAATTTATCTAAAAATTAGTGAGCGAATAAATTTGTCCGAAAATCATTGGACAGAAGTAATGTGGAGAGCAGCGGAGACTGTGTTGACAAGAATGGATGTCCTACTCGAGGGTTTGGATTTTGAGGAAGGGCATGATGACCGGGTGCTAATTCGGGAAATGCAGCGAGTCAATTTAGTTAAAGAGCAAGGAGATGTTAGTTTTCGTCAGACATCGTGAATGGGTTGAAAAAATGATAGCGACAAAAGAAACGACGCGCGGGAGGCCTCAAAAGCTTTTCCGCGCTTTTTTTGTCAGACCTCGAAATGTGAGTTATTGTCTACAATGACGGAAATTAGTCGGGGTAGATTCGAAATTTGAGCGGAAAGGATTGATATCCAGGCCCCCTCTCCTTGTATATCGACCATAGACAGTCAATTTATCAGGGCGGCAGCAGTGAGAAAGATCCATAAAAATTCTTTCAACACACTGTTCGTGGAATTCATTGTGCTCTCGAAATGAAATTAAGTACTTTAATAAGCTTTCATGATGGATTTTTGGACCAATATAATGAATTTGAAGGCTTGCCCAATCAGGCTGGCCGGTAACCAGGCAGTTCGATTTCAAAAGGTTACTATATAGGGTCTCATCAACTGTGTCCTCACCACTTTTAAGGTAATCAGCATGTACACGGTATGAACTTACCTCTATATCTAAATCATCAAGGCAAGTCCCTTCAAACTCTTGAATTTTAGCTAGATGGAAGTCCTGTGGCGTGATTAAATTGACTTGTATTTTTTCCCCCACTCCTTTTGAAATGTCTTTTTCTAAAATAATCATCACTTCTTGGGATGAAGCGAAAGGACTTTGGTTAAAAGAATTTAGGTAAAGTTTGAATGATTTGGATTCTATTATGTTTGGGGAGGTGCAAGGAATAACAAATTCAGCAATAGCTACCTGAGGTTTACCTTTTGGATTTAACCAAGATATTTCGTATGCGTTCCATAGATCTACACCTTCAAAGGGCAACTGTTCAGGTACTTGAATTTCATCTCTTTTTGTTTTCCGAGGAATGGGGAAGAGAAGAGAGGGGGTATATGAAGTAATATAGGATGAGGGTTTCCCTAGAGGAGACATCTCTATATTTTTTTGATTCATTGTCATTCTCTTAATTCAGTAGAAAAATATTAAATTTATAATAACTCTTCGTTATCCATAATTATAGGGATGTTAATTTTGTTTTTGTAAATGCACATGAAAATCCACCATCCCACCCATTTTTGTTGGGCAAAATCGTTTCGCATCTGACAATTTGTAAGCCGAAGTCTTGGGAAAATCGTTCGACAGCTTTTTCATTTTCACTTTTGAGAATACTACAAGTCATATACCAAAGCTGGCCACCATCTTTTAAGAATTTTATGGCATTTTCAATGATGCCTGCTTGCAGTTCCTCGAGAGATTTGATTGATTGATCAGATAGGCGCCATCTAGCTTCAGGTCGTTTGTTTAAAACTCCAGAGTTGCTACAAGGAGCATCAACGATAATGATGTCAAAAAGTTCGTCTGATTGAAAGCTTTCTCCATTGGAGATGCTGATGTGGGCATCGATATCATATTTTTGAAAGTTTTCATTTAATTTTAAAAGCTTATTTTCAGAGATATCGTTGGCAAAGAGTTCTGCTTTTGGAAAGTAGTCGTGTATCGCAATCGTTTTGCCACCAGGGGAAGCACATAAATCGAGTACTTTTTCTGGAGCGTCGATCTTCTCACAAAGTTTTCCAAGTAGAGTTGCTGGAGTAACATTTTGGATATAATAATTACTGGATTTGGAGATTTCAGGAAGAAGGCTTTTGTTTGTCAACTTCACGAAGGGAAAGGGTGAATTAACGAACATTGAGAGTTCTGGGTGCTCAATTTCTTTTGAGCGAACACGCACAGTAGTTGGAATAGGGGAATTGCTGGTCTGCATGATCTCGATTGATTTTTCCAAGCCGTAATCTTCAAGAAGATGGGAAATGAAAAATTCAGGAAACGAAAAGTTGATGCTGAGGTCAGCTACGGAATTTCCTTGGGGGAGAGAAGATGGAGTGTCGGGAAGTTTGCGGAGTACAGCATTCAAAAACTTTACAAAGTTGGAGTGACAGTATTTTCTTGCGATAGTCACACTTTCATTGGCCAAAGCATAGAGGGGTACCCTGTCCATGTAGTAGAACTGGTATAAGGCCGTACGAAGCAAGATCTTTTCTTTTGACTTGAGTGAGAGCTTCCCTGTTTGGGAGAGCTTTTTGGCAAGGTAGTCCAAAGAAATTTTCTGTCTCTCGGTTCCGTAAGCGATCTCTTGGGCGAGAGAGAAGTCTAAGGATGAAGGAGAGTAATCCTCCGACCACTGGTCTAAATATTTTGAAAGAAAAGTATTGTCTCTTTGACAGGATAAAAGGGCAAGGTAAGCCGCTTCTCGTGCGCTAGGGGATGTTATTTTTTGTGTCATAGGCTTTTTTGGTCTTCCTCACAGTTCATTAAGGTAAGTAGACGACTAAGGTCATCCCAGTCGTAGTATTCGATACTGATTCGGCCTCTTTTTTTTCCAAGGCTTTGAATATTGACTTTTGATCCAAGTTTTCTTTGTATCTGTTCAGCAAGATCTTCAAGGTAGAAATCTCTTGTTCTGTAGATGAGCTTTCCGGATTTTGCTTTTTTTGTTAGCTTTGTCGCTAGCTGCTCAGTTTGTCGGACTGTAAGGTCGTCTCTTTGGATAATTTCGTGTAATAGCTGTTGCTTTTCGGCAGAGGGTAGAGAAAGTATTGCTTTTGCGTGCCCCATCGTAATAAGCCCCTGTCGGAGGTTGATTTGTATGGATTCGGGGAGTGACAAGAGTCTGAGGTAGTTGGCTACTGTGGAGCGTTGTTTTCCTATCTTGCTTGCAAGTTCCTGTTGATTAAAACCATATTGCTTGGTGAGCTCCTGCAATGCTTTGGCAATCTCTAAGGGATTAAGATCCTGCCTCTGGACATTTTCGATGAGGGCAGCCTGAGCAGAATACATGTCATCAGTATCTTTTACTAGAACGGGGATTTTGCTGAGACCAGCAATCTTTGCTGCGCGTAGCCGTCTTTCTCCAGCTATAAGTTCGAAATTTTCGCTATTCGGTAGAGGTCTGACAAAGGGGGGGTGAATAATGCCGACCTCTTTTATTGAAGCTGCAAGTTCGTCTAGATCATGTTCTTTAAAATATTTGCGAGGCTGGTGGGGGTTGATAGAGATTCGAGAGATGTCAACTTCATAAATACAAGCGATCTGATTTTTTTGATTAGGTCCTGAAGGTAAAATGCTGGATTCGTTTTTCATATCTGACTACTGATGCTATCAAGTTGTTGTAAAAGAGCTTTTAAGACTTGTTCTCGGGATATCTCACTAGCATTTTCAGGGTGATGAAAGCAGGTGGCTTTTTCACTTAAAGGCTGCCATTCTTCTAATAGAGTTTCTCCAAAAAGGGTAACCTGGGGTTTTCCCATAGCGGCGGCAATGTGCATGATACCTCCGTCACCAATAAAGATAAGGTCGGAAAGGTCGAGGAGGGTGACGAATGTTTCAATATCATCAGAAGAGATGGCTACAGAGGGGGCAAATAGTTGTTTTGAGAGTTTTTTGGCAATCTCTAGATCTTGAGCTAGGCAAGAGATTGCGATTCTTACGGGGTGAACGCGGTGTAAACGATTCAAAATATTTTTGTAAAATTCGATCCCTGGGTTACTTGAAGCTCTGTTGTAGGAAACTGAAATGAGAATTAAAGGAACATTTGTAGATAAAGGGGAAAGTTTTTGGCATACTATCTTTTCTTTGTTCTTTAAGACAGAGCTGGGGATTTTAATAGAGGGGTAAAGATGTTTAGGAACTTCTTTAAGGCTCGGATCGAGGAGTTGCAGGGTTTTTAGGGATTGGTGGAGAATACGAGCTTTGCTATCGGAATACGGGACTGGGTTGTTTATCAGTGAGCGGTGCCAAGAGTTGTCAACAGTGGCGATTCGTTGTTGTGCTCCGAGGAAGTAAAGAAAAAAGTTGATGAGTTTCATTGGAGAAGTTTTAGCGGAAATCGCGAGATCAAAATTTTTGGAGCGATGTAAGTAGGCGCTACTAAGGACCGAAAGATATTTGTTGCCAGAAGGGAAGACGACGACTTCATCGGCTTTTGGAAGTAATGGGAGTATTGCTGCGTTGCTTTTATCGCAAAATAAGGTAATAGATGCTTGGGGAGCCTTTTCTCTCAAATAAAGAAGTAGAGGCATGGCGCAGATCATATCACCGAGGCCGTTCCTTCGGACGAGGGCAATGTTATTGACGTTTGTTAATGACATTTAAAAAATGGGGTTGCTTAGTTCTTATATACCAATCACGTACTAAATTTGTGAATTCTGAAAGCTAAAGTTTTTTCTGAATGGCTAAGTATCCAAATAAGGTGCCCGAGCAGGAAAAGATCAGCTTACGATTCACAATCGTGAGATAAGGTTGGTATAACATACTAGTGGAAAGATGGTCTTTGTACAAGTCTTCTTAATCTATGATTGCTAAGCATTTACTGAAGGGCCTTTTGCTTTACAATTAAATTGCACCGATATACGATTTCGCATTTCTTTTATAACAAGTGGTCATATAAGGGTAAATTTGAAATATGGGCAAAGGCAAAAAGGCAAAAGACATGACAGATAACTCAAATCCTGAATCGGCATTTGTTGATACCGATTTTTTTGTTAGGTATTCCAAAGCCATTTTGTATTCAATAGTTGCTGTTATGCTTGTCCTCTTGTTGGTATACCGTATTGTTTCAAGTAGCCATACGAATGCCGAACGAGACTACTTGAGTGCTGAAGCTGACTACTCTCGCCTATATTCCAGTCAGGATCAGGGGGAAGAATTTCTTTCCAACCTTCAGGATATACTCAATCGCCGAGTGGAGCTTCATCCCAAATATGATGGGCTGATTGCACAAGCTCTTTTAAAGCGAGGCGATCTCACATTGGCAAAAGAATTTGCGACTTTGGCTTTGAAGCGCGTAGGTCAAGATTTTCGTGCTTATTACGGCGACTATTCAGAGAATACCCTGCTTATTTATGAAGGTAAATTTGAAGAGGCATTAGAACGAGCAAAGACACTTAAAACAGCTCTCTTAAAAAGCCCTCAAATTTATAGTACCGATGAAGTAGAGAAATATTATGGAGAAGCTCTTTTTGCTTACAACCTCTTGAGAATTGCGATGTTAGAGCAGGAGGTCGGAAGACCTGAGGCAGAAAGAGAGGCTTGGGAGGAGTTAATTCGTCATGCCGGCTGGGATGGAACTTCTCTAGAAAATAGCGAATCCAAAAATGTCAGCAGCGTGGCTTATCAGCAAATTTGGTCTAATTTCCGTGAGAATGGTATTACTCTGCTCGACTATATCAAAGAAAGACAACAATCTTTTGCTAATTAGAAATAAATAGATCATGCATTTCTCTTGCGTATTTTGTTATTAATTGTTACAAGAACGCTAGAGTTCTGTATATATCCTTTTTTTGTATATGTAGAATTTTGCTGTGCACGTGTAGTGTGCATCTGTCCATTGGGACAAAACCCAATAACGATGGGACATAGGAGCGAAAAAGGGGGTGACACGAGTTATAAGCTTGGAACCATGATCATTGGGGTTGGACTATATATAAGTGGAAAATTGAACTTGTAGCGGATAGTAATTATTTTGTTACGAGATTTTAGAAAAAATATAATGGAACAAAGATAGTTAAGATAGGCCCTGTACAGGTATTTGGCTGAAAAAGTGCATAGGAGCGTACTTCAAGAGGGGAGAGTGTGTCCTTAGTTGGTTGATGATGGAGAATTCCATTTGGCGAAAGAATGTGCAATTGAGACTTAATACCACCCGTCATTATTGGAGAATTTCAGCGTTGGGGAAGGCTGGTATAATGAGGGTATTACCTGATTCGATTTTTTATGGTCTTGGATACTATTACTAAGGGTGCTGTGAGGGGTTGTTTTTCAGTATTGGCCTAGTTAACTTCTACTTCTTTGTTCTTTGTCAACTGCCTAAGCGAGGCAGATGGAGATCGTACTGTGAGTAATTCCATAGACGCAGTCCTAGACGACGCGCTGGAAGAACGGTCCGGAGAGGATTTGGCTTTTACAGTTAGGTATTCTTCTAACAAGTTTCTTTCGGCTCGACCGAGGTACTTTCAAAAGAGTAATACTAGCAGTAACAGGCAGCCCCTGATACTAACAGACGTGTCTGTTATCCAGGGACGCATTACTGTTTCGTTTTAATTTCTTTTGGTGTTTTAGGCGGCCACAATATGGCCGCCTTTTTTTGTCTTTCTTCTTTTTTTGATATACGGGATTTATCCACAAGCATTGAATTTACGAGGGATTTTTTTGTCTGTTAGAAAGCATAAATCTCGTCGTAGCTTGTATTTTGTTTAGTTTGATTTTGGGTTGTTTACAGCACACTAAAAGGCTCAAAAAGTGGGATTTCGAAATTTTAATGTACAGTTAAACATGTTGAGCCTATACGTGATACTGTTTAAGGAATTATCATTCTCAAGTAAAATGGAACTTGGTAATGGATTCTATGTCATTTCAATATATTGCATTTTTGAGGACCTACTCAATTTCTTAGGTGTATATGAGGATCCCCAAAACAAGATCTTCACTGTTGCAATAGTCTCTTCGTTATTCAAAATGGCTCTTTAAGTAGGCGTTGTTGCATAACTTAATACGTTTACAATCATTTATTTAAGCACATAGAGCACCGAGAACACAGAGAGATAGAAAAATGCATAAAGTCTCTCAGAATATGCTATCAACTGATCTGTGATTTTTTATTTTCTCTGTGCCCTCTGCGATATCGGTGGTATAATGTTAATCATAAGCCTCTTGTAGACTCATGTTTTATGCAACAACGCTCTTTAAGTATCAGAACCGCTAGTACAGAAGCATACTGAAGCATATTTTTGCACTTGGATAGGGGGTCTACAGGGTTTTCACAGTCGCAAAAATATTATTTGCGCAAAATTTAAAGTTTGTGAATGAGTCTGGTAAACTAAACAGTAGTGGTTTGAATAGATCACTGGAATTAATAGATTTCGTTTTGTTCAGTAAGCTTTAAAAAAATGGTAAAGTCCGATCTTCTACTTTCCGATACTTTCACTGAAGGAAAAGTCAGACCTCTCCTTAACTCATTAAAAAGGGCTTAAGACCAAAGCTCGAGTTAAAAAGAGAAGACTGATTTAACGGGCCGTTTCAGATGAAATCTCGAGTAGATAAATTCGATAACCTCATCCGGCTTAGAGAATACATAACTTACTTTGCTAATATTGGTATCTCTTTCATCAGAATAGGATCCCAAGAGAAGTGGCTCTTCTACAATTTGGGAGAACTTAGCAAGGAAACGTCTGTGTAAACTCTTAGCAAATTAAATGGCCTTAATTAACTAAGTTGGTACGGCATGTGGCCGTGCCTTAGGCTTAATTGTCGCATTTCGGAGGCAAACGATGCCATTTAATACGCGATTTTGGGATGAGTTAGTCATTCAATCATACAAGACAATACTCAGACGCAAGCCAGAAAGCGCTCTGATACATACTAACCTTGGCTTGGCATATGTCAGGGTTGGAAAAGATAAAAAGGCTGTACGCTCTTTTCAAAGAGCCTTAAAGAATAACAAAAAGTATGTAGAAGCCTACTATCATTTAGGGATGACTTATAGACGGCTTGGAAAAATTGAAGAAGCTTTGAGATGTTTTAACAATTACAACAAGTTAACCATCAAAATGAAAACACACGACCCATTTGTTGATGAGGTTGTGGCAAAGTTAAAAGAAGAAGACCGCCAAACGTACGAATAGAGGAGGAAGTTACAACTTTGTTTTGGGCTTCAGTGTTATGTGTTTAGTGGATGATTAATTTACGTTAACAAGGCAGGGTGTTCTTTGCTTTATTGTCCGCCAGAAGTACAAAAGAGACCGTGCTTTTATCCATAAAAGTTGACACTTTTCAAACTTGGCTATGTCCGGGCTGAGTTAGGAGAATACCAAAAGAAAGTAAGTATATTGCCGGAGAGGAGACTCTCCGGTATTTTTTTTGTTTTACAATCCAGTTTCTCATTTTATTCCTAAAAATATTTCACATTTTGATCTTAGGTCGTGTTTTCAAATAGTGAGTGCTGCTTTTGAATCGCACCCTATTATCCATACTTAGACAGGTATATCGGTTATGACCGATCTCAAAGTAGAGGGAAAGGCTCCCAAAGCGACACTCACTGGGCTATACCCTTGATGGGTGACTTAGCTTTGCATTCCATTAAGTAATAGGGCTGGTAGAGAGATTACTTGTTCATTGTGCTTTAACTGGGTAAAGATAAAAAAAGTATTTGTTAAAAAATAACAGAATTGTCCATACGAGCCAAACAGCATGTTAATTATTTTGGGGGGTAAAGATGGGTGTAGAGACAAATAATCGAGGAACAATTACCGAGGGAACGAAGTTTTTATTAACAAATGGTGATGGCTTAACGAAAGCCATTGTTCGAGCTTGGTCAGACAAAGCATATAAGGCTCGACTTTTCTCAAATGCAAGGGCTGCATTGGCAGAATTAGAAATAAACTTGCCTAAGGAGATAAATTTTCGGATTCTTGAGGAGAAAACTGCAGATACATTAACCTTTATCTTGCCGCAGGCTCCAGATGAATCCACTTCCTTAACCCAGGAAGAATTAGAAAAGGCAGCTAAAGAAACCGTTATGTTTCTTAGTACGATCAATGCCATTTCAACTCGTTGAGTTTCTTACGGCGTTGTTGCATAATTTAATACGCTTACAATCATTTATTTAACCACCGAGAGCACCGAGAACACAGAGAGATAGAAAAATGCATAAAGTTTCTCAGAATATGCTATCAACTGATCTGTGATTTTTTATTTTCTCTGTGCCCTCTGTGATCTCGGTGGTAAAATTTTAAT
>JBLFWS010000016.1:0-34456 GCA_047611865.1 Chlamydiales bacterium
CTCAACGGTTTGGATCCAGGAAGTGAATTAGGGTTATCTTTTAGAAGCCGTATTCGAGACAAATTCAGGGCTATTGGAGCTCCGGTCTAAACGCTATCAAGCCGATTCTTCAATAACGATGGGTATATTTGTTTCCGGTTATCATTTATTATAAATAGCAAGCTCAATTAGTTTAACTTTTAATTTATTGCCATCTAATTTACAGTTGTTTGTCTATGTGTTAATAAACACCTAACAGTTAATTGATGGAGATAGATTATGACTGCAACGACGGAGGCAAGAACCACATACTATGATGTGCCAATTGAGATTATTGGGGAATTTTCTAAAGATCTAAATTTTGTTGAAAAAGCTCGCTTTGGATTGGGAGCTGACAAGCGGACCTATTCTTTGATGGAAAGAGATAATTTAAAGGAAGCTGTTGAGGTGGCCAGGTTCTTTGACTACCTGAGTCAGATATCTCTGAATGCAGTGAATTCTATTACAAGTCAAGAAGCCTCAGATTTTAAAGCTTTGATTGCTGATGGTCGTATGGGGCCTTTGGGTACAGAGATTTTTAATTTAAAAGAACGGGCTATTGATCAAATTGCAGCAAGGGCCGAGTCAAGTCCAGTCAGTTTCATCAGTACTTCATCTTTGGTAAACGAAATTTTGGGTAGAGGGAAAGAGAGGTCTATTGAAAATAGACACAGAAGCAATTCTCAATTTTTTGTTGAACAGCAGAGACTGTTGAGAGAGTCTGGTATTTATTCTCACATGATATAATCCCATTTTTACTTGACGTATGATCGGTCAATAGCTATCTAAGTTCTCTTTTAAAATTTCTAGAGAGTGAGTGATAATGTTATGGCTGAATATGATGTGATAGTAATTGGATCTGGTGCAGGAGGTCTGGCCTCTGCTGTAGCTTTGGCACAAGCTGGAAAGCGTGTGTTGGTATTGGAACAGCATTATGTCCCTGGAGGCTGGTGTCATTCTTTCCAGTTGAAGGGCTACCGTTTTAGCCCTGGCGTCCATTATATTGGAGAGTTAGGGCTGGGTGGGCGCATGAGACAGATCTATGAAGGCTTAGGGATCACGGCCGACTTGAGTTTTTGCGAGATTAATCCCAAAGGCTATGATCATATTCTTTTAGGTAAGGAGTGCTTTGATATTCCAAAAGGTCGAGGGGCATTTGGTGAGAGTCTTAAGGCTCGATTCCCAAAAGAGAAGAAAGGTATAGATGGGTACCTGGACACCATTGAAGGAATATCCCGAGAGCTTGGAGAAGTTGAAGGATTTGATTCAGTCTCGAGTCTCCTGACCCTTCCTTTTCGAGCTCCTAAATTGACACGATGGGGTTTCTTCTCTGCTCAATCATTAATTCATCATTGGGTTAAAGATCCTTCTTTACGTGCTGTTTTGGGTGCACAAGCAGGGGACCATGGCCTTCCCCCCTCTTTGGTGCCAGCTCCCGTACACGCGGGTGTGGCGGCACATTATTTTGGTGGGGCATATTATCCTTTGGGTGGAGCTTTTGCCATTCCTACAGCCTTTGTGCGTGCCTTGAAACATGCAGGAGGAGAAATTCGCCTGCGTTCTACAGTGGATCAGATTATTCTTGAATCAGGAAAGGCCGTAGGTGTTCGTTTGGCAGATGGATCGGAGGTGAGGGCTCAGCATGTGGTAAGTAATGCAGACCCTGATATGACTTTCCGAAAGATGATCGGGACTGAAAATTTAAGTCGAAAATTACATCGTAAGCTCGAACGTACTCGTTACTCTGTTTCAGCGTTAAGTCTTTTTATGGCAGTAGATATGGATTTAAGGGCAGCGGGCCTTGATTCTGGAAATTATTGGTATTATCCAAAAGCTGATGTTGAAGGGACTTATTCCCAGGGTATGAAAGCTTGGGGGGCAGAGGTAAAAGAGTTGTCCGGATTTTTCCTAACGGCAACGACTTTAAAAGATCCCTCCAAAATGAGAAAGGGGCACCATACATTAGAGGCATTTGCTTTTGTTGATTATGATTCAGTGAAGAAATGGGTTGGAGGTAAATCGGGAGATAGGGCAGGGGCTTACGAAGATTTTAAGAATGAGATACAGAGTTTAATGTTGCGTACCGCCGAGGAAATTGTTCCGGGTCTTCAAAAGAATCTCGTTTTTTCTGAGCTTGGGACACCATTGACGAATCAGCACTATTTGGGAGCTACTAGAGGAAATATCTACGGTACTGAGAAGAGCCTCTTTCAGCTAGGCCCTTGGTCTTTTCCCATTCGTAGTGAAATCGACAATCTTTTCCTTTGTGGAGCCAGTACCTATGGTCATGGTGTTCAAGGGGCGACTTTTTCCGGGCTTGTTGCAGCTCAAGAGATTCTTGGGTGTTCTCTTGATAGCATTTTATCTCAGAAAGGTCCACCAGTGGAGATCTATCCTTCAGAGAATCTGAATAAATGGCCCGAGTCGTTACAAAAGAAGATCGAGAAGGCGCAAAAGAAGATTTTGAAAGAGGCAGTCACTTAAGAGGTTTTTTTGCATAATACTTGCAGTTAATTGCTTGAGGTTTTTTATCTAGAGGATTATAGAAGATTCTCTGTAATTGTTAATAAGGTATAATAATGACTTTTATTCCCATTTTACCAGAATTCTACGCCAAGCATTTACCGGGTGGAGCCTCCCCTTATTCGGGTTCAACAGATACAGGTGGAGCTAGTCCGATGGAAGCAGAAGCTTCTCCTATGACCCAAGTTACTCAAAAAGTGTTTGAAGAGATACGAGAGGCGGAGGAAGGAAAAGTTGCAGAGGCAGCTTCTGCATCACGCCCCAAGATTTCAATAAACTTTGCTCTTTCTGTGAATCCAGCTGAAGACAGGCTTGCTGCCGCTTTGAGTGGTATCGATTCATTGGGATATAAACGCAGTGACTTTTCTTCTTGGACCTCTCTGAGTAGAGGAGGAAGCGGAGAAGTATTTTTAGCTGTTCATGAAGAATTAGGTATGGCTTATGCAGTTAAATCTTTCTACAGTGATTGCATGGAGTGGCCTTTGCAGGAGTACCTCATCAGGGAGCTAAGTTTGACCTCCGGTTTTGATCATCCTAATATTGTTAACACGATTGGATATTTCAAAGATGCGGGTTCATATTATCTCGTCATGGATTATATGAGTGGAGGTGACTTGTTTGACAAAGTACAAGCGTCAGAAACACTGGACTTGGAGGCGATTAAATTATTTACTCCTCAGATAGCTAAAGGGCTTTCGTATCTCCATGAAAAAGGGATTCTTTATAGGGATCTAAAGTTGGAAAATATTCTTTTGGATGAAAGTCAGACCCTTGTTAAATTAGCCGACTTTGGGGTGATAAAGCCTTTGTCCATTGAAGAAAGAACATTAACGGCGTGCGGGTCTGAATCATACCTGGCACCTGAGATGATTATGGGCCGAAGGGCAGCATCGGGAGGATATGGTTTAGCGATTGACTGGTGGGCATTGGGTGTGTCTCTGTATATAATGACTGTGGGGTATCCTCCATTTAGAGGGAAAGGTTCTATGCAAGTATACCGTCAAATCCTAGAGGGGGCTCTTGTTTTTCCTGAGGAAATTTTAAGCAATCCAGAGTATAGCTCTTTAGTAGATTTAATTCAGGGATTGCTGCAAAAAAATCCCAGAGAGAGACTTCAGGAAGATGCTCTTTTACATCCATTTTTACTTGCCTGAATTATTTCAAAAAAGAGAATTTTGCAAAAAATGGGCAAAGAGGCTGACAGCCACTTTGCCCAATTCTATTTTTGTAGCACTGGCTGGCTTATAGATACATCCCAAAAGGGGGGGGGGGGGGCTCTACTGGTCGTTTTTTTTCACCATCAAAAAAGTGTTTAATGGATACAAAGCGTTTAGGGCTTAGCATGATTTCTTCTTCGGCTTTGCCAGCTATCAGCATGTCTTCCACTCTTTTCTGAGCAAAGGAGGTAGCTTCTTTGACAGCGCCTTCGATTTGAGCGCCTGAGAATTTTTGGGTTTGGCTTACGAGGGTATCGAAGTTTAAGTCTTCCCCTAAAAGATCATGACCTTTCAGCTTCTTTGTATGGATTTCGAATATTTCCTTCCGCCCATTTGCATCAGGTAATCCAATTTCGAGTTGTATTTCGAGTCTACCGGGCCTAAGGACCGCAGGATCGAGAACTTCCATGCGGTTAGAAATTCCTACAAATAGAATATTCCCGATATCGTTCAGACCATCTATCTGACCAAGGAATGCATTTGTAGGTTTGGCGCTGTGAGGGTCCCCATCTTCGTCGCGTGCTTTTAAGAAAGCGTCGACTTCATCCATAATAATGAGATGTAGAGGAGCTTTAGAGATTTCGCCATTTTTATAACGGGCCCATTCTTTGCGAGCAGGCTTGAAGAGGTTTCTTACGTTTTGTTCCGATCCACCCACCCATTTATCGGCGATGGAAGTTCCATCGAGCATAGTGGTTCGATCTTCTGTGCAGCCGAGAATTTTGCCTAGCTGTTTGGCAAGAAGGGTTTTTCCTGTTCCGGGAGGGCCGTAAAGGAGGATGCCTTTAGGGGGAGTGCTCCCATAGCTTTGGAAGAGGGGATTTGAGGATCGGGAAAGAAGAACTCGTCGTGCAATTTCACGAAATTGAGTGCTCAGCCCACCGACGCCGAATTCATTTTTGAGACGATCTTCGATACCTACCATGGAGACATCCGGGGCAAGGGAGAATATGTTCAGCTTGCTGGTATCTGCTGGAACGTACTCGATCTTTGTCTCGTCAGAAAGCTTGCCGAGAAGGGAATACTCCTTGGCGAGTTCCTTATTAGAGAAGTCTACTCCAACAATTTCTAAGGAGAGAGCACTCTCGTTATCAAAATCAGTCTCGAGCTTTTGCCCCATGAAGACTTTTTTGCGGTCAAATTCTTTGAATGCTTTATCCAGCCGTTCTCTAGTGACTGTAATAGCCTCACTTTCGGCTTCCTCTCCACCAAATAGTCCGGCAAAGACTGATGAGGCATGGGTGTAAGAAACTTTAACTTTTAAGGATTCTACTTCATAGGTTTGAGAGCGGTCTACCAGTGTAACGTCTTCACCTTTTAAAACGCTTAGATCCAGGCTTGTTATATTTCCGGGTTTAAGGAAAGTTCCTTCTAAGATTTCGGGATTTCCCTGACCGGGCTTAACATTCACGAGGTTAAAGAAAAAGACTCCTGTGGATAGCTCTAAACGTGTGCAGTCATCTTTCACAAACCAATGGTCGTTTTCTGCAAGAGTGCGAATGGCCTGTTGAAACTCCTCTACATTGATATGCATTTGAGGAAATTTATCTGCATTTTTTGGGTTCTTGTAATGAGAGAGTTGAAACTCACACTGGCTATTTTCAGCAAGATTACAGTAGTTTTCTGCCACAAGGATTTCTTCGCTGGTCCGATCGAGATCGATCTTTGCTTGTTCAAAGTTCTTTGCTGTCGGTCGAAAAACTAAGGGAAAGGAGGATTTCTTTTCTCTTTCTTTAAGGCTTGCTTCTCCACCTTTTGAGCGGTACATAACATCGTTGACGGTTGCATAAATCTTTTGGTGATTGCCAATTTCGATTTCAATTTTTTTCCCTAGAGTCACTTCCTGGTTGAGAAGTTTCTGAGTGATTTTTTCTTCTACCTCAGTTTTGGAGATAACTATTGGCGAACTATCTGAATGGATATGGCTGCCCTTGCTTTGTTTTTTTCCACCTACGGGCTTGCTGTTGACGTAAATAAGAGGGCCGGATTCTTCCCGGTTTAGTTTTACAAAAGGAGATTCTTCGTCGTCAGAGTCTTCTTCATCAGCATCGTAGCTAATATCTCCAGCGGGAGAGAGTGAGACTATTGGGCGAGGTTTCGTTAAATAGACATTTTCTACCAGTCTGACCCTTGGGCTAGCACTTACCTCAAGGTCAATTCCTGTTTTGTTAGAGATATAGCCCTTATAAAACTCAGGGCCTAGCTTTTTTTGTCCTTTTGATAAATTGCCTGTCAGGGTTCTTTCGGTCAGAGTAACAACGAGATAAAGGTGTCTGGACATTTCCAGCAAAAGGGATTGATTTTTGATCAGAGGCTGTTGAGCGAATGAATCAAGAATTTTTCTTTTTACTTGCTCAGCATCAAGTAGAATGGGACTCGAACTTTCAGGAAAACGGCTTATTAGTGGTCTTACACTGAATGTGGCCTGAGATATAGGGTTACAAGGAATCTCTCTGGATGTGCAAAAGGATATAGGAGCACTCTCCATCTTATCTCCGACTTCTTTCATCAAAACGGTATTTAAACCGAATGATTCCTCAGTTACTAGACTGGAACAGCCTATTTGGTAGGCCTTCATACCTATTCGAATGTAGCTGGGCCATATGTCTTTGTCAGAATTATTGTGTTTCTGTCGGGATTTTTTTGTTTGTAGTTTTTCCAGGTCATCGGGATTGAGCCAAATGACATTTCTTTTTCCTAGTAAGGGGCCTACTTCTTCGACATTGGATGGGTCCATGTGTCCTAGTGCATTCTCATCAGATAGGGTTTCTTCAATGATGCCTGTCATAATTCCCATTCTTTCGAGACTTTCTGTGCTCTCGGAATCAGAAGATTGATTTAATGCTACTTTGTGATGTGTATTTGGATGAAATGCGACCATGGCTTGATAACCTCTATCTAAGGAGTTCTTCAAAACTGCATATGCTGTTCTTGGCCACCTTACAAACGCCTTTTCTTTTTTTCCAGCTTTAATTTATTTAAAAATTTTTATTATTTTGTATTTTCTATATAATTTTTAGGAAGAGTATTTTAAATACTTGCGTGTACGCCATTTACAATAATTCTTGTGGTGAGTACTATCTCTTAAAATTAATTTAAAATTAACTATTTTGGATGGAGAAAGGGTTTATGAAAGACTTTTCTGTTAATCAAAGAGAGTCGTTTACGTTATTACCTGAAGCAGAAGATGCTAATTTGATTAGTAGTTTATCAGCAAAAGTTAATATCTCAGACTTAGCTAAAGTAAAACCTTCTACGGCGGAGGTAGATGATTATAAGTTTTCTGACCTAAAGAAAATGTATCAGAAAAAGGAAGTTCAAGTTGAAGTTCTAAGGAAGCAAATTACATCTTGTGGAAAGGGTAGAGCCGGAAGGTCGAAAAAAAATGCCTTAAATACGCAGTATGAAGAGGCAATAAAAAGACGAGACGCCATCAAGGAGCTTTTAAAAGGGTTTCCAGTCTCTGAATACCTCAAGGCTAAGAAAGTTCGTAAACAGTCTGGATCAAGTGAGAGCGTAGAGAGATTGACTTCAGACGAGAAGAAACCCGGAAATGATTTGGAACAAGATGTTGTGAATGAAAGTGAGTTTTGGGATCTCTGTGATGAAGAACAAGATGCGGATTTTGAGACTTGGACTAAGGTCTAGCTCGTGTATTAAAATTAGGGGCTGTCTGATTTTGAGGGCATTTTTTTGTGATTTTGAATGGCGTTGTTGCATAACTTAATAGGTTTGCAATCATTTATTTAACCACAGAGAGCACCGAGAATGCAGAGAGATAGAAAAATGCATAAAGCCACTCAGAATATACTCTCAACTGATCTGTGATTTTTTTATTTTCTCTGCGCCCTCTGTGATCTCGGCGGTAAAGTTTTAATCATAAGCCTCTTGTAGACGAATGTTTTATGCAACAACGCCATTTTGAGTTGTATGAGGCTCTCCATACTTAGATAAGTAGGCGAGCCGAGTACAATTTAAAAGTACTGAAAAAGGCTCCAAAAGCAGCGTTCCGTAATTTTAATACACTACTTAGTTAGAGCTTGCCAATATGAAGTTATGACAGCCGTTGCTTGAATTAGAGTCATGGACCCTATCATTTTTAGCTTTGTAAGCTTGACAAGCAGAGGCTCCACCATCAAGATTTAGAGCTTCTACGGCACCCAGGTGTTGGAGGAGAATGGCTGTTTCTGGGAGGCTAAACCCTACGTGGGATGAGCTTCTGCCTTTTGCTGTTACCATCAGTAGCAAGCCATCACTTGTCAATCCAATCGCCGAACGTGGGTTAGGTTCGTCAGCATGGTACAAGGTTCCTGGAGGTGTGTGAAGAGAGTGGAATTCTGAAATTTGAGATTTTCTCAAGCTCTCGTAAATGAATTTATCTTCTTCGAGGTCTTTTTCTGTAAATGCTAGCTTTCCCTTTTTTGTCAGGACAGGGCCACAACTTAATGCGTATCTTTGATTTTGGTAAAAACTCTTCTCAAAATTGTCAGCGGCCACTTGTGAGGTGATAGATAGGCGACCATCTTTGGAAATGGCAAACACTCCATAGTAATTTCGGTAAGCAGTGGGTAAGTTGCTATGCTGGCCTCGAAATATTACTTTAGAGTTGTTTCTCACATAGCTTGGAATACTTTGTTCAGAACTTGAGCCTGTGAAATTATCGAAATGTGGGGTTTTTAGAGGGCCAACAGGCTGGAGATGACTGTACTGGTCGTATTGGTAGTAGCCCCCATTGATAGCTACTGAGGCCACTGATGCGGCGGTTTCTTCCATCCTTTTTTTGAGTGATCTTGTTCGTCTATTTTGATGGGTTAAAACTTTAAGGCGGCATTTTTTAGGGTCGATAATTTTTATATGTATTTCGCGCATATCAGAACTGTCGAGGTCTTTTGTGGTGAGAATCTGACTTAATAAGCGACCGGTAAATTTAATATGCGTTAAGCCATTGCCAATTTGCCTTACAAATACTTCGTCAGGAAGATTAAAGTTACCGAATGCAATTTTCCTGATGAGATCTCCTGGAAGTGTTGGAGAATCAAATTTAGGGATAATATCTCTTGGCAAGGTGGGGGGGGAGGAAACAGTGGATGCGGTTTTCTCTGCCGTTTTGGTGGATTCGGAAGGCATCTGGCAAGGAGATGAGAAGAGTCTTCTTACAACAGATTTAAAAGATCTATTTCTAAATAAAGATTTACTTTTCTTGTGGTGAGTTTTTCCATTCTTATCTTGAATATTTGCCTTTTTTCTAAAAACGTCTACTTCTTTCGTCTTCTGATTTACCTGGGCATTTGGATTCTGTGGTAAAACTGCTGTGAGGTTGCAGTCTGAATAGGTATTTTGAATGTTATTATTAGTTGAGACAGGCATGTATTTTGTTTCATAGTAATTATAATGAATATTAAAATAATATCATGTTTTAGATAAAATGTTAAGTTATTAAATAATTAGCATGTATAAAAGTGATTGAAGACTAATTGCTTAGATGATATATTTCCCGATGATGTCATGATTAAAAAAAAATATTTTAGGATGCGACGATGAGTACAGAGACCCTTAGTTTACCGGATTCAGATTCAAGTTGGGAAAAGCAGGCAGAAAAAGTTTATTTTTCCTTAAATAAAAGTTCTGCAACTAATCTTGTTGCTCTAGGAGTGATGGGGCTAGGGTATGTCTCACCCGTTTACCCTGAAATCCTAAAGAGTGTAGGGCTTTTTGCCCTTTCGGGAGCTATCACAAACTGGTTAGCTATACATATGCTTTTTGAGAAGGTTCCTGGGTTGTATGGATCGGGAGTTATTCCTAGCCGTTTTGAAGAATTCAAGGAGGGAATCAGATCGCTCATTATGCTTCAGTTTTTTTCTCCCGAGAATATGGAGAAATTTTTTCAATCCTCTCAGGGAAACGGAAAAGCGAAAGTAGACTTTCATAAACTTGTGGAATCATTAGATTATGAGTTTATATTTGAAAATCTATTGGCAGCCATTCAAGAATCTACTTTGGGCGGAATGCTTGCTATGTTTGGAGGAAATAAAGCTCTACTACCAGTTAAACTACCTTTTATTACAAAGATGAAGGGAGCTCTTGTTGAGCTAAGCGAGCGGCCATCGTTTCAAGAAGAAGTCAAGAAGAGTATTAGTGGTACTTTGGATCTTCCTAGCTTGAAATCGACTGTTGATGAAATCGTTCAAAAGAGACTTGATGAGCTGACACCACAAATGGTCAAAGAAATCATCCAGAAAATGATTAGAAGTCATCTTGGCTGGCTGGTTGTTTGGGGTGGAGTATTTGGTGGCTTGATTGGGCTTGTGGCGCACTTTCTTTAAAATCTTAGCTCCTAACTTTTGTGCCTTCCCACGATAAAGTGCATTCGAGACAGAAGTCATTACTCTTTACATACAGACTTTGAAAGGATAGACTGTCCTCGTTTTGTGAAATGAGAAACGAAAGGTGGGAACAGTGTTGTCGAATGTTAGCGCAGGAACAAAAAGAGAGAGAGAGTTTCATCAGAGAGTCGTTTGTGATTATGAACGATTTAATTCCTTATTTTTAGCTCTTCCTTTTGAAAGAGTTCGGGATACAGGAGACAAGCTGCCATATTTTGCCACGCACCTGAAGCAGTGTATAGAGGATGGGGTAAATTCCAAATTAGCTGTAGACTCCTTTTTCCGAAATGTACTCAAAGTTTCTCGTTCAGAGGATCTTCATTATCTTTTTTCTTTTGTTCAGTATATTGAGAGGCAGGTATTACTTTTTGATGCTTTGGAAGATGCATCTTTTACTCACTTTATGGATATGAAAGGCGAGGGGACCTTGCATCATCTATTATCCCGATTGGAAAATGAAGGAAAGCAAGACCTACTCTTAAAGCATATTGATGATACCTCTATTCGTGTCGTTCTAACTGCTCACCCGACACAGTTTTACCCTATTGCCGTTTTAGGAATTTTAAGAGATCTAACTCAAGCTATTGCAGATAATGACCTTGAAATGGTCAATGACCTTTTGTTGCAGTTAGGGAAAACCCCTTTTCAGAGGGTGAGAAGCCCTACACCTCTTGATGAAGCCAATAGTCTAATTTGGATTTTGAAAGAGGTGATATATAAAGTCATACCCCCAATTAGAAAGAAAATTAAAAGTGTTTTAGGAAGTGGGTTTACCCAGCCTCTAGTAGAGATGGGGTTTTGGCCAGGTGGTGATCGCGACGGCAATCCTTTTGTAACAGCGGATGTTACCGCAGCGGTTCTCCTAAACTTAAGGAGAGCAATCCTGGAGCTATATTTGAAGGAGCTAGAACTTCTTTCGCAAAGATTAACTTTTCATAATATTTCGGATCAGCTTGAAGGGATTTATCAACGCTTGAAGCTGACTATGAAGGATTCCTCCGGAGAGGGAGTTTATGAAAACAGTGATAGTCTATTGCAGGATTTATTCTCTTTGAGAGAGGCTATCGTTACCCAGCATCTGGGATTGTTTGTGGGAAAGCTTGATGATTTCATCACCATTGTTGAGTCCTTTGGCTTTCATTTTGCTCATCTCGATGTACGTCAGAACGCATCCGTTCATCGGGATCTTTTGGGGAGTTTTGGTATAAATACCGAAGAAGATCTTATTCCCTTATTCGAGAAGAAGAACTTACTAAGTCATACTGAGGGAATGGATCCAGTTTTCGAAGAAACTCTAAAGAGTTTTCGTGTGATAAGGGATTATCAGGCTCTTTTTGGAGAGAAAGCTATCCATCGCTATATCATTAGTAACACCCAGTCTTATCTTGATGTATTGAATGTACTGGGTTGTTCTCATTTGAGTGGATGGAATTGGGATGAGATGACTATCGACATCGTTCCCCTTTTTGAAAGTACAGAGGATTTGAAGAATTCTCAGAGTATTATGAGGGAGCTTTATAAGCATCCCATATATCGAGAACACTTACGACGTCGCGGAAATTGTCAAACGGTAATGCTGGGATTTTCTGATGGAACTAAGGACGGGGGTTATCTAAAAGCAAATTGGGGCATTTTCGAATGCCGTCATGCCCTATCGAAGCTCTCTGAAGAATTGGGTGTTAAGATTACTTTTTTTGACGGTAGGGGTGGTCCTCCGGCTCGTGGAGGAGGAGACACTCATAAGTTTTATCGTGCAATGGAGAAAATACCCTCTGATATCCACCTAACTATACAAGGCCAAACTATTACAACGAAGTTTGCTACAGAAGAATCGGCTTCTTTTAACATTGAGCAGCTTCTTTCAGCGGGCCTGCACCCTAAATTATTTAGGGATGATCTGGAGGAGGATATGAGTAAAGCGGATGAGGAAATGCTAATGGAACTTTCCGAACTTAGCAGGGACTCTTATCATGATTTAAAGAACGACCCGCTTTTTGTTCCCTACCTTCAAGAAATCAGCCCGTTGCCTTATTTTGGAGAACTAAATATCGCGAGTCGTCCTGTCTCAAGGACGCAGAATGAAGAATTTTCATTTGAGAGCTTACGTGCGATACCTTTTGTAGGTAGCTGGAGTCAAATTAAGCAAAATGTACCGGGATATTATGGATTGGGAACAGCATTTTCTCATGCTTTTGAGAATGGGAAGAGTGAACAGCTGAAAAATCTCTATAAAAAGTCCCTGTTTTTTCGAACCCTTTTAAATAACTGCAGGCAAAGTCTAAGTAAAACAAAGTTCTCTTTGACGCAACATCTTGCGAAAGACGCACGTTTTAAAGATTTTTGGATGAAGCTTAAAAATGAAGCTCAAATTTGTAGAAAGGCTTTGGAAGAAATATCTGGGGAAGAGGAAATTTCTGATCACGACCGTATTGTAAGAAAGTCTGTTGAGCTAAGAGAATCACTTATCTTACCCCTGACTGTTATTCAGCAGTATGGCTTGATACAAGTTAGAGAAGGGAGTGAAGACTCAGAGACGTATAAAAAGCTCATCCGACGTTCTGTTGCAGCCATCTTAAATGCTGCCCGGAATTCGGCCTGAGACCTGAATTTGAAAACTTCTTAATTGGACTTTGTTTTATTTTCAGGTGTGTATAGTTGGAAATCGAGTTTGAGTGATGTTTATACACAAACAACTTCAAGAATCGGTTTTTGGCCCAATCTTTTTCCACCTAACGAAGCCTGAAAATTCCACCTACTTGTCCAAGTATAACTGGAATTTTCAGGCTCCTTTAGTTGAAAAAATCTCAGGCCCAAAAATCAGATTCTTGAAGTTGCTTGTGTATAGAGATGGCTTTTGTTTATAAGAAACGGAGTAATGTAGACATCCAAGGTGTTGTAAAACGATAGAAATAAGTAAAAAGGCTAGATAGTAAATCTGTGAACACAGTATAGACTCTTCGATAATGTTTTTTTATGTTAATCGTTGTAACGATTATCACTCGAAACACCAACACAGAGGTTAAGGATAAGTATCTTTGATATCCCTAGTTCCGTTATTTATCATATAGGAAGCTTGCTCCCAGGTAGTTCAGCGGCATCTTCTGATGACTCTAGTTGTCTTACGGATCCAAAAATTCAAAAACAGTTCAGCTAATTTAAACTTGATTATCAAAAGTCATATGAAGATAAGGCCGAGGAAACTCAACGCTTTAATATTTTCCGTGAAAACCTAATGTTTATCCACAAGCATAATCAAGAACCAAATATTGATTATAAACTGGCTGTAAATGAATTTGCTGATTTGTCATTTGGGGAATTTAAGGGTTCAAAATTTGGATATTCTGCTGCTACGGCATCGAAAGTGGGCGAGCATCATTTAGGTTTTCACGTAATTAGCAATGAAGAATTACCAAAGTCTGTGGATTGGTCTCATTTGGGTGCTGTTACTAACGTGAAAAATCAGGCAAAGTGCGGGTCCTGTTATTCTTTTTCCGCCACTGGAGCAATGGAGGGCAGATATGAAATTGCGACAGGGAAATTGTTATTACTATCTGAACAGCAGATTGTGGATTGTTCTCGTAAAGAAGGCAATATGGGCTGTGATGGAGGCCTTATGGACAATGTATTCACCTACGTTGAGAAGAACGGTCTTTGTAGTGAGGAAGGATATCCCTATACAGCGGAAGTTGGGAAGTGTAAGGCTGACGAATGCACTCCAGCTATCCACCCTAAGGATATCGTAGGTATCATAGATGTTCCTGCCAACAACGACCGAGCTATGATGGAAGCTGTGGCAAAAGGCCCTGTTTCTGTAGCTATAGAAGCAGATAAGACAGTATTTCAGTTTTATTCAGATGGAGTTCTTACTGCAGCTTGTGGTGATAAGCTAGATCATGGAGTTTTGCTGGTAGGGTATGGAAGTCTTGATGGCACAGATTACTGGAAGGTAAAGAACTCCTGGTCTTCAAGAATTCTCACAACAACATCTAGATGACCTCTATTCGATGCGGCATAAAGGCCACGGGATTTCAGCTTATCCTCAAGAAAGCTTTCTTGGAGTATTCTCTTTACGCTTTGTATCTCACCACTTGCAGCTGCCTTTCTGAAGATGGAGTATGTTCTGATGTTGTTTATCTGGGGGATTTTTTCATGAATTTGTCGGCATCTTTGACTTAAATTACCCGTGAAAGCCAACTCAGGAAAATATTTCTTAAATTGAGATTCCATTTTCATGGCTTCATCGAAAATAGACTGGATTGAATACGATCTATTGGGTGAAAGAATATTCATTTCTTTTAGAATTGTACGGAGGTCTTTTTGGAGAGATTCTGAAGTTTCTGAGAGGTATTCAAAAGCTTTGGAAAAAGCATTGTTAGTTCTATCGGACATGGCTAAAGAAACTACGTCGGCCGGTTCCATGTCTTCTAATATCTTGTATATGCTGTCTGAAGTTAGGGAATTAATGTTAGTGTCGAAAACCATAAAGACAACCTCTCATTTTAGACATTTGTAAAAATGCATATACTAGGATTATACTAATTTTTTGCTACACTAAACTTTTTTATCTAAGCGAAATGCAGGTGAGTATGAAGAGGTTTTTCAATTTTGTTCCTGTTAAAATTATTTTGCCAGGGATACTTGTTGCGGCTACAGGAGTCGGTGCTGGTGATTTAGCTACGGCTTCTTTTACCGGAAATCTTCTTGGGACCTCAATACTTTGGGCCGTTGTTCTTGGGGCTTTATTGAAATTTGTTCTTAATGAAGGCTTGGCCAGGTGGCAGTTAGCTAGCGGCTTTACTTTACTGGAAGGGGCTATTGCCGAGTATGGTAAGATTATTTCAGTCTTTTTTCTTCCCTACCTGCTTATTTGGAGCTTTTTCGTTGGGGCAGCACTAATGGGTGCATGTGGAGTGACCTCTCATGCCATATATCCGCTTTATGAAGATCCAAATATTGACAAAATTGTTTATGGGGTGGGGCATAGTCTTTTGGGTTTAGGTCTGGTTTTGTTTGGGGGCTTTAAGCTGTTCGAGAAAATCATGAGCTTTTGTATCAGTGTTATGTTTCTTAGTGTTCTAACTACGGCAGCCTTCCTTTGGCCGGGTTTTGGAGAACTTGCTCAGGGACTTATCCCTCAACCATGGGATTTATCAAGCGAGGGCCTTACCTGGACGATAGCTTTGATGGGAGGAGTGGGAGGAACCCTCACGATTCTTTGTTATGGTTATTGGATTCGTGAGGAGAACCGGGAAGGTGTTGAATATTTACAGACATGTCGTATTGATCTGGCAGTGGCATACATAATGATAGCCGTTTTTGGGATGGCAATGATCATCATTGCCAGCGGCGTGGATATTGAAGGTAAAGGTGGAGCCAAGTTACTTGTTAATTTAGCAGACCATTTGGAAAAGCCTTTAGGGAGTTTTGGTAGGTGGACTTTTCTTATTGGTGCTTGGGGAACTGTCTTTAGCAGTTTGTTAGGGGTATGGCAATCTGTCCCGTACATTTTTGCGGATTTTTATCAGCAGGTTTTAACTAATGATTCCAACGTGGAAGTTGTACTTGCTCGAAAAGTCAATACAAGTAGTAAACCCTATAGAGGCTATCTTTTTGCTTTAGCATTTATACCAATGCTTGGACTTTTTTATGATTTCAGAGAAGTGCAGAAAATATATGCTGTGGTGGGAGCTTTTTTTATGCCACTGTTGGCTATGACTCTTTTGGCACTAAATGCTAAGTCTTCTTTGCTAGGAAAAGATTTTACTAACGGGAGATGGGCCAAAGGGGCTTTGCTGGTAACAGTGTTTTTTTTCAGTTGGATCCTCTGGGTAAAGCTTTCTGAATTTATTTGGGCATTTTTCTCCTTCTAAAAAACATGAGAAGTAACTATATAGCCTCTATTACTACAAAAAAAACTGAAAAGTAAACTTTTTAACAAGAGGATCTTATGATTGGTGCCAGCCCTGTAACGTACAATGAAGTTTCCCTTTTTCATCTTCGCTGTGAAGATTTGTTTAAAAAGGGGTGGGACTTACTAAAAAAAGAAGAAGCCTTACTTGTTGAAAAAGCAGGAGCTAACGCTGTTGCAGGAAATGAAGATAATGAGAACAAGCAAGAAATAAGAGCCGCCGTCACTGCATTTTTTTTAGAAGCTGAGCAGGTCAAGTCAGAAGTGAATAACTTGAAAGGTCGAGTGAAGGAAGTGCTGGAAAATAGGGAACTGATCAATATAAGACCTTCTGAGGAAGATTTAGGAACTTGTGGGAATTCTGAAGATAGTGGGGTGGAGGAAGACGTTTATTTGGATGGGATAGCCCTTGCAACTTATCCCCATAAGCTTGGCGGGGTTTATAAAATGATAAATGAAATTAGCGAAAATGTTAACGACCTTAAAAAAGAGATTTTTTAAATTTATTTTCGTTAATAAAAGGCTATTTCTAAAATTTCAATTATTAAATATTCTGTATCAAATATTTAATTTTCATTTGTAGAATCCTGTTGGAGTTTACAAAAACATACAATACTTTCTAAGTATTTACTATAATTATGGCCTTGTATATAATACTAGTTATCGTATTTTCAGGATCTTTAATTTTAGTACTATAATGTATTCAGATTCACCACTTTCTAGTATTCCAAAAGAAATGTTTCATGAAGTCGCTTCTTTTTTGACTCTCCCAGACAAGGGGAATTTAGGGGCAACTAGCTCTGGGTCAGATCGCTGGATAGCAGAACTCGTCCGGAAGGAAGGAAGAGGGATTTTTAAATTTATTCAGTATGTCGACAGTAGAAATGAAATTTGTCGGAGGATGAATGAGTTTACCTCGAGCAAGATACAGAGTTTATTAAATTCCCTGCATTCAAAAGAAGTCCTACATGCTATTCATGTGATGAATGATCTTTGGACAAAAGTTCATCGTAGGGGGCGCTTAAGAGTTGAGAAAAACCATGATTGAGAATAAAAATGGAAACCTTGAATCGTTACCTGATGATATAAAGGTGATGACATCATTTGAATTCATGAGCCTCCCTGAGAGGGTTAGGTTTGGAGATGTAAATTCTTCTTTTCACAAAGCGAGTCACATAGCGATTCTTTTGGAAGGGAGAGAAATCGTTCGTTTCCTTAATGAACTAAATAGACATTTACCCTCCGCTCAAAGAGTTGCTGCCTGGTCTATCGATAATTTTCAGACTAAGCTTAGTCAAATGAAAGGACTTGACTTACTCCAGGCATTTACCGAGATGGAAAAATTGGCTGTTTCGAGGGTAAAATGGCTTGTGGTGGAAGTTGATCTGGATTCTAAGAAATACAAGTCTTTAGTCGTTGAAAGAATATTTGATGCCCTGAGAGCAAAGAATTCTCCAATACATCAAATGCTTCCTTTTCCCGGAGTAATAGGATTTTAGGGTTTCATGATTTTTATTCCTCCCTCCTTTCCACCAAAAAACGATATATTGAGGCTTATCAATGTATGTAAATAGATATTCCGTTGATGCAAGAGTGCATCCTCACTTTCCTGGGCTAGGGTGTTTAGCAAGGTCTCCAGAAAGGAATTTGCAAGCAAATGCTTATGGAAGATGGACCACTCCTTACGACCTGGAGTCAGGATTCGGAAGATCTTTTGAAGAAAGGAATGTAAGGAGAGTAGCCGCTACAAGGTTTGAAAGGGGCTTACCTTCCATTTCCGTGGCTCGACCACGTAGAACTGCAAGAGGGCAAGCGGGGACACGTGGTGGAGGTAAGATCCTGGATAAGTGTTGTTATCTGGCCTTAGCAGTACTATTAACTGTAGCTGTTGTTGTAAGCGGTCAAAACTCATCTAAGTAAAAAGTCTTTACAAAACAAAATAATGAATTTGCAAGTCCTTATTTATAAGCTCATTAAAAACCTAGCCAAATCCCGAAATAATTAATTCTCGGATAGGTTCATAAAATCGGAGAAGATTTGGATGATGTATAGAGCTGTCTTATCGATATTGTGTGTGAGTGTTCTTGTGTTTGGACTGAATTTTATTCCTGGGACAAGCTCAAATGCCGAAGAAATTAGTCGGGCCGGAAATCTCAAAAATCAGGCAGTCTTAGCTCTAAATCAAGGTTATCTGGAAAAAGCGGAGGCTCTTTATAAGCAAGCTCAGGATATATTAGAGAGAGAGTTGGGGCAGGATGATCAGCAGGTTGCTGAGAACCTTAATAGTCTGGCGATGTAATTTAACAAGGAGGCACGCTACGGTGAGGCTGAAGAGCTCTTATTGAGAGCCTTGTTGATTAACGAAAAGAATTTAAAGCCTGACGATTTACAACTAGCTTCAAATTTTAATAACTTAGCGTTCATGTATCACGATTGGGGGAAATATAGTGATGCAGAAAAGTATTATGATCGAGCAATGAAAATTTTTGAAGGGGTCTTAGGGCCTAGTCATCCACATGTTGCAACGGGTATTGATAACCTGGATTTTTTGTATAATGATTAAAAGCGTTACAAGGAAGCAGAGCCTTTGTTTAAAAGGGCTTTGAATATTAGAAAAGGCGCTCTGAGTCCTAAGCATCCTGATGTAGCCTCTAGTCAAAATGGTTTAGCAATGTCTTATCTCGGTCAGCAGCGATATGACGAAGCTGAGGCTCATTATATCAAAGCACTTTCTATATGGGAAAAATCTTTGGGCAAAGAGCACCCTTTTGTTGCTCTGAGTCTCACAGGCCTTGCTACAGTTTATCGAGATCAGGGAGACATGGAAAAATCCGAGCCTTATTTTAAAAGATCCTTGATGATTCGAGAAAACGTCTTCGGGGAGAATCATGAATTAACCCTGGAAGTACGGGGTTCTTTGGATGAACTAAGAAAGAGTTTAAATTCAAAGTGAGTTTTCCAAATAAACCGCGAAGCCTCTATTGCTGCTTGGCAGTTTAGGTCGTGTATTAAAATTACGAAACGCTGCTTTTGGAGCCTTTCTCCCTGCTTTGGGATCGGTCATAACTCACCTACTTGTCTAAGTATGGAGAGTTATGACCAATCCCAAATCAAAACAAAATGCTCTCAAAATCAGACATCCCCTAATTTTAATACACGACCTAGACCTTATGCAATTTTAAGCTGAAAATCGCTTTGGAATTGATTTACGAGATCCATAAGTTCACATGCCAGACGGCTTCTTATTTCAGGGTTTTGTTCTCTGCTAATTTCTCCACGGGTCTTTTGGACATTTTCTATTAGCTCTTTTAAGCGTTCAATTTTCCCTCCTGGAGGTCCAAAGATAGAAAACCCTTCGTTTTCTCTCCGTATTTTAGTACTTAGAATGTCTTCTTCTGTAATAGCTTTTTCTGCGATAGCTTTAATGCTGTCCTCTAGTTCACTAAGGACATCATCTTCGACGACTCCTAGGCTTGCTGGAACTGAAGCGGGATCGGCTTGTCCTGTTTGGCTGTCTTCCACTTTTTTGATTTCGTAGTTGATGACTTCTTGAAGTAGTTTGCCGAGTGCTTCCAGAAGGATTTTTTTGATATCAGCAATGGCAGCACCTCTCCTGCTGTTATCTGCTGAACCCAGTTTGTTTTCTAACATGAGGTTACCTCCTCCGTAGAAAAGGCTGGTAAGTAAGACGCCAGTGGTGGTGAGAATTTTGGGGATATTGCCCATTCCTTCGACGTGGGATAAAAGAGAACCACCAACGCTCATGGCTCCGGTGACCAAGCCTAAGTTTTCGATTTCCAAAATTCCTCTTTTCCCATTTTGGGCCAGACTGCTTAAAGCAGGGTCATCTGGAGATGTATGCGAAGCAATTTGTTGTACGTCTGAGGAGATGTCATGGCGAACAACTTGAATGTTTTTTTCTTTCAGAGCCAAGGCTAGTAGAATCGTGACAGTTTCCGCTACTGTCAAGCCAATATTTGTTGCGGAGTTTCTGCCTTGGCTCTCATCTTTTAAGAACGCAAAGGTGGCAGTGGCAACATTTAATACAACTGATGCAATAGACCACTTGTTTCTGTCTAACCATGTCCAACTTCTACCGGAAAAAGAGACTTCTCTCGGGGCTTGAGGTGAATTTTGTGTACCACCTTGTGGGGGTACAAGAGGGGTGTTTTTAGGGCTATTGATGTCTTGAGGATTAATACTCATAATCTTGTGTTCCTTGTAGGATTAGCAATTTTACGCAAAATACTTTGCGAGCAATTCTTCATCAAGAAATTTTTTGCTTTTATGGATTTACTCTTAGGTCGTGTATTGAAATTAGGGGATGTCTGATTTTATACTCGATCCAAGCCGTTAATGGAGCGCTCTCACTTGGCTGTTTTGTGGCGTAGGCAAAGCTTTCATGAGGAACGAAGTTCCGCTACACCAATAGCCTAGTCCGCAGTGAGCCCTTGGCGAACGCAGGGCAAGGAATAAACCCACACGTAATGATAAGCACTGAAAGTGTGACACAAAAATACTTAGTGACGTTTTTGTGTCGCACTTTCAGAGCTCAAATTAATAAATTATCATTTCCTAGCCCTTCGTTCGCCAAAGGCTCACTTCGGACTAGGCTATTGATGCGGCGGAACTTCGTTCCTCATGAAGGCTTCGCCAATGCCACAAAAAATAAAAAAAGCGGAAATTTGTAATTTTAATACACGACCTAGGCTTGCAGTCTCTCTAAGTTCATTTTCTTTAGAACATAGCAGCCGATGTACACAAAAGGGGTGTCGATTGTTGCCAGAAGCACTTTAAGAATTATTGTTGAGGGGAGCATAATAGCCAGAGCATCAGATCCAAATACAATACTGATAAATATTATGGAGTTAATGAATTGGCTGGTGATAGTAGAAACGTTGTTTCTAATCCATAGGTGCTTTTCTCCAGTGACTCTTCTTTTGATCCAATCGAACATCCATACATCCCAAAATTGAGAGGTAAAGTAGGCGATGGAGGAAGCAAAGAATACGAGAAGGCCTCCAGCTCCAAAGGGTGTTAGAGGGGAGTTTTCAGGTGAGATCATCAAACAGACTTTTATGATACATACTGTCAGGAATTGACTCCAGAATCCTAAGCAAACAGTTCTGTTAGCTTCTTTGGGTCCAAAAGTGTTTGTAATGATATCTGTAACAGGGAAAGTCAGGAAGGAAAAGAATAGGCTTGAAGCAGGAAAGACAATAGTATTACCCCAGAGGTCTATTTCGAGTTTCACCTGACCAGTGAAGATGCTTGTGGACATTCCAATAATCATCAAGGCATTGAGAAAAAGTAGAGATTTTAACTTGTCTGAATGAGACATAAGAATCCAAGGTAGAATTTTTTGGTGCTTCCACTGAATTTAAAATCAGAATACTGCCTCTAGAATGTTTTAAAGGTCAAAATAAAAGCCTTCTTTAGAGAAACGTTTATATTTTTTGGAGTCGAATGAATAGAGTTTAGCTGGGCGATGTCTGTCTCCTTCCGTGACTTTTCCTGTTTCTTTTATAAAGTTGAAGCGAGAGATTTTTTTTCGGAAGTTTCTTTTGTCGATACTCTTTTCCAGGAGAATTTCGTAAAGCTTCTGAAATTGAGAGAGGGTAAATTCTTTTGGCAACAGCTCAAATCCTATGGGATTTAGAGTGATAGATTTTTTTAGGCTTTCAAGGGCCATCTCCATCATTTTCTGATGGTCAAAGGCTAGGGGAGGGAGATTATGTATTTCCCACCATTGAACTTTCTCGGCATCTGCACTTGCTGAAATTTCGTAGTGATCGGGGTTTACGAGGGCAAAAAATGCGACGGTGATGACTCGTCCTCTAGGGTCTCTTTTAGGGGCACTGAAACAGTGAAATTGTTCAAGGTAGACATCTTTAATGTGAGTTTCTTCGAAGAGTTCTCTTGCAGCTCCTTCTTCAAGAGTCTCGTCGCCTTCGATGAAACCTCCGGGGATGGCCCATTTTCCTTTATAAGGGAGGTTTTTTCTTTGGATGAGGGCAACTTTTAGTTCTTCTTGTGAATAAGCAAAGATTGCACAGTCGGTTGAAATGGCGTAGGAGCTTCTGTTCTTGAGGTCAGTCATAAGGGCGTTCTCTCTATGAGGTGCATGAAAGTGTATAAAGTACACTAATACTTGTTGACTCTATTTTAGCATTATGCAGAATATGAGCTTTCATCGATAGTGTTAATTGGACACTATCTGTGCAGCCTAGTCCGTTTTTAAAAAGGTGGAATATGAATATTTTATTTTCGATAGTCTTTTTTGCTCTTGGTACCTTCATTCCGGGAACATCTGTGATGGCAGAGGATCTCGTAACGATTTTGCTAACTTCAGAATCTCAAACTAAGGTGGAAGCTGCATATATGGCTTTTACAGAAATCTTTCCTGATTCAGAAATACATATTGTTTCTAAACCTGGTTCTTCTGGAATTGCCTCTCAGCCTATATCTCGTGAGTCAGGTCTTCAGGGGGTTTATAATAGAATGAATGATACAAATTATGGACAAGAATCAAGCTTGGATTTTATTTTGTCCATTGAAAATTTTCTGGAAGCTGAAAGGACAAATGAAGGAAAAACCATGTGGAAAGATACGGCAGCAGTTTTGATTAAGAACGTGAAAAACGAAAAGGAACAAGTTGGCTTCAGTGGTTCAGTAGCTGTGCTTAAAACTTATGTCAAAAAGGCGGAAAATCTATCCCCAACAAATGACGAGACAGGATTGGACGTTACAGTGGGAGAAGTGATTGCTAGCGAAAATGCGAGTATAGATCCCAAAGATTGGCAGAAGAGAGATGAATTTGGTGGGATTTCCAGAAAAGATATTCTTGCTGAAAGTATCTTCAAGACCTTTTACTCAGACGATCTTGCATATATCAAAAGCAAGATAAAGAACTACGAAGATTTTCCAAAGCCCGGTATTCAATTTAAGGATTTCTTTCCTGTAATGAATGATCCCAAGGCTTTCCAGATATGTATAGACCTGCTTGCCAAGCGATATCAACATAGAAACATTGAGGCAATCGTTGGATTGGAGTCCAGGGGGTTTATTCTTGGGGCGGCATTGGCTTACAAAATGAATGTTCCCTTTGTTCCAGTTCGAAAGCCTGGCAAGCTACCTGGTAAGACTTACACAGTGAGTTATGAGAAAGAATATGGAACAGATACAATAGAACTTTCTCAAAATTCTCTTGTGAAGGAACAGAGAGTACTGGTCATTGATGACCTTATAGCTACGGGAGGATCTGCAAAGGCAGCTATTGAGATTATCTCTCAAGCCGAAGCGATGGTCGTAGAATTTGTTTCTTTACTTGAAATTCCTGAGTTGGAAGGAAGAAAAAAAGTTGGAGTCCCGTCCTTTAATTTAATAGATTTGAATTCTTAAGAAGATCACATCACAAAAAGGAAAGTTATGAGACATATTACAAAGCTTTTTCTCTTTTTTCTCTTGGGCTTAGGAGCTCTTATTTCTCCAGTAGCAGCTTTTACTGGAGAGGTGGCGGAGGGTGGCCCAGTTATTTTTTCTGGTAGCTCAAACTCTCAATTGGCAAAAGCTGTTGCGGATCATCTTGGGATAAGTTTGGGCGAGGCTGATATAGGAAAGTATAATGATGGGGAAATCAATATACAGATTAAACAAAACGTCCGAAATCGAGATGTGTTTGTTTTGCAATCAACCTGTAGCACAGATACGGATAGTGTTAATGACAATGTCATGGAGCTTTATCTTCTGATCAGGACATTGAAGAGGGCCTCTGCTAAAAGTGTAAATGTTGTTATGCCTTACTTCGGTTATGCCCGTCAGGATCGCAAAACGACCCCGCGTGTACCCATTTCAGCTTCTGATGTGGCAATGCTTTTGGAGAATGGAGGTGCGGACCGAGTTTTAGCAGTAGATCTTCACTGTGGGCAAATTCAGGGATTTTTTCATCACGTTCCTGTTGATAATTTGTATGCATCTGCTGCCCTTGTACCTTACTTTTCTAAAGTGGATTTGAAGAATACTGTTGTAGTATCACCGGATGCTGGTGGAGTAGAGCGAGCGAAAAAGTTCCGTGAGCTTCTTAGTAGGCAGGGTGTTGAGGGTGAAATAGCCATGATCATCAAGCAACGTTCAGGTGCCGGATCTGTTAAGGAGATGAACTTGGTTGGTGATGTGAATGGTGCTGATGCCATTATCGTTGATGATATGTGCGATACAGCTGGCACTTTGGTAAAGGCAGCCCAGCTTCTGAAAGATCAAGGAGCAAGGCGTGTTTTTGCTGCGATCACTCACCCCGTATTTTCCGGTCCTGCACTGGAGCGAATAGAAAAATCTATAATCACTGAATTGGTGACTACTGACACTATACCTCTGCGTGGAAAGGTTCCTTCAAATATTACTCAAATATCTGTAGCTCCACTTCTTGCTGAGGCTATTATCCGTATTCATGATGGAGAGTCTGTTAGTAATCTTTTCTTGTAAATCAAATAAAAGGGTGGACCCTCTATCTTCCGAAAGCACCGGTTATTGCCATGTGATTGTAGCAGAGGTGAGCTACAAGGGGAGGCACGAGCGATCCTGAGGATTGCTTAAGAGCAGATAAGCCAATACCTAGAATTGTTGTAGCTAGAACTTGGGGAATGGCTGCGGTGAGACTTGTGTAGTTGAAAGCATGTGCCAGGCCGAAAAGGGTTCCGTTTAGTATTGGGATGACCACAGAGCTAATGGTTTTTGCTGTTTTATCACTACAGTTCATTTTTTTGATGACGTTGGGGATGCAGTCATTCATCAAGTCTTGTAATAAACCCCGGAATATAAGTTCTTCCTCTACGGCAGCAATGTATGCAACAGCTTTAAAGAGGAGTGGGTTTTTCGTAATGAATTTGTAGGATCCTGTCATTTGAGATTTCACCTTTTGAGGACCCACTTTTTTGACGGCACTCATAGCTACGGTGTAGGCCAGTTTTCCAACGACACAACTACTTAAGACTCCCAAAGCTACAAATAGAGCTGTTTTGGCGACTTTTTTGATTAAGTCGGAGTGGGGATGACAATCTTCTCTTTTTGTAAGCCGAGTTTCAGAGGATGGGTTTGAAATTGTTGGGTAGCTACTTATTGTCATAAAATCGCCAAGTAATTGCTAATAAAGGAGTAAAGTATATTTCAAAAGGGAGAAAATGTAAATAATCATTTTGTTTATTTGCCCGAAATGGCTGTTTTTAAGGCTCAAACCTCAATAATTTTGAATTTATACACAAACAACTTCAAGAATCGGTTTTTGGCCTGATCTTTCTCCGCTTGATGAACCTTGAAAATTCCGCCTACTTGTACAAGTATAATCGAAATTTTCAGGCTCCATCAGTCGAAAAAATCTCTGGCCCAAAATTCCGCTTCTTGAAGTTGTTTGTGTATACTTCGGTATAGACAGTCAAAAGAATCGATTGCTTAGTATTAATTCTTTTTGATAACGTTCCGGAGTTCAGAGGCCTTTCTGGGCCTAATTAAACATTTATTAATGAATTTCTATTCGTGAAAACGGGTAGAAATTCTGCAGTATCACTAGGGGAGCCTGAATAAGTCAGGCTGAGAAAGCAAATGCTAGACCCTTGGAACCTGATCTGGTTTATACCAGCGTAGGGAAGTGATTATGTAGAGCCGCATTTTAGCTTCTATATTTTTTTCTCCCCCTTTAGTGATGCACTAATTTTTGAGGAGAATTGTTATATGCTTCAGAATGCTCAGTCTTTACCTTCTTTTCCCATTACGCGAGAACCCTTTCCTAATTCCGAAAAAGTTTATTTTCGGGGAGAGCTTTTCAAGGATCTACGGGTCCCGATGCGTAAAGTTCGTTTGTCTCCTTCCTTTTCCAGACCTTCCATGGCACAGGAGTTCTGCCTTTATGATACTTCTGGTCCATACACAGACTCTGGTATTGATATTAAGCTTGAAGAAGGGCTTCCAAAGTTGAGATCTCAATGGCTTATAGACAGGGAAAGTTCTGGTGCTGGTAAAACTCAAATGCACTATGCAAGGAAGGGCGTTATTACGCCTGAAATGGAATTTATTGCTGTTCGAGAGGGCCTTTCCAGAAAGATGACTGCCGAGTTTGTGCGGCAGGAGGTGGCGCTTGGTCGTGCGGTCATCCCGAGCAACATCAATCATCCCGAGGCGGAGCCTATGATTATTGGTCGAAACTTCAGAACAAAGGTCAACGCCAATATTGGTACTTCAGCAATTTCTTCTTCTATTGGCGAGGAAGTAGAAAAGATGGTATGGGCATGTAGATGGGGGGCAGATACAGTGATGGATTTGTCTACCGGAAAACATATTCATGAAACTCGTGAGTGGATAATAAGAAATTCACCTGTACCCATTGGTACAGTGCCTATTTATCAAGCTTTAGAGAGTGTGGGAGGAGATCCTCGTCAGCTCACTTGGGAAGCATATCGAGATACCTTGATTGAGCAGGCGGAACAAGGTGTGGATTACTTTACGATTCATGCGGGTGTTCTTTTGGAATATTTGCCTATCGCCAAAAAACGTATTACTGGAATCGTTTCTCGGGGAGGCGGGATTATGGGGAGCTGGTGTACTTCCCATAAAAAGGAAAATTTTCTGTATACTCACTTTCCCGAAATATGTGAGATTTTAAGGAAATACGATATTACATTTTCTCTTGGAGATGGCTTGCGACCAGGTTGTCTAGCTGATGCAAATGATGAAGCGCAGTTTGCAGAATTGAAAACCTTGGGAGAGCTAACTCAAGTAGCCTGGGATCATGACTGTCAGGTTATGATAGAGGGGCCTGGCCATGTACCTCTAAATTTATTAAAAGAGAATATGGATCGGCAGCTTGAAGTTTGTTTTGAGGCACCATTTTACACCCTTGGTCCATTAACAACTGACATAGCTCCTGGATACGATCATATCACCAGTGCAATAGGAGCTGCTACTATTGGTTGGTACGGATGTGCAATGCTTTGCTATGTCACTCCTAAAGAGCATTTGGGACTTCCCAATAGAGAAGATGTTAAGCAAGGCATGATTGCTTATAAAATTGCAGCCCATGCTGCTGACGTAGCAAAGGGAGTGCCTGGAGCCAGGGAGCATGATGATATGCTTTCTTTGGCACGCTTTGATTTTCGCTGGGAGGACCAATTTAATTTATCTTTGGATCCCTATACAGCTAAAAAATACCATGACGAAACTTTACCACACGATGGAGCAAAGAATGCAAAGTTTTGCTCTATGTGCGGTCCAAAGTATTGTCCTATGAAGATGATGCAGGAATCCATGTAAAAATAAATGCCGCAAGAGACTGTTCTTGCGGCATATTTGCTTATAGTATGAACCAGATGAGGCAGCACCCTAAACATACAGCCTCTGCCAACATTACCCTCTCAAGTTGGTAGAACCTTCTTGGGGCAACGCTCTCTACCAAGATAACCCCTCTGGGATAAGGTTCATTTGGGTAAGCATCTTCTAGAATTACTACATTCGGGTCTCCACCATTTTTTTGGTATATTTTCTATCTTAAGTCAGTGAGATTGGAGTTTTGGGGTTTGATGGTATTCCCTTGAAAGGCTTGTGGGTTGTTTTCGGTGAAATTTTTAATTTTCTTTGCCACTTTGTAGTTGTATTTCATATCCCATGGATTAATCCATCTGTTGTCTATTGGGCAATGGAGGTTTCCCTTATCTACGTGATCATGCAGGTGAGCGCTATCAAATGTGTGATTGCATCCTAAAGTGACTGGGTTACTCATGATTTGATGAGTGACTGGATCTTGACAATCTTCTGCCTTAATTGGCGAATTAAAAAATGAAAACATGCTCATACCTTCATTTGTGTGAAAAAATAATTAGATATAGGTAGAGAGTTAGCGTCAAATCAACCCATCTTGACAGTTACCCATATTAAAGAATGGGATGTGATATTGGCGAAGCCTTCATGAGTCCGGAGGACGTCCGGTTAGAGCCTCGGGTGACTGAGCTTGCGAGGGAACCCGTGGTGGGAGTTAGGAGATATAGAGCCCGAGGAACGAGGGCGATTGAAGCTTGTTTCACCTTTCAATCGCCCTGGCGGGTTCTTTTCCCGATATAAAACGTCCACGGGTTCCTTGGCAAGCTCAGTCAACCGAGGCTCTAACCGGACGTCCTCCGGACTCATGAAGGCTTCGCCAATGCCAAACCATAATGGGTATACTGTCAAGATGGGTTGATTTGACGCTTACGGTAGAGGGTATGAAATGCTAAGTTTAATTTTAATTCAAAGGTAAAAGATAATCTCTTGTGCTGCTGTCGGCCATTTTTAGGTATTTGCAATAAATTATAGGCTGTGATTATCAGACGAACTTGAAGCGAGTATTGCCATTCAGGGAGAGCTATGATTGAAAATGAAAGAGTGAATCAGAGTCACGAGATAGTTAAGGATGAGAGAAAAGATTGGAAGCAGATGATCTGTTCTGAAAAGTGGAACAGCACTGGAATTGTACTTGTTGGGAGAAAGGGTATTCCCTTGCTTGCTACAGATACGTTTTGTAAGAGTATATTTACTTCTTGTGGCGTTTTTTTTGGAAAAAAGAAATCCAAAGAAGCATTAAGGGGGTGGTACACAAGTTGTTGAAATGCAGTAATTTGACGTGTAAATAGGATGAGGGATTGACCATAATCATTAATCTGCTATTTTGGGCCCATTTACGAACTAGAAAACCCTCGGAGAATACCATGACGCTAGATATAAGAGGTTCTTTTGCTGGAGATAGTCTGCAAAATATTCATTTACCTGATCAGGAGATGGGCCTTATGACTGAAACTTGTCCAAGTGAGGAACAAATTGGATCCTGGAAGAAAACCAAGCGAAAAGTTCTTAAGCTAGCTTTGCCAACTGTAGCTGTTTGTGGAACTATTGCTTTGGGTTTATGGTATGCAACTAGCCGTATAGAGGGGCACTTGTCCGGAATGCAAGGCCATTTTGACGGTGTCATAGGGTCAAGTACTACTGGAGCTATTGAGTCTACACAGAGGGATTTGAAGCGGTGGATAGAAGAAGAGCTTACTGAGGGAGCTCCAATGGCTTTGGGATTGGTGAATCAAATTGTTAATGGCATCGTCACGCAGGTCAATGCTAACATAAATGCTTCGATGAATGCTCTTGGAGATAAAATAATTGCAAATTGTAGGCCGGATATCTACTAATAGCCTGATTTTTTTGGGAGGGTATTATGACAATAGATTCAAAACGTCCTTTTTCACAGTTAATGAATTTGGAAGACTGTTGCTGTGGCCCAAAGGATATGATGCAGCTATCTTTTTTAGATAATCTAGACCTTTCAGGACTGAGAGATTTGTCTAAGACATCTCAGAAGATGAATGATTTTGTACTCGAATATCTCGAAAAGACCACGGGGCATGTGCATCCTCAGATGCAAGGGCTAAGAAATTTATTTAGAACCTCCCCAATAGCCAATAGACCCATTGGAGTATACTTGGAGGCTGCCCATGAACTTTGTGAACAGTACGACTCTTTGAGGGCACGGGGATGTCGTTTAGCTCTTATCAGGGAGGATAGTATACTGCTTAGATGTGAACAGATCCGTAATTATCTTTGTGCTTTTCAAATCCCTTCTATGAAGGGACAGTATTTAGAGGATGTCGTTGGTTCCGGTTTTACAGTCTTAGCTTATGCATTCCTGGAATCGGGAGGGATTCTAGAAGAGGCCAGAGGGAAAGCTATAAAGTTAGCCGCGAGAAGAGGAAACCTTGAGCTTGTAAGGATGATTTATCAGTCAGGTCCTATAACTGGTATAAATTTAGGGAGGGCTCTTAAATATGCAGCATCAAATACTCAACTTAAGGTTCTTCAATATTTCCTAGATCAAGGGGCAAGTCCTTTGTATATCAATGAAGCCATTCGATTTGCCGAGGAAAATGGGCATGTGGAAGTTCTAAGGATTTTAAACAGGGATACCCTTTCTTAAATCCTGGTCTGCGGTGCTTTACCCTCCCTGTGGTCCGAGTAAATCGTTGATGAGGCGGTTGAAATATTTTGCGTCTCTCACCCAGTGCTCCATATGCTCTTTTTGTGAGGATTCATCGCCTTTCTTCAATGCTTCTTTTGCGAGTAGTAAAAGTCTTGGCCCTCTTTGGAATGGTTGAGAGGCATAGAATTGGAGCGTTTTCCCTTCAGGAAGTGTGTTATGGAAGTTGTTGAACACCTCTTTATAGCCTTTCTTTAGGCTGTTATTTTCGATTTTATTGACGAAGTTTATGAATGTAGTATAGGCAATATTATATTCAGCTTGATCTGAAGCACTTGTTTTATGCAATAAGTTATAAGCTTTTGAAATATCCTCAAAAGAGTTTTTTTGGATTAGTTCTAGGCGTTTTTTGGAGGCAAAAACTATTTTATTAAGCTTCAACGAAAAATCATCTATTTCTATGAGTGATTTTTTAAAGCGCCGCATTTTTGGGGATATGAGGCAAGAAGCATAGCGGTTGCTTTTTGCTGTTAATTGATGGGCAGAGGCCATAACAGACCCTTCTACTTGTTCGAGAACCTTTGAAAGGCACGTAATATTTTCCAAATAAGTTTTTTCAGTTTCTCTTAACTCAGATATTACATTGGCAATGTGGAGAGATTTTTTTTCATCAGAGATGAAAGAGTCAGCCTTTCTAAGATTCTCTTTTAAAATTTCAATTTGTTTTTTGTTGGATGGAGTGCCATTATCGTGATCTTTTCTGAGCTGAAGACGATCTTTCATCAATTGGATTTTCTGCGTCAGATCATAAATTTCATTTTTTGTTTCTTTAGCAGTAGGGAGAAGGGAGAGGTCTTGTATCTTTTTTTCTATGTGTTGAACCTCTTCCGTAAAGGGTTTATCTTTTATTAAATAGGGCTTGGAAGGTTCAAATTTTGCGGAACAGGGGATGACAGGTCCAAATATGCTGAAAAAACTCCATAGATGAATTGATAGATTTGTTTTTGATATAAGGTAGGGGGTATTTTTTATTGTTTCCCAAATGTTTGAGAGAAAATACGTATCATTAACGGAATTACTCTTGTCTTTTTCCTCCCATTTTTTTGTGCTATAGTCCTCAGAGGAGCTACTCGGCACAGAAAATGGAATACCAAACATGTAGATGACCTTTTGTGATGGTGTAGAATGTCAACCATCTCTTCCTTCTGTAAATTGATTTTACGTACTCAAATTAAAGGAGGCATAAAGATTATTTAAAGACTGTGCAAAGGGAATCTAAAAACAAACGATAGAAATTCAAGATAGTTCTTCTACTTACCTTCTTTGATCAATACTTAAATGGCTGTTTTCAAGGCTAGAACTGTAGTTGCAACTCTTACTGAGTTCCTGGGAGGTTGAGAGAAGCTTAGTTTGAAAGTAGCTAACTTTATATTCGCTCCAGGATAGATCTGAGTAAACATTTGAGGAGAACTGGATTTTATTATTGTCAGAAAAATTAAGGCCGGTTCGTTTTGATAAATTTGTATAGAAACTTTTGGGCATTTTTTCTGGCAAACCAGCAGAATCTTCTGAGACAAATTTATCGAAGATTTTTTTTTCTTTAGTATTTAGAATAGAGCCTGCGACGATAACTTTAAACAACGTACCAAGTTTTACCGCTCTAAAATATCGAATGGGAATTCCCTCACACATTATGATGTGAGGGATTCTATTATAGCCAACGGCGCTGATCCACATTGCTTTAGTGACGTCTTCTCCGGACTTGCTGTAATATTCCAGCATATAGGAGCAGGTCTTTTCAAGAGGTGGGTGAGACTCTGTTACAAAGGAAGACAAATCACCTCCAACGCGCTAATTATTTAATTCAATTTTTTAGCCAGTAATTGGTTGACTAGCTGGGGATTCGCTTTTCCACCTGTTACTTTCATTACCTGTCCTACAAAAAATCCAATACGGTTGCTACGTCCCGCTCTGATTTGTTCTACGACATCGGGGTTTTCAGCAATTAGAGTATCAATAATTGGTTCTAACTCTTCTACTCCACTGATTTGTTTAAGACCCTTTTCCTCAATAATGCTTTTGGGGGATTTCTTTGAAGAAATCATTTCGTTAAAAACGTCTTTGGCAATCTTTGTGGAGATGGTTTTTTCATCAATACATTTTACCAGTTGAGCCAGGTTTTCAGGAGTGACAGGAGGGGTGTCTTCCGTATGGTCTTTTAACTCTCGTAGTAATTCATTGATTAACCAGTTGGCAATTCCTTTGGGATTGTTGTAGCTTTCAACAGCTGAATCAAAATATCCCGAAAGGAGTTTGTCCTGTGCTAGCAGGACGGCGTAATCTTTTGGTAGGTTGAGCTCATCTTGGTATCGAAGGGAAATAGCTTCTTGCTTTTCTGAGAGCTTAACATCAGGTCGCTCAACAGCATTAGCTTTTTCAACAGTTTTGACATTCTGTTTTTTGGGGGGAGGGCTTTTTATTTCCTCATCTTTTTTAGGTATAGCCTTTTTGCCCCATGAGTCTTTGAGAGGAACAATGCGATTAAACACGAGTTTTTCTGGAGAGGAATCTTTTAGATCTGTCACAAAGAATCCGTGTCTTTCGAATTGAAAGTGAGTTTCTTTGGGCGTCCCCTTTACACTGGGCTCAATCAAGGCATTGGGATAGGTTTCGAGAGAGTGTGGATTTAAATAAGAGAGGAAATCCTCGTGTTCACCAACTCCTGGGTTCTCTACGGTGAACAAGCGGTCGTATAAGCGAACTTCAGCAGGGATGGCATGTACAGCGGAAACCCACTGTATGGTTCCTTTTATACGTCGACCATCAGAGGGGTTTTCACCGACAGGGGTATCTTCGTCATAGGTACATCTTAGTTCGATAGTTTGTCCATTCTCATCTTTGATGGCTTCGTCACATCGTATGACATAAGAGTAACGAAGTCGTACTTCTTTGCCCGGGGAGAGACGGAAAAATCCTTTTGGAGGATTTTCTGCAAAATCTTCTTCTTCGATATAAATTTCTCTTCCAAAAGGAAGATTTCTGGATCCTTCTTTAGGGACATCCTCAGGATAGTAAGGGGCGTTTAGTTCCAGACTTTTATTTTCGGGGAAATTAGTGATAACGACTTTTAGCGGTTTCAAGACGGCTAACACTCGTGGTGCTTTGAAGTTGAGGTCATCACGAATGGTATATTCCAGTTGTGCCATGTCTACGACACTATTGGCTTTGGCGATGCCAACGCTTGCGCAGAAGTTTCTAATAGCCTCAGGAGTATAACCTCTTCGACGTAGCCCTGCAATAGTAAGAATCCTGGGGTCGTCCCAACCATCGACATAATTGCCTTCTACCAGATCAAGAATTTTTCTTTTGCTCATGATTGTGTAATTAACATTCAGACGGGCAAATTCGTATTGCTTAGGCTTTTCGGGCATGTCCAGTTCATTGATAATCCAGTCGTATAACTCTCTGTTATTTTCAAATTCCAGTGTACATATGGAGTGTGTGACACCTTCAAAAGAGTCTGAGAGGCAGTGGGTGTAATCGTAGAGAGGGTAAATACACCACTTGTCACCTGTGATGTGATGAGAGGTGTGTCGTATGCGATATAGCAAGGGGTCGCGCATTTTCATGTTGGCGGAGGCCATATCAATCTTGGCTCGGAGTACATGTGCTCCATCTTTAAATTCACGAGCTCTCATTCTTGAGAAAAGGTCGAGGTTTTCTTCTACGCTGCGATTGCGGAAGGGGCTATTTCTCCCGGCTTCTGTTACGGTTCCTCTGTATTCTCTAATTTCTTCCAGGCTTTGACTGCAAACGTAGGCTTTCCCGTCTTTGATGAGTTGTATGGCCAATTCGTAGAGTTTTTCGAAGTAGTCTGAGGAATGATATAGATGTTCTCCCCAGCTGAAGCCTAGCCATTGAACGGCATCTTTTATGGATTCTACGTAGACAGTATCTTCTTTTACAGGATCTGTGTCGTCAAAACGGAGGTGGCAGGCACCGTTGTATTCTTTTGCGAGACCAAAATTGAGGCATATGGATTTGGCATGACCAATATGAAGATAACCATTGGGTTCAGGGGGAAAGCGAGTAACGACTTTACCACCGTGTTTGTTGGTGCGTAAGTCTTCGTTGATAATATTTCGAATAAAGTCTGTAGGTTTACTTTCGGTGGTATTACTGGAGGTCACGACATCTTCCTTATTTGTTTGACTAGCTCAAGCTATAATAACAAGCTTGTAAATTATTGGGTAATAAAGATTAGGGTTTTATCTATGAAGAGAAAGATCCTGATTTAAGCTGCTAGCCCAAAGCAGGAGTAGCGTGCCTTTTTACCTACAGTTCTTAATTCCTTCTGTAATATTTGAAAATTTGTTTTGAGTTCATCTAGGGCGTAGCATGCAGAGCCTATGGTCCTGGCAAAAATATG
>JBLFWS010000017.1:0-34179 GCA_047611865.1 Chlamydiales bacterium
GACAAAGTCTGTGAATTAAAACAATATAAGCATAGCCCTGAAAGACTATCTATTTTTGAAATCTTCGTCCTTAGGGTCGAAGTTCACCACATCCCCTTTTGGCGCACTCTCTTTTAACATTTCTCTTTGGAAACGTTTCTGAACTAAAAGATTTTGCTCAAAATCTTTTTTGGCATATGTCATCACCCGCGAGAGCTGTTTCTCAAAATTCTCTAACCTACTGCCATCAATAGCTTTGTTAATAATATGATTCATTGTCTGAGTAGCCACACGCTTAATCGTTTTCGTCGTCACAGACTCTGGATCTGCAAGAGAAATTGGCCTCATTTTATATACTGCCGTCGGGACTTCTTCATTATAAAATATGATACCTGAAAAATTTAGATCCAAGCACAAATGTCTGGAACAAATGTCTCGCAATTTCACACCCAGATGTGCTTCGTTCGTTTTTCTCGCCTGATTAAAAATGATATAGAAATCCAAGTCCATACACACTTCTCGAATATTATCTGCTATCCACTCATTCTTCTGAGCAACAGCATCAATGAGTTCTGCAATAGTCGATATATTCAGATGATTATTGCGATTCGTTGAAAGCTTTAAAATCTCAGTAATTCCCTTATGATTGCGGAACATGCGGAATAGTATTCTATAAACAACGTTCTTTAAAAACTCGTACGCATTCACAATAGCAGTCGGCTCAGGTGTTGTGATAACCAATCCGGCCTGGGTCATCGCAAAAAAATCTACTACATTATTCGAACTCCCTGCTCCTAAATCCAGTAAAACCAAATCCGCATTTAGTTTTTTTATCTGATTTATCAATTTGACCTTTTGCATATGTTTCAAGTTAGCAAGCTCCGGAACAAAGCCACTGCCAGGGATCAACAATAAACTCTCTAGCTCCGTTTTCACCACATAGTCCGTCAATTTACTACGTGGAGTACTAAAATAATCTCCTAAACCACGAGGAGGCTGCCGCATACCAAAAAGCGTATGTAGATTTGCGGCCCCAAAATCCAAGTCAATTAAGACAACCTTCATTCCAGCCAAAGCGTATTGGACAGCAAGATTACTACTGACCATAGACTTCCCCACTCCGCCCTTACCTCCACCTACGGAGATAATTAAAGGCTCATTTTTCTTTCTGCTTTCCAACATAAGATCACTACCCGATAATTTTATTTGCCTCACGGTATTCATGAAGCTTATTTCTCAACGTACGAATGCTTATGCCTAGTATCTCAGCTGTTCTTGTTCTGTTATTACTTTGTGTTTCAAGAGTCTCTAAAATTAAGCGTTTTTCCACTTCACGAAGTGTTAGACCAGAAAGAAACAAGCCTTTTTTCGAACTCAATTCGACTACAGGTTCAGTATCTAACTTTTCAAAGGGCTCAATATACAGATGCTCCCCATCTATAGTCTTGTCTAAATCTAAGACAACAGCCCTCTCAATAATATTAGCTAACTCCCGAATGTTACCCGGCCAGTGATATGCCAACAGTTTCTTTTTCGCAAAATCATTCAAGTGCTTTACCGGCTGATGATTTTCAAGACACATCTTTTCCAGAAAATATTCGGCAAGAAGGATTACATCCTCCCGTCTATCTCTTAAAGGCGGCAAACAAATCGGCACGACATTCAGTCGATAATACAAATCTTCACGGAAAACCTTTTGATCTATTGCCTCTTTCATATTTCTGTTAGAAGTCGAAATAAGCCGTGTATCAACCTGTATTACCTTGGCTCCACCGACGCGCTCAAATTCTCTCTCTTGTATAACGCGTAATAACTTTGCCTGAAGCCCTATGGGTATCTCTGTAATCTCATCCAAAAGAAGAGATCCGCCATCGGCTAACTCAAATCGCCCCTTTCGCTTAAGGTTGGCCCCCGTAAATGCTCCCTTTTCATGGCCAAAAAACTCAGATTCTACCAACGTATCTGGTACTGCGGCACAATTTACTCGAATAAATGGAGCGTGAGCTCGTGGAGAACTATGATGAATTGCAGCGGAGATCACCTCTTTACCAGTCCCAGACTCGCCGCTGATAAACACACTGGCATTACTCAAAGCAATTCTCTTCACATCACTCAGAATTTTCTTCATTACAGCGCTTTCACCAATTACTCGATGAGGACTATTTCCTCCTCCTGATTGAACCTGCTGTCGTAAGTAGCTATTTTCTTCTACCAATGATAAATATTCTTGTGCCTTATGTATTACAGCTTCAATGGAATCTGGAGAAAAAGGTTTAATAAGATAATTAAAAGCTCCGAACTTCATTGCCTCTACAGCATTCTCAATGCTTCCATATGCCGTAATGATAATGACTATAGTACTGGGATTTTGCTCCTTAACTTTTCGTAATACCTCAATTCCAGTTATATCTGGCATTTTCATATCTGTAATAACCATGTCATAGGAATTGTCTTTCAACAAAGCCATTGCCGTCTTTCCATTCTCAGCGGTAGTAACCTCGTACCGTTTCCTTTTCAGAACTTCAGCCAGGAAATTGCGAATGAGCATCTCATCATCCACAATAAGAATTTTTTCTATTGCCATGCACAGCCCCCTTCAGGTCTTTTAACCGCTTTGGGTATCCTAATCACAAACGCCGTTCCCTGGTCAAGCTCGGAATTAACTTCAATTGTGCCGTCATGTGCCTGAACTACTTTGTAGACTTCTGAAAGTCCAAAGCCGTTCCCATTATGCTTTGTGGTAAAAAATGGCGAAAAAATCTTTTCTAGATTTTCCGCCGAAATTCCAACTCCGGTATCTGCAACTTTTAATACGAAATTCTGCCCTTCATCTTCTAGTGAAATTACAACTCTTCCCCCTTCTGGCAACGCCTGCGCTGCATTGAAAATCAAGTTGTATAAGACAGAGTTAATTAAATTTGGATCTACGTGCGCTTCCAAAGACTCACACTCAGATTCAAGAACTAAGGACACATTCTTAGGAAACGAATGGTCCATCAATATAAATTTTTTATTTTTTTCAACGAAGCTAACGAGGTCTATCTGCTCATAATACATGTCGATAGGCCGAGAATAATCCAGTACCCTACTCACCAGATTGTTCAATGCTCGTGTCCCCTCAACAATTTGAGAGGCCATATTTTGACTTTCAGGCCTATCAACTAAATCTCTACAAAGCAGTGAAGCAAACCCTTCAATACCTCCCAAGGGATTGCGTATTTCATGAGCGACAGATGCAGCCATTTCCCCTAACTCTTCCAATCGATTATTTCGCGTAGCTAGCCGCTGTAGGCGAAATACCTCTGTCACATCCCGCAGCATAACAATAAGACCATGATTTAACTCGGGCCCTTGTCCAACAAACGTCAAAGTCACCTCTACATCTTTTGATCCATACTCATTACTGAGAGCAGTAAAAAATGATTTATCACTGAGCTTTTCCTCAATGGCTTTTCCCATAGAAAAGCCAAAAATCTTATCGTCAAAATGATCCCAAAATTGAGAAAATAATACTTTTTCTCTCTTGTACCCTAAAATTTCTTCAGCAGCAGCGTTAAATGTCGTTACATCACCAGATAGTCCCATAAAAAGGATTCCTTGCTGCATGTGACTTAAAATGCCATCCAGATAATTTGTAACACTATCTAACTCTACAAAATTCTGATTCAAACGACGATTGCTCTCTTCTAGTTCCAGATTAACCGTATGAAGCTTTGCCCGTAAATTCTCATAGGCAGCCTCCAGACGAGTAGTCTCTTGAGAGAAAAGGTTGAACGCTTTCGTAAGGTTCTCTATCCCTTCCTCTTTAGTAGTGCTCTCAGAAACAGACTTAGCCACCTTTTGCAAAAGCGACAACCCGGTAGAAGCCATACACCAACCCATTATACTGGTTATTAATGACTCAGAATTACACTAAACAATAATGCCACAACCTCAGCCGCATTATAGGTCATACCTCAATAAACCATAAACTTTTTTTTAACCAAGTTCGATAAGCGATCTCATTTCCAGCCCTTAATTTTACCCCCAAATTATGACTTAATCTGTCAACTTAGCAGGGGTTTTTCAAATCAATCGCATTGATAAATTAGTGTGCTCTTTTTTTATTTTCCCATCTACTTAACAGTCTTTATACCGAAATGACTTCAAGAATTGGGTTAAGTAAAAATTCAAAGCTTACGCCTAATGGACACCCTATCTTCCTTATAAAGGAAAGAGCTTAGGGGAATTATGGGCAATTCAAAAGCAGGCTAAAACCACATTTCTGTGGCGTTGTTGTATAAAACGTGAGTCTACAAGAGGCTTATGATTAACATTTTACCACCGAGATCACAGAGGGCACAGAGAAAATAAAAAATCACAGATCAGTTGATAGCATATTCTGAGAGACTTTATGCATTTTTCTATCTCTCTGTGTTCTCGTTGCTCTCTGTGGTTAAATAAATGATTGTAAACGTATTAAGTTATGCAACAACGCCCATTTCTGTTGGCCTATATGAAAGATCAGGCGTCCGCCGGCTTTTAATACACGATCCCAAGTCGGATCACAAAGATTTACAAATCGGCAGACATCTTGAGTCTATGTGAAAAATTAGAGCTTCAAACGAGTTTAAAGCCTTTTTTTAGCCCAAAAACTAAAAAAAATATAATTGAAATTGCTAAAGCTCAGATAAGAATCTGCCGACAATTTTCTTGATAAAACAGAACACAAACAATATAAAAATTTAAATGCTATGATCTATTCCAAGCTTGTTAAACGCCTTATCAAAAGTGGCAGGGACATTAACCTCCAAGATCATTATGGAAACACACGCTTACACCAATTTATCCTTCAGGATGATGTAGAAGCTCTACAATTATTAGTGAAAAATGGAGCCAAGCAGGAAATAAAAAATAGATACGGCTGGACTCCTAAAGATCTAGCCCTCAACCTCGGAAGAAGAGACTGTCTCCAATATTTAAAACAAGATGAAATACCCTGGGTTTCCTTTTTTGATAGGGGATCTTTTTACATTAAATTTCTTACAAAAAATGCATTCGAGCAGCTCATAAACTTTGAATATCTCCCCCAACTTAAATTTGACGACCCAAAAACTCTAGAGAAAGCAGCAAAAATTGCAAAACATTATATTGAAACAAAAAACCATATTTTGACACCGGATTCAGAAACTCTTGATTGGATTAAAGCCAACATTTCGGCCCCCATTTGGAAAGACTTTGTGATTCAATGGGTGGGTGATGAAATAGGTTATGGGCTTTTTGCTAACAGGGATCTAATAATGGGAGAATTTGTAGGCGAATATGTAGGAACAGTTTCTTGCCAAAAAAAATTGAAAGAGAATGACTATCTTTACTATTATAACGAAACCACCGACCCTAATAAAGTTATCTATATCGATGCAAAATCTTCAGGAAACCATACACGATTTATAAACCACTCCAGTACTCCGAACCTCCTTAATTCGACCTTCTATTATGACGGTCTCCTTCACCAACTTCTATTCGTCAACCAGCCCATCTCAAAAGGTCACCAGCTCACATATGACTATGGTGAAAAATTCTGGGAGGGCAGGGAGAGCCCCCCCCCTAACTGCTTAACTTGAATTATTTTGAGAGAGCTTGTCTTTCTTCTTCTGCAAAGCATCCATATAAGCCATTAGCATAGCCTCATTTGCCTTATCAATCGTCACTATCTCTGCTAAAAGATTTTCGATCCCCTCAAATAAGCCCTGATAAAACTCTTCTTCTTGAACCGAATGCCCCCCTCTCCCTTTCCACGATTTCTTAAGAGGTTGTATCTTTTCTTCAATTTCCTCCACACACGCAAGTAAAATTTGCTTTTTCTTCATCAGAGGAACAATTTCATTAATTGGCTTATGAGTAGTATATTTTTCATGCTCGTTACGCGCCAGTTCGAGAATCACTCTGTAAAACCCACATTGCTTCTCAAGAAGCTTAGGCAGCTCCTCCTCGACTTGCTTTCCGGCATAGATCTGTTCACAGCTTTTATTCCACATTCGGCACCCACACGCTAGACTAGGTCTCTGGAGTGCCAAAATGCGCCACCCCACCTGAAGGACTTCAAATCATCCCCGATTTACAATGTATTCAACTCGTTCAGCAATTCCTTTGCACGAATTCGTGCAGTAATCTGTATACCATCACCATCTTCGAGTCCCACAAGCTCTTCCAATATCGATCGAGCCATATCGAGTTTATCTTGGGTTTTTTTCTGCTCGAGCTTCTTCAACACTTCATCCTGTATAAAAGCCACCTCATTAAAACGCTCTCTTCCCACCTGAAATAAAGCTCTCGCATATGCCAACTTTGCTCTAATTTTGTCTGAACCATCCGCCTGAGCGAAAAAAAGATCCTGATCTGGCCTCAATATATATTCATGTAATTGTTCAGAATTTGCCCAGTCCTCTCTAAAATCAGCACCCATTGATGCCAACTCCACGATCTGCCATACAGTTATTGGTGATTGAATTCTGTTTGGGAACTGCTCTACCCTATTCAAGTGCTTCTGAGCAATTTCAACTAGTTTACCGTAATTTTCAAAATCATCTAAGAAAGAGTGTAAAGAGGCCCTATAAAGATCCACCTCTTCAAGAATTTCTGCCTGAGCACTAACAGGTACAAATACATCATCTATCCCTGTAGCACGCATGCGTTGCTCAATCCATCTTTTTAAAGAATAAGCGAAGTTGGCAAGACGTTCGGTAGCCTTATCAATTTCCATAAGGTTATCGATATTATTATTCATTGGAATCATGTCTTTACGATCTTCAGGAGTTAACTGTAAACCTTTTGCAAACTCCAAGGTAAACTCATTGATCATTGAGTCTTCGATACCCTCACGAGTAAATTGCTTTAAAATCTCTCCCATAAATTTCAATGGAGACAAGTTAACGTTTACGATCGTAAAGTCTCGAACGCGGACCAATGCATCGTAAACTCGAACCTGTTGTCCACCAATTTTCCTATCCCAACTCCTGATATTCCTTACCCGGTCTCCCTCTACCGTCTCCGGCAATCTTTCTTGCTCGGTAACATATAAATCATCCACTGCTTTGAGAAGCTCTACGTAACTCTCCCTTTGGCCACCCGCTTCCAGCATGACTTTATCAATACGAGCTAAAGCATCGTCAGGGTCAAACTCCTGCCCTGGTTCAAGCCCTCTTGCCAACAACCGACGATACCCTTCAAAAGTACTGAAGGCTAAATCAAGAATATCTGATTTAATATGTCCCCATTCAGCCTGCAAAATATGGCTCTTCCGATAGATCTCAAACTCTCTTTTATTCAACTCTCTCAAAATACGGTCTTCACGCCAGCGAATCATTCTGAAAAGACTCTGGGCTTTTTTAAAATAGCTCTTAGCTGAAGTATATTTTCTCTGTGTCAAATAAATTTCCGCCGAATGTAAACAACTCATTGCAAGAGGTCGGATAGAATCTCTATAATCCGTTTCCAAAATGGCCAACCCACGAATATTCATCAAAGAAAGCTCCCCTTCTGAATCCAGAAGCTCTACAGGGGCATAGTCTCGGAAAACTGCTCTAAAAATTCCCAAAGCATTCTCATAATTAAACAACTCCTTTCGAACAAAGCCTAAATCAACAAGAATGTCTGCATGATAGTAATGCTCTTTCTCTAACATTACCCGATCCTTCTCCTCAGCTAATTCGCTCAGAAAATAATCAGCTATTAACCACTTGGAGGTTTTCATCAAAGCCTGCGCGTAGGCAATTCGAGCCTTTAGCACATAAGTATTACCTGGATCACCCTCTTGAGCTCTACGAAAGATATCCGCAGCACCCTCGTAATCTTGGTTGTCAAAATACAGTTTCCCTAGCTCAAAGGCTATATAGGAATATCCCGGGTTCAACTCTCCAGGTAAATCTCCCTTAACAGTCATATCCTCATGATTTAAACTACCATTACTATCATAAGGACTTCCAAGAACAGCTACCAAATCCCTTCTCGCATTTTCATAATCCCCTACCATCTTCCGTAGGAGCCCTCTCTGAAGGGTAGCTGCTCGACGATATGGCGAATACGACTGCGTCAAAATAAGCTGTGAGAAATAGGCCATTGCCTTATAAGTATATTCATCTATAGCCTCATGATCTTTTTGTACTTCAATCACTCCGCCGACCAAAGAATTTTTAATCTCTTCTTCGTATGCTTCATTCGCCAAGGCACTATAATTTCGTCCCAAGCGATAGAGGACCTCATGAGAATGTGGATTGTGTGCCATAAGTGACGCGTACAGAGGGTGAACGCCCAGATCATACTGAAACTGTTCAAGTAAAATAGGGTCTATCTGTCCAACAGGTAAATCAGAATTTTCTAATTCTATCCCTGGCAAATCTTTTACCATGTCGGTCAAGATCTGCCGATCATGTAAAATAGATTCGTGATAGTCTCCCTTCAAAAAGGCTATAACACCAAGATTTATTCGTGCTTGATCAACCAAGTTCACGGGCTTGCGAACCTTTACAGGAAACTCCTGCGTGCCAAACATTGTTTCAGTAAGGATATCCTTGAAAGACGAGGATTCCCTACTTAGTGAAGTTGCGAAATCTAAATAGCTCAAAAATGATCGCATAGCAGCATCGAGTTCTTTCCTCGCTTGATCATTGGCCTTAACTTCTGCTCTGCTACTACGGATAAAGCGTAAGGCTCGTTTCATATAGATTTCACCAGAAAGAAAACGAGATCTAGCTATAATCGCATTATTATCTCGCATATTACCTTCACTGCCTCCCCCCATCCCTGACTCTGTCCGGGTGATCACGTAGTTGGGTAATTCTTCATGAAATACATTTAGGGCCGTCTCCTCGAGAAAATCAATCCAGGTATCAAAATTAACATTCCCCCCATCTGCTAACTCTCCTTCAGGACCAAACATTTCTTCTGAGTAGACAAAAGTGGGATTGAACTCATTAACTATCAACTGACCTACGCGACTTTCCTGTTCAAGCATTTCAGGAGGAAGCTCATTCGAAACGATCAAATCATCAAAAGCCTTCAGCCTACTTTGTTCTTCTAAACTTTTCCCTATCAGCCACAAGGATTTTGCTTTATAAGAATCTTCTCTCAATTTGACATTATGAACTTGATGCAACCTTTCCAACTGAATTTTCTGTTGATGAATAAGTTCATCAATACCTTTTAAATCTCCGACACTCAAAGAAGTTATAGTCTTGCTAAACTCACTAGCAGTCCAAAATATCTCTTTGCTGAGGCCATTCAATTGCTCATCGTTTTCCACCATAGAACGGTGAATGCCTCCAAGACCCTCAGCTGCACCAACAATTCCATTCCGGAGTTCTACCCTATAATCCTCGACCCTCTCCATTCTACTCGAATACTCTTCAGCCAAGCCCCTTAGCTTATCATTAATTTCGTTCTCCCTCTGGCTAAGAATGGAAATATTTCTTTCTAGCTCAAGAATCTTTGGTAAGATAACATCCACTCTTACCTGATCCCTTCTTCGAACAGCATCAAGTTTGTCGCCTTCAAGTCTTTTCTTATTTCCTAATACAGGCTGAAGCTCAGCTAGAAGTAATTTCCTTTCTTCGAAGGCTCTACGATATTCTGTTACGTTGAAGCCCATGGCCTGTTCCATCTGGAACACTTCCAGGGAATCTAGGTAATGCCCTCCAATCGCCTGTTGATTTTTTCCTTTCTTAAGGTCTTCGTTGCCAATCAAAGCCTTTAACTCTCTACTGCCTAGACTCATGGCCTTGCGGGCAAGTAAGATATTCTCCATGTAGCGACTCAAATCATTGATTTGAGCTTCAGAGAGTTCACTCGAAATCGCAAGACGAGTCGATATTAACTTCATGTTCTCAAGTATGACGCTCTGCTCTCGATACAAGTCATCTCTGATGACCTGCTGTTTCCATATATTGCCATACTCTTCCATCAAGTGCGTCTGGTGATCTAAATACTCTTCTAATTTCGCCAGATCTCCTTCGCGCAATGAGAATGTTGCGTACTCTCCTGCATAGGGATAAAAGGCCTCAAGTGTTGTTTGAGCAAATTTTTCCGTTTGCAACAAAGCTTGAAGGCTCGCATGAAATTTCGATATTTCTGCATTTAGGATGATGATTTCCTGGCTATAGTTCGCTCCATCTAATATTTCTTGAGGCTGCATTAATAATAGAGAAGCCCTTCTCCGAGTTTTTTCTTCCAATAGCCCTATCTGATCATCTCTTCCAATTATCTTCGAAATCTCTTCGCGGGTATCTTTCAAGAGTTCTTCAGTTTTCCAAATTTCCTCTTCTTGAGCAGAAATACTCTCCACAACCGTTCTAAGAGGATCATATAATTTGTTAAAGTCTTTGACTAGCTCATGCTCTCTTTTTCTCAGCACTTTTAGATCAATTTCCAAGTTCTCACGAGCATTACCACTAAGTAAACTCAAGTTCTTCGTTACTTCAGTGATTTGTTCTAAAACCTCTGTTTTCTCTTGGTCTAGTTGCTGAAGAATGGTGTGCTGCCCCTTCTCTTTCAGTCCATTAAGGAGAGTCATATACTGTCCTCTCAACTCTATCTGCTCTTCAATCTGACTAATTAAAGGCCCTCTCTCAGTCAGGTTACGGTCTCTTAGTTGATTTTGCCGCACCAGCATGCGAGTAAGGCGAATCTTAAATTGATCAAGCCTGTCACGGAAGGGGCTATTTAAATCTGCAAGCTGCGCATTTACACCTTCCAAATCTCCATTAAGCTGTTTAATACGTATTTTAGCTTCTTGCTGCCTGTTCCTCGCTAGCTCTTCCTGCTTATGAAGCTGTATAATTCGGCTGACATTCACGCCTCCTCTTTCTTCTAACTCCTTTACTTCCCCCAGAACATTTGACAAAGATGTTCTTTGTTCGTCAAATATTTTTTCATTATCATCTATAATCTGCTTCAGATACCCTACTTTTTCTTTCAAAATCGTTTGTAAATCAAACAGTGTGGCCTCTTTCTCTCCACTAAAAATCGCATTAACTTCCTTTCGAAGCTCATTTCTCCGTCTTGGCTCTGTATCCGTACGATCTATCTCTTCCTGGCGAAGTTGAATTAACAAAGAGATCTGTGAAAGCTCCAGAGCGTTATTCAGGCGAGTACCGTCACTAAGTAGAAACTTGTTTACTATTCCTCTTGTAAAGGTCGAATCGAAAATATCTCTGTTGAGAAACATATATTCATTCGCGGTGAGGCTCGCGGTCTCACTCTTCAGTAATAGGCTCTGTCCTTTTTCAGATAACTGACTATTTTCAAAAGTAACCCTTTGATAAAAAGTTGGGTCTTTTATCAGCTCGTTAAATACTCCCATTATCTGCTGTTTAATAGGTAAAGTAAGCCAACGTATAGACTTTTCCCTTTGGATTCGCTCCTGCACACCTCTTTCCAATCTTTCCCAGACATAATCTGTTGCCAAAACCCCTGAAGCAGAATATCCTACACTAATTTCTTCCAGAAGTTCTTTCCACTCAATAATAGAATCATTAGAATGGAGAAAAGGAAAAGAGGGCAGTCCTGAAACTGTCCCAAGTACTTTTTCAATAAGTGCAGTATCACGATGCAGTCTATTGATTTCTATTTTCGTATCTGCAATCTGTTCTGCCATACCCCGGCCAAGATATGAGACATTCACCCCTCTCGGGGTGTCAAAAATACGAATAAGGTATGACCTGGCCTGCCTAAATTTCTTTTTATCAAACGCATCCTCAGCCAAAGCTTCAAGGCAGCCTGCATATGCATCCCACAATGGCGAAATCAAATCGAGCTTTCTACCCGGTATATACCGGTATCCTATGTTGTATCCATCAACATATTGACGTCCAATTTGAAAACAACGCTCGGCAAACTTCTTTTCATTATAAAATCTGTACCACAAGCCTAGTAAGTATGCTGGGGAGACAATCGTAAATGATTCTGTTGCCTCTGCTGCTTCTAACCTATCAGTCAAGCTCTTAATAAGTCTTTCATCGAGATATCCAGACCTTTCTTGCTCTCCTTTAATCTCCTCACGGAGCCAAGCTATTTGCATCAAAGGAATGCGTTCCAAAACACCATGTTCATAATATTGTAAGCGCTGACGACCCAACTGCGTTAGAGTTGTGTCATAAAATTGCCTATCCTCATGCTTATCAAAATCAAGAAACCCCTCCAGTTCCAGTCGCTGTAAGCCTTCTAGGGCAACAATAAAAGCTTCCTCTCGTTCAGGCACATGAGGCGCTTGAGGGTGTGCAGTTAAACGAAGAGGCGTGGTCCCAAGCTTTACAGCCAAAGTGACTGCATCCATAAGCTCTTGTTTTTTAACAGTGGAAGTCCTCACTGGAAAGGAGGCATCCTCCAACATTTCAACAACACGCTGAGGTTTTTTAAGATCATCCTGGAGAATATCCTCAGGAGTAAGAGTATACTGTCGGATTAAATAATACGTCAGCATCAGTGCAAACACCACAAAGGTACTTCCACCAATAAGCGCATTACGAATGGTGTGATCATCATCGTAGACTGTAGTCCCTCGAAGCGAATCGAAGTTCTCGTCTTCTTCGACGTCCTCTACACCTTCTTGTATTTCGTCATCACTTGCCATTACTTATTCTGATAAGGGTTATTCAAAAGACAATATCCTACTTCATATTTCGTAACTTCTTCAGGTACTCATCAACAACAGCACTTTGTTTCTCTCTAGCTTCCTCAGGAAATAACACCACGGCCAGCCCTGCTAATACCTCATCAGGATGACGTATCCAGCCTTGGTTCCATATCGCTATATCCTTGACCATTGCCGCTGTTTCATAATTCTTCATCGCAATAGAGTAAAGCGTTTCCCCTTTTCGTATCAGATCAATTGTAAAGTCAGCAGTAGGAATTGCCCCCTCATCGTCTCTTTCTCGTGATTCTTTATCCATGGGTTTACTGATCTGCCTGATAAGGGAATCATTTCTTTTCACAAGGTCTGACACTTGAGCAGCAGTCTCTATTTCAACCTTTTCAAGGTCTGCCAGTTCTTTATTTGAAAAGGCCAGCGCATCCCTATTGATTTCTAGAAGTCTTTGCATCCGGCTAGACCACTGATCAACACTTTCATACTGATGTCTTTCCCAATCCTCACTACGATAAGCATCCACATCTACCAGGATATCGTGAATTCCGGGTTCATCAAGTCGCGGTATGGTAGGAGTATGCCTCTTTTGAGCCTCCTGCTCTAAAAAAGCCCGACGAGCATAATTTGTTCCCTTCTGCTTCGGGGTACAACCTAGTAAAATAAACAAAAACATCGTTGCAGACAACACTGCAAGCATTGTGCGACTAGTCATAAGACAAACCCTAAATACTACTGTTTCAGGTATTCAGAACACCCTTCATTACAAGTCGGATGATGCCAAATTTTTTTTAAAACAACAAGTCCTTAAAACTCAGCCATATTTCATTAAATAAAAAAAGAATAAATGGGGCAGATATACAGCATATCTGGCTAATTATTAATTACTTATGATTATTAAAGGTTTTTCTTGTTCATTGTCATGTAGTCTTAAAATGATATCTCCCCACCTAAATCAATTACCAAAAAATTTCTCAAAAGGAAGTATTTCAGGAAATCGCGGGTCAACTTCAACCTCTTCTGCTTCAGCCGGAGTTGATTCGGAAACTTCTTTTACAGGCTCTTTGGACATTAATGCTTCCCAAGGAAGAGGCTCAGTTGTCGGATCGGGAACTTGGGTTCTTTTCCCCCTTTCCGCAATCATTCCAAGAATTCCCCCAAAGATCGAACCAACCTCTCCTCCTTCGGATTTCGCTATCAAAGAACCAATACTCGCCACAGCTTTTCTCGTCTCTAAGCGAGGTTTAATCAATGTCCCCTTCAGAGGAAGCTGTAAAAGATAATCTTCGTTTATATTTTTAATACCTAATGTCTTTTTCAAAGCAATTCCTGTCAATCCTACGACCATATTTACATCATCATTCAGTATATTCACATCTCCCCAAGCGGCGATAGGAAATCTATTGTCGATCAAAGCATCCATACGCTTGCAAGTAAGAACTCCATTATTCATGCTTACATATAGAGGAGTAAACCAAACATCAAACTGCTCGGCTTTACCCAACTTGTCCAAACGCAAGAGCTGAAGGACGCCATCCAGGGGGCCTCCTTTTTCTAATACAACTTTTCCTGGATCAAAAAAGGCATTTCCCACCACTATATCCGCCACTCGAAAAGGGCTAATCGGCAAAGAAAAACCTTCCCTTTCAAGCTCAAAACGCAACGCGTTCTCCGAACTTATAGCTGTCATCAACAAGGGATTCAGTGTTTGAGCAATAAACCTTCCCAAACCATGTGAAATTTGCACTTCCCCGTTAAGATTCTGACGCAAAAAGATCACACCTCTTTTAAGCTCACTATCAATTTCTAAGTGAACGGACTTACCTGTAAGCTCAGTCGTAAAAGTTCCTCTACTATCCTTCGAGTCAAGAATCTTTTCAAAATGTCCTTCACTAACAAACTCCCAAATCTCCTGATCAGTACCCTGCTGGTCCCATCCTCCTCTACCTTTTCCCTTAAATCTGATTTCATCAGAAAGCTTCTCTCCGTTCATTGACAGGTGAACTTCCTCTATCGATAAGCCCTCTCGACTCTCTTGAACTTTTAGAGAAATTCCATCAGCAGAAACCTCCGCATTTATACCCACCTGTGAAATATCAAAAGACAAATCCTCTTGAGAAAAAGCATTGGCCAACTCTACGCTTGTGTGAATCGCCCCCCCCTCCTCCGACGTAGTCAGACTTTCTCCAAAGATTTGAGCATCTAAGATGGCTGCTACTCGACCTGCTTGAAAATCAATTTCCCAAGGTAAAGCTATATCCTTCACCTCAACTCCCCCAATCAGGGGATTCGTTGGAAAAGAACATTTAAGAAAATCTGCCTTAAGACTGCCCTCTACTTTCAAGCTTTCCATCCAATTCTTTGACATGTTCAGATCGAAAGGTTGAATTTCCACAAAGACTTTCCCCATTTCATTCAATGAAACCTTTGGACTCCCGTATTCCGAAATCACCTGATAAGCGTCAGGGTGAAAATCATACTCAAAAATAGCTGGTGCCGAGGATGAAATGACATTTCCGTCACGGATCTCTCCGCTCCATCTAAAAACAAATCTTTCAGAACTCGCTTCGCCACTTATAGCAATAACACCAGAAGTAAACCCCTTAGTCTTTTTATCCAACCAGCCGTTAAGGCGAAAAGAAAGATCCTCACCCAGCAGAAGTTCCCTCTCAGAAGAATCTTTTAAATACCCGCCCTTTGCTCCAGCCCCAAATTTCCCGGTCTCACCTTCCCAAAAAAGGTGAAATTTTGTCGCCGAAAAATTATCTGAGTCTAAAATGAAATCCATCTCGCTATGCTCAAGCCGCGATGATCCCTCAGAGCTTATCGAAATATTCTCACCAAGATAGCTTTCAAGCTTCCCTTCCGTATTACCCAACAGATCAAGCAGTTTTGTAGGAACGTCTTGTACACTCCATTTCCACCTTCCCCTTGCCTTCTCTATTTGAAAGCCTTGCTCCCCATCAAAAAAATCACTAAAATATACCTGTCCGTCAATAGTAGAGGCTTGATCCTCATACAGTGCTACAGCATGAATGGAACTTGATACTCCGTTTACTTTCTTGGGAGAGTCACTTCGAACTTCTACTTCCTTCAAATGAACACTTACATCTTGATCTGATAGCTTACAATCTACATCAGAAAAAATAAGCCCTACATCAAAGTCCAAATCAGAAAAATTCTTTGCTGTAAGTTCCATGGGAAACGTAAAACGTTTAAAAGTAAATTTTAATTCGGTTTCTTTCAAAAGCTGGACTGGCAGATTTATATCCGTCACGGATCTTAGTTTATCCACTAAACCGGGACTGACAAGCAAGGTGAAGGCTCCTCCTTCAACCACGCTAAAATGATTACCAACACTATGGCCTGCCATTCGCCCCTGTAGTAATGGAGACTGGACTGACAGGTTAAGCTCCATCCCTTCTGAGTGTAGGTAAGACCTACAGGAAATATCTGCCTCTTTACCTAATATAGAACTAATTAAACCTTTGAGCTCAGGTATACGTACCTCTGTAAGCTTATCAAGAAACATCACAGGAAGCTTGGTCATGCTAAAACTAAAATCTAAAGCTACATCTTCTTGAAAAACTCCCGAAACAATCGCTCCCTTATCAAGAGAAAAGTTCCCCTCTTCATCAAAGCCATTCAAAGATACAAATGCTTGAAAGCTCCCCTGGTCTGCAGCATGTTGAGCCGTTCCGCTAAAGCGAATTTGCAAGCCCTTATCGAAACTCGGAATTGACAGACTTAGATTTAAACCCTCTACATTAACAGGCTCCACCCCCTCTTCGAAGAACACTATTGTTCCATCCAAAATGGAGACGCTCCCTAAAAAAGGAAACTGAATAGATATTACAGAATCCTGGCTCTCTCCTTTCTCTGAATCAAGGCCCTCGGAAGATGTCAGCAGCAATTGATTTTCTTTCTCATGTAACAACTTAAGGAACGGAGCAGAGACTTCTAAAGTACCCATATCTGGAAACTGTTTCAAAACTTCAAAAAGTGACAAATCTAAGGATGCCTTTTCAACAAATAATATCCGTTCACCATCTTCATCTTTAAACTCAATACCGTGTATGCTAATAGGTTTATTCCAACTTAGATTTAAGTTCTCAACAATCAACTTTCCGGGAACCCACTTCTGTGCCATTCCTAGAAGTAACTTCGTTCCTCCTGAAGTTGAAAGAGCCGTAGGTAATGCCGCAAGCAAAGTTGCCAAAACGACAAACAACAGCAAAAGATAGGCTGAAAGCTTCATCAATAAACGATTCCGTCCTTTTGAAGGGTTCTTCGTTTGAGTTTCTTTAGGCTGATTGCCTGTGTCCGAACTTTCATCCATTACTTACCTACCTACTGTTTTACATTGAGACATAAGATAACAGGAACCGAGAGTTAAAAAAAAATACAATCAACCCCCTCTGTATCAAGCCCCTCCTAAATGCCTGTCTTTCTTCGGCTTAAGTAATGACTTCAACACAAAAAGAAATGGGAGGCCAGTAACACCTATGGCCATGGCAATAGCCCAACTTGGAAATCCTCCATAATTGGCCGATGCCTCCACCAAAGATTGCTCCACAAGTAGTACTGTTAAAGTAATTGGAATTACATACTTTATAGCATAAGTCCACCAAATCCCCAGCTGAGAATTCCCCATTGCATTAAACTCAAGACGAAGTTTATTTGCTCCATAGCCCCAACCTACAGCGAGGCACTGAAGTAGCCCTAAGAAAACTAATCCAAACTCCACAACAAAGTGATCTATTACGTCTAAAAAATATAAACCTGCATTTGTTGAGTAAATGATGCCGCAACAGAACGACCAAGTACAAACAAACATGGCTATACGCGGTTTAGATAATGATGGGAACCTATCGCTGAGAGCTGTGTTTACAGATTCTATAAGGGAAAATGCGCTATCTATACCCAAAGTTAGAAGCATCAAAAAAAAGAGAACCGAAAAAAATATGGGTGCAGGCATTACAGAAAGAGCCTCGGGAAAAACTACAAAAGCCAGACCAGGCCCAGAGGTCGCAACTTCCCTAATCGAAGTACCCGTAACAGTCGTCATATACCCCAAAATAGAAAATACAACTAAGCCCGCGAAAAGGCTAATGAAGGAATTGGAAAAAGCGATAATCAGAGCGTCTTTTTTTACATCTTGATTAGGCTTATTGTAACTGGCATAAGCAATCATCACTCCAACAGCAAGACTCAAAGTAAAAAATATTTGAGAAGCTGCTGCAAGCCAAATTTCGCTATGTACTAAGAGGGTAAAATCTGGACTTACATAATAAAGGATCCCCTTCAAAGACCCATCCAAAGTTATGCCTCTAATAAAAAGGATAATGAGGATGATAACAGGTATAGGGGCCGTTGCTCTTACCACTTTTTCGGCACTCTTGACACCTTTCCAAACACAAAAATATATGCATACCCAAACAAATATCAATGAAAAGAAAACCAATAAGTTTAGTCCCCCAAGATGGTCAATACTTGAGCTTAGTTGCAAAACTTCTCCGAAAAAATATCCTTTTGAATCTCCAATCCACGGCAAGGGACTGCCAAAAGAGCGAATGAAATATACTAACATCCAGGCCATAACAACAGCATAGTAAGAAACGATTATAAAACTGGTCAGAATCGACGCCACGCCAATCCCTTCAAACCTTCTGTTCATTTTCCTAAATGCTTCTACACCACCACTTTGAAACTTCTGCCCTAACATCAATTCAAGAATAAGTAGGGGAATACCTATTATAAACAAAGCTATTCCATAAGGAATGAGGAACGCACCACCTCCAAATTTATATGCAAGATAAGGAAAGCGCCAAACATTTCCCAATCCCACAGCCGAGCCAATAGCTGCAAACAAAAATACTGACCTCGAATCCCAACGATCTCTCATTTCCTACCCCGAATGTGATGCTAAGATCCCCTTATAGGGAATATTTTATTTTACTTCCAATTAGCAAACTCTATTCCCAACCGTGGCACGTAAATTGCTTCATAGCAAACAGTGTGTCTCGTCACAATGCCGTTACCACCGAGGACTTGGCCACTCTAAATTCATAAACACTTTGTGAAGGGGAGATTATTATGCAAAGTGATGATAGCAAAATTTCCGCACCTAATACGAAAAATCTGCCTAGATATATTGCAGAATTCCCGAAAAACACAATTTCCTGGATACTCACTAAACGGCAGTACTGCGACCTCGAACTCCTTCTAAATAAATCCTTTTCCCCTTTAAAAGGATTCATGTGTGAAAATGAATACTATTCAGTACTCCAGAAAATGCGCCTTCCAGATGGAACACTTTGGCCGATACCTATAAACCTCGACATAGATGAAATTACTGCCAAATCACTAAAAAAAGGAAACTTCCTACTCCTTCGCAATGAAGAAGGGACTATTCTTGCATCGCTTCTAGTGAAAGACATCTGGAAGCCCAATTTAATGGATGAAGCTAAAGCCATCTATGAATCAACAAACCTCTACCATGCAGGTGTTTCCCGGCTAATTCAGCAGACAAACCCCTGGTATGTTGGAGGAGACACCCAAGAATATCACCCCATTAAATCTTATGACTTTCAAAACCTACGCTACACTCCTGATGACTTAAAGAAAGAATTTCAAGCTCTTGGTTGGGAAAAAATCATCGCTTTTCAAACAAGAAATCCTATGCATAGAGTCCATTACGAACTTACAATAAGATCTCTTGAGAAGCTTGATGCAAACCTATTAATTCACCCCGTTGTAGGAGAAACAAAACTTGGCGACATTGAATACTACACCCGAGTACGCTGCTACCAGGCTATTCTCCCACATTATCCAAAAAACAAAGCCATGCTCGCCTTACTCCCTCTTGCAATGCGCATGGCTGGACCAAAAGAAGCTTTATGGCATGCCATCATCCGCAAAAATTATGGTTGCACACATTTTATTGTAGGTCGAGACCATGCAGGTCCCGGAAACGACCCTCAAGGCCAAGCCTTTTATGGTCACTATGCTGCACAAAATCTCATAAAAAAATATGAAACCGAATTGGGTATATCTATGGTTCCTTTCGAAGCCATGCAGTATGTGAAAAACCGTAACGTTTACCTAACAAAAAATGAAGTTCAACCCAATGATGAGACCCTCAGTATCTCGGGAACCGAATTACGCCAGCTTCTCAAAAGCAATCAGGAAATCCCCCCATGGTTTACATTTCCACAAGTTGCAAAACTCCTAAAGAAAAGATATCTCTCGATTTACAAACAAGGCCTAACCATCTTCTTCACAGGTCTTTCGGCTTCAGGCAAATCTTCTCTCGCACAAGCTTTACAAGTTAAACTTCTAGAAAAAGAAGAACGGCAAGTTACTCTCCTCGATGGAGACCTCGTCCGTAGACACCTTTCTTCAGAACTAGGATTTTCAAAAGAACACAGAGACTTAAATATCTTAAGAATTGCCTATGTAGCATCTGAAATCACAAAACACCGTGGAATCGCTATATGCTCACCCATAGCACCCTATGACCAAGTACGACAAGAAGTTCGTAGTATGATAAAAGATCAAGGTCAGTTTTTTCTCATCCATATGTCAACTCCCTTAAACACCTGTGAAGAAAGAGATTGCAAAGGCCTTTACGCCAAAGCGCGAGAAGGAATACTTAAAAATTTCACTGGGATCAGTGATCCCTATGAGATCCCTGAAAACGCAGATCTGGCTGTTGACGCCTCTCAAATGTCTGTTGAGCAAGGATTAAGCCTGATCATAGAAGCCTTAAACAAAAAGGGGTATCTGCAAAATGACCTATGATTCAGAAAAATACATTGCAACCCAAGCTGTTGTCCTAGCATCAAAACTCTGCCGCAATATCCAAAAAAATTTGCTAGAAAAACATTGCCTCACCAAAATAGACCAATCCCCTGTCACCATAGCTGATTACGCATCCCAGGCAGTGATTGCCCTATGTCTTTTCAAAAGCTTTCCCAATATACCCATACTTGGTGAAGAAGACTCCGAAATACTACTATCAAAACCAGAATTCCTCTCTCAAGTAACCCAAGAAGTCCGTAAGAACATTCCTAATATAAGTGAAAAACAAATCCTGAAAGTTATAGATCGCTCTTCCAGATTACCCCACTTACCCGATCTTTTCTGGACCCTAGACCCCATAGACGGTACTAAAGTCTTCATAAAAAGATCTCATTACGCCATTGCACTGGCTTTAGTAAAAAAAGGTTCAGTAGTACTAGGTGTACTAGGTTGTCCTAATTTAACTCCTGATTTAATACCCAATGAAAATGGAACAATCTACATCGCCGAGAAAGGAAGAGGTGCACACAAACGTTCGGTTGACAATCCTGCTGAGACGATAATACAAGTCTCCCCCGAAAGAGATGTCAACAAATCTATAGTTTGTACTTCACCAATCTCAGACAAAAGCAAGGAGCTCGCATACCTAGTACATTCACTAAAAACCTCCAAAGAACCCGTATTTGTGCACGGACAATGTAAATACGCTCTTGTTGCAGAAGGGATAGCCTCCCTGTACTATCGCCTCTCCCCTAACAAGTCCTATCAAGAAAAGATCTGGGATCACGCTGCCGGATCTATCCTCGTCAAGGAAGCTGGTGGTATAACTACCGATATAAAAGGAAAGGTTCTCGATTTTTCCATAGGGACTACTTTAAAAAACAACTGTGGGATCCTCTCAACAACAAAAAACTTACAAGAAGTTCTTCTACAAAATATTAAAACTCACGAAGAAAGTAAAACCCTTCATCCTTCTCTAGCAGGTACATGACACATATATTTTATCACCTATATACCGAAACAAGTTCAAAAAATTGCTTTGTGAACAAACTGAAGACTTTTGCCATAATTTTAAAGGGAGTAAGTTAATATGAGCGCTGCACAAGAAATTGAACAAGAAATTCAAACTCGAATGATTTCTTTAGCTAATTATATGATGCAGAATGGTTATGGCTGCTACACGATCAAGGATACCAAGCTTCCATTAATGTTCAACTTCGAAGTCAAGCACAACGATACTCACAATCTTCCCATTCCCCCCATTCTTCTCGCTACACTCCCTAAATCTGCCAGTGTATACATTTGGACTTACCTAAATATGGAACTCGGAATTCAGCAAATGCGTGTATCTGACTCGAAATTTACTGGAGAACGGATCATGGAAGGATCCATTGAAGAACTTTCAAGAGGTCGGAAAATTGCCCAAGGCCATATGCCTGCTTCAGATGAAAATCTGAAATTAATCGATAAATACCTTGGTCGAGTGGTTGTTAACGTCCGTGACCCCCGCCAAGCCATTTTATCATGGGTACACTTTTGCAAATCCTTATTCGAAAAAGACGGTAAAGAAAACTACAAAGCCCTTTCGCCTACAGGGGATAGAAGCTATTTCGATTGGCCTATCACTAAACAAATCGATTTTTTCCTCGATAATAAATACCACGAATATGTCAATTGGATTGAACAATGGATTGATGCAGAGATTAACCCTAACTTTGTATCTAGAATACATTTCGCTCAACATCGAGACTTAAACGAAAACCCACAAGCATATTTTGAAAAAATACTCACCTTCTATGGGATCGATAAAAGTATGCTAAAATCAAAAGCTGGCAAGCCCAAGCAAGGAAAGCTCCACTTTCGTAAAGGACTTACTGATGAATGGAGAAGTATTTTTAACCCAAAACAAATTGAAAAAGTAAACCAACTCATGTCTAAAAGAATGATGGAAAAATTTGGCTGGGTAGCTTAAAATCAAGTAGATACCCTATGGCAAAAGTTGAATATGCTCAAGGTATCCGACACGATCAAGTCCCACCGCTTGTTCTTTTCTTTTAGAAAAAAAGAGAATGGCTATTCTTAATTATTCAAACCCGTGATTATGGCTTCCTTCTTTCCAGAGCCAGCATATCAACTAATTCAAAATTGCCAACAGCCTTAGCATGATCTGCTGGAGTCATACCATCTTCATCGCGAATGTTATATTTTGCTTTGTAATGCAGCAAAACTTCTGCAACTTCAACACCCCCTTGAGCGGCAGCCAAATGCAGGGCTGTCCATCCTCCATCAGCTTGTACATTTAGAATATCAGCATCCCTTTCAAAGCTCTTCTTCAAAATGAGATCTACAAGCGGAGCATCGCCTCTATATGCCGCTTCATGTAAAACCGTCCAGCCCTCGCTGCTAGTAGAATTTAACGAAGCTCCTTTTTCAATAAGAACATCGACAACATCCAAATTTCCATCAGCCGTAGCAAGGTGCATCGCTGTAAATCCCTCTGAATTTTTGGCATTGATTATCGAAGAAACTGTTCCTTCGCTCGCTATTCCCCTTACAGCTTCTACCATATCTTGTTGTGCTGCAATATGAAGAGCCGTCCAACCCTCTTTGGTAGACTCATTAATGTTCGCTCCATGGCTGATCAATTCGCTAATTATGCGATTATAGCCTTTAAACGCTGCCAAATGAAGAGCCGTCCATCCCTCAGCATCTTTATTATCAATTTTCAGACCTCTTTCCTTACCAGAGGAGAGCAGCTCACCAACAATATCTTCATGCCCTTGATCAACAGCCACGTGAAGAACACTCCATCCATCATTATCTACAACATTTAAATTTGCTCCTCGATCAATCAGAGCTCGGACTACATCAAAATGTTTTCCAAAAGCCGCAAGGTGAAGTGCCGTCCAATTTACATAATTTGTTGCATTAATGTTAGATCTCCAATCTGAATCATTATTCAAGAGAAACTCGACCATCTCCAAGTTTCCCTTTTCTGAAGCAATATGGAGAGCCGTTAGCTCATCAGTATTCGTAAGGTTAAGGTTAGCTCCCTTTTTCACTAAGAGCTTAACCATATCCAGGTGATTGACATAGCAGGCCATATGAAGTGGCGTCCACCCTTCAACTGTCTGGGCATTGATATGTATCGATCTAGAAGTTCTGAAAATCATTTCAGCAAGTTTCAGATAACCTTGACGTGCTGCAACATGAAGAACATTCCAGCCTTCTTCATTCGTTACATTTACGTTAAGGCCTTTTGCCAGAAACTCCTCAACAACAGCTGTTTGGCCAGATATTGCGGCTTCATACATATACACTTCATCGGCAGAACGTCCCGAATAATTTTTTGCATTAGCTCCTGTAAAACAGAATGTCTGAGCTACCAGGAGTAAAGCAAGTAGAAGATTTCTTCTCAAATCCCAAAAGACACACATCTTAACTCTCCCATCTTAATATCTAAGGAGCCTACTCCAAAAAGGGAGTAAAATAAAGTTTTATCTCTTCATTATAGCGCAGTAAGAACTTGAGAACAAGACAGCAACTTTTCGAAATACATCACCGTATTCATAAGTCCTTCCTTAATCTGAACTTTAGGAGTCCAAGAAAGACTTTCCTGAGCAAGTGTAATGTCTGGCCTTCTTTGTCTTGGATCATCGGAAGGAAGAGGTAAAAAAGTCAGCTCAGATCGTGAGCCAGTCAGCTCAATGACCATTTCCGCCAACTCTAACATACTAAACTCTCCTGGATTCCCCAAGTTCACCGGTCCAGTTACCTCATCACCAGACTCCATCAAACTAATAAAGCCTTCAATCATATCTGAAACAAAACAGAAGGAACGCGTTTGGGAGCCTTCTCCATAAATCGTTATCGGATCATTCTTTAGCGCCTGTACGATGAAATTGGACACTACTCGACCATCTTCTGCTAGCATCCGGGGACCGTAAGTGTTAAAAATTCTGGCAATCTTAATTTTTAAGTCCCATTGCCGATGGTAGTCAAAAAATAACGTCTCAGCGCAACGCTTGCCCTCGTCATAACAGGATCGTTTTCCAATAGGATTCACGTTCCCCCAGTAGCTTTCCGTTTGCGGGTGCTCAATAGGATCCCCGTAAACCTCACTAGTCGATGCCTGAAGGATTTTACATTTTAGTCTCTTGGCAAGTCCAAGCATATTGATGGCGCCATGAACGTTAGTTTTAGTCGTTTGCACCGGATCATGCTGATAAAAGACTGGAGAAGCAGGGCAGGCAAGGTTATAAATTTGATCTACCTCAACATACAAAGGAAAACATACATCGTGCCTTAAGAGCTCAAAATAGGGGTTATTCAACAAATGAGCGATATTGTCTTTATTCCCTGTAAAGAAATTATCCAAACAGATCACATCATAATTTTTTTCCAATAGGCTTTCACAAAGGTGAGACCCTAAAAAACCAGCTCCGCCGGTAACTAATACTCTTTCTTTTCTCATATTATCCTTCCAAACAAAAAACGTCCTTCATTCATAGTACACGGAGGCGTTTGACTACAAGGAAAAAGCCCCTCCATGTTATAAGCTCACGAGAAAATAGAGGTCTCAATGAAATATTTACTCTTTTTCCTTTCCCTGTCTCTTCAAATAGGCTTTTTAGCCTATACCTGCCCTCTTCCATCCAGTCAAATATTGGAGCAACAAACAATACGCTTCTTTCCTGTCCATATCATGGAAACTGATGACTGTATGGTTTCCTTTATCGAGGATGACTGTGGTAATAAGTTTGTTCTTAAACAAATCAAAGATCCTTCTCCTGAGGAACAATTCCTACTAGTCCTTGATGCCTTTGCCTGCTCCATCGCAAATCAGCATCAGATCCCCATGAATCAACTTACCCTCATTCCTCCAAATAAAGATTTCCCAGGAAAATACTACAGCGACCGTCCCGCCTCATTACACACAATAGCTCCTGGCATGGCAGCTGTTGAAGAAAGTCCATGGCCATCATTTAACATACATCAAAAATTCAGAAGGGAAAATTCACGGATGTATGCTAAATGGGGACCCCTCCCACAGGAACTCATGGGGTTGACGCCTGATGTAATACACCACATGTCTTTACATCCAACTCTGCCAAAAATTGTAGCTCTGGATACCTTTGTAGGGAATGCTGACAGAAGTAATCCTAATATTTTTTATGAATCCGTGACACATAGCTTTTGTGGAATTGATATGGCAGCATCTTTCAATAGTCCTCTCCCCGAAATAGCCTACTCTCAATTGGAGAAACTCTTCGACAAGGCTAATCCCCTCTTAAGTAAATCAAAACTCGATGCATTGAAATCTTACATGGCTATGCTAGATTCGCTAACTAAAATTTGGACTGTGGAAAAGCTGCACCTTACCCTCGATCACTTCGCTCAGCTAGCGGGATTCGAAGAAGGGAGTCTGTTAATGAATCAAGATGTGAAAAACAGAATCTCTTATCATAAAAAAGTTATGGAAGAAAATTATATTTCTTCCTGCAGACTCGTAAATCTACTCTCTATAATAGACTAATTTTTGGGGCTACATAAGGCCTAGCGATCTGTCAGGTTTAAAATTGACAGAGCGCCAGATCGTAATAAAAAAGTCACTAATCGGCAATAAATTAAGCGATCTTTTTCTCAGAAACATTCTCTGACTCTTGAGGCTTACTCCATGAGTAAATACCCCATACACATAGGCAAAGATAAACGGAAAATAATACTGCGGAAGAATAAATGCCATTGTAGAGGAAAAAGCCAATCCAACCAACATTACTAATGGCCCAAATCCACTGACCCACAACATTTTTCTTAATAACAAAAACATTGCCTATCAGGGATAGTACAACAAAAACCCAATCAATATACTGCAACATGAGCAGACTCCAAGTTTAGTTTTTCTAAAACCTTTTCAGAGGCAGGCGAATACCCCTTAGAAGCAAATATTTCGTCAGACTCTATTCTGACCAATTTCTCTTGAACATGTTCTGGCAAGCTATCGATATACACACGGAAAAGATCGCGAATTCTGTTACGATAAATAATACTGGAATCCCGCACTGCATCCACTGCGTAAGAATCCGTATCACTGGAGGGCTCCACAAGAACAATCACATCATATTCGGATTGCAACCATTGCAACGCTGCTTTCTGAAGTAATTCAAAATAGGTATGGGGGGTATTTCGATCATGCCAATATACAATAGCATCAAGAGAACAACGATCAATTACAGCTGCCTCATACTTATTCGCTTTTGCTTCCAACTCAGCTCTAATCTGAGTGTGTACCATCCAAATTTCAGTATCTGTCGATGCAGCTTCATTTATTGGAAAAGGGCAAGACCTGGCTTTTTCCTCAATAACTGTACTGTTAACCTGTCTTTCTTTTAGAGCCACACATACCTGATGAGCCAGAGTTGTCTTCCCAACTCCATGAGTGCCCGTAATAGCAATCTTTCTCACTTTTTCCTCCTGTACACATAAGAAAACATGAAACCCGCCAAGACATCATTGCCTATCACGGTTCACCTGAATTTGTTGTTCAGAACTAATTTTCAGAGAAATAATCCACAACATGAGAAGCCTTATAGCTAAAAAATGATTACTTACCAAACGATACTTTTCGTGATTGTAGAAAACTTAGATCATGTGATATCCCAGCACTATTTGCTAATATTAATTAGGAGATCCTATGTCTATTCCCCCTATCACTTCACCCATACTAAATATTACTTCTAGGCAAGAAGCAGAATTGGATTCACAGGAAGTTTCCAGTGATATTTCGAACCTTGCAGTTAGATCCCCAATGAGTACAAGCAGCCTTCTTTCCGCAGAAACCCTTGCAGCCCTAACCGCCCCTCAGCCCTATACCCCTATCACCGATGAATGTCTGATCCCTATATTAACCCCTACATTGTCCGACCGCAAAACAGCTAAAGTCATTCTCCCAAACGGTATTCAAGTATATATCGTTTCAGACCCAAACTTCAAAAAATCAGCCTGTGCCTTATCCGTCGGAGTAGGAAGCTACGACGATCCTCGTGAATTTGGAGGGCTTGCTCACTTTACAGAACACCTCTCGTTTCTTGGCAGTGCCAGATATCCCGGTGACGCTGAATTTGACCAGTTTCTCAGCAGCCACGGAGGATACTCCAACGCCTCTACTCATGATATTTTCACCAACTATTATTTCGATGTAGATCATAATTTTTTCCCTGAAGGACTTTCCCGCTTTTCTGACTTCTTTATTCAACCAATTTTTAAAGAATCAGGCATCGCCAAAGAAGTAAACGCTGTCGACAACGAATTTACAGAATGCACCCACGAAAACGTATGGGCCAAAGAGTACATTTTGAAAGAACTCTCCAATCCCGCACATCCCGAAACGATATTTGATATAGGAAACAAACAAAGCCTGGCCAAGATACCCCGTGAAAAAGTGATTGAATGGCATCACGATCACTACAGTTCCAACATCATGAACCTTACCCTATGCTCCTCTCTTTCCCTCGAAGACATCAAACAACAGCTGTTCCACTTCTCCCAAATTGAAAACAAAAATGTCTCTTTGGAGCGTGTAAGGGAGCCAATACTAAAGCCTGAATTTGAAGGCTCCAAAATTTTCATCAAGCCCGTACAACAAGAACGAGAGCTCACAATACTTCGGGAGCTACCTTCTGAGTTCGCCTCTATAAAAGGCTCTTCCCCTCACGATACCCTGGCAACTATTTTGGGAGATGAATCCCAAAATAGCCTCCTGGAACAACTAAAACGTGAAGATCTTGCAGAGGAACTTTCTGCCGGAGGAGAAAAGAAAGGAGATCACAGCCTATTTTTCAGGATTAACATCTCCCTTACCGAAAAAGGCCTACAAAATATTGACACCGTCATTGAGCGGTGCTTTCAAGCTATCAAAAGCTTTAAGTCCTTACCCGAGGGAATCCCTCAATATGTTTTTGATGAAGGGAAAAGTCTTTCTACTCTCAATTACCAACTACAATCTTTTTCAAATGCCAGCACCTGTGCAGAAAGCGCTTCTTCATGTCTCGTTCGCCACGAATTAAGCACTTATCCTGAAACTCCTTTTATCCCTCAAAGTTTTAACAAGGAGGCTTGTCAAGCTCTCTTAGAAAGCTTACTACCCGAACGATGCCTTTATATGATCAGCTGTGATCCAGACGAACTAGGTGTCACTGAAGCTGAACAAGCAAATTGGAAAGAAGAAAAGTGGATGAAGACAAAATTTGACATCCAGCCTGTTAGCGCAGAAACCCTCTCTCTCTGGAATGAAGCAATCGCACATCCCTCCATCACCGTTGCTCCACCAAACCCTTTCATACCTACAAATTTTTCCATTCGAGGGAGTACAGAATCTGTAGAAGCCAACGAACCAGAACTCATCATCAATGAAGAAAAAGGCTCCCTACATTTCAAACAGGACCAAACCTTTCTCACCCCCAAGTTGTTCGAACAGTATAGCCTTATCACTCCTACCCTAGACTCCAGCAACACAAAAGCTCGTCTATTAGCAAGCCTATATTTAACAGGCCTCAATGAATCTCTAAACCCTCTCATGTATCAAGCTAGTGCATCAGGACTTGATTCGTCGGGCTTCGTTCTTAGTGGTAAAGGAATAGAATTATGCATCAGCGGATATAACGATAAGGCAGAAGTTTTCCTTGAAAACATGCTACAAGCCTTTTCCCAAGAGCTTTTCAGCCAAGAAAAATTCGAGTCATATAAAAGTTCCATGATGATGGAGCTACGCAGTGATCTTCAAGAAAGTCCCATGGCACAAGCCTCCCAAGAGCTTGCTCAACTTCTTTACGAATATGCTCCAAGTATAAAGCGCCAGTTGAAAATATTGTCTAAACTTCAGTATGAGGATCTCCAGACACTACTCCCAAAGATCTTTAGCAAATCTTACCTTCAGGCTCTATCCTATGGCAACGTCACTAGAGAAGAAGCCGTTTCTAAATATCAAAAGTTCCAACTAGGCCTTGTAGGTCACGAGCCATATCTCAAAGAAAGTCATCGTCGTAAAAGAACCCTTTGTCTTCCAGAAGGTATGCAGCCTGCTTTCAAAAGGAGAAAAGTCGATGTAGATGGAAACGCAGCCATTCTCCTTACAAGCCAGGGACCCTATAGTCCAAAAAACCGCGCCGTACAAATGATCCTCTTACACCTTTTAGAAAACCCTCTTTATGACAGGCTAAGAACACAGCTAGGCCTTGCTTATCAAGTATATCCCAAACCCTTAAGAGTTGGAGACGAACTCTACAATAGCTTCAACATTTCATCGAATACACACAAAGGCCGAGAACTCACCACTCTTTTACAAATGGTTCTCGATCAATTCATTAGTGAGTTAAGCACAGAGGAAAAAGGGCTCAGCCAAGAAAATTTTGAGCAACACAAACACGGTTTACTTCAATCTCTAAATGAAACCGGTAGTTTAGGCAGAAAGGGGCAAGAATACGCTGGTGAACTAAACACCAGTCCCCCTGATTTTGCCAGAAAACAAAAGCTCATACAGGAAATCAAAGATCTGGAACTGGATGACTTTGTTCAATTAGCCAAAGAAAGCCTCGGCAGACATATGAAAAAACGCGTCGCCATCGCCTGCGATGGGAATACTCCAGCAGATGAAAGACTTAGCTTCAAAAAAGTGGAAAATTTTAAAGGTCTACGCAAAGAGGAAAACTTCAAGGAATAATCTATATTTACCAAGGATGTTTTCATTACAACGAGAGCTGTCGTGAAAACATCCCTGTAAAAAAAGACTTCGCTGCATTAACAATGCATTACTTTAAAATGCTCTTCACCGGAGAATTCTCGAAGCACTTTGTAGAGGGTATGGCAAAAATCTATGAGCCTAAACCCTTTATCGATGTCCATTCTCACACCCCAGACAATTGAGAAAACCCCAACCCAAAAAAAGGGATGGTTCAGAAAGAGGCTTTTTTAGGTAACAAAAAGGGTTGTGGGATCATGCCGTTAAAATATGTCTAATTGCCAAAATTGCGAAGGCTAAATCGAGAAAAGTAAAGCTATGCTTAAGCTACCTGTTCTTGAAGTATTGGAGAGGTGCCACTACCGTGGCTATTAGGAGTTATCCATAGCCGGCTTATTCAAATTAGCTAATAATGGGATAATTTTATTTCTTTGTTGGAGAGGGGTGTATAGGTGATTTCTTCTTAAGGCCACGGTAGTGATCTTCCCTCTTGATAGCCCCGTGCTTTAGCTCGGGGATAGGAAAAAAAGAGCACTCATCGGAACAGTTATATCGCCGCTTTAAAAGACGCTGACATTGGAAGTTATGAGGCCTTATAGATCATGGCGCTAAAGCCCCCACATAAAACAAAAAAAAGACTTTCCTGATTACTCAAGTAAGTCTTTATAGTATAAGTGCCCTTCACCGGACAATTATCGAGCCACTTTGTTGAGGGAATGGCCAAAATATATGAGCTTAAACTCTTTATCGATGTCCATTCTCACCACACCAAACAACCAAAAAAGTCTCAATCAAGATCAAAAGTCGCAATCTAACAGAGGGAAACACGAAAAACTCCCTTTCTTCCTCCTTTAGAGGAATAGAACTTCAGAGAGGGGATTCTCAAGGGCAGATTGTGAAGAATGTTCATAATCCCGCCCTCAAAAATTCTAAGAATAGACTCAAAAGCCATAAATTTTGAGCATAGCCATATTTATCTGATATAATCTGGTATAATCTGGCATTATCTGGCATGACATAGACCACAAAGGGCCAGAAAATGCCGGATATCTCAGAAATTCTTACCTTTCCTGAGGGGAGAACCCTTGAGTTCAAGCAGGACCTTTCCTCTCTCAAACCAATTATGAAATCATTGGTTGCATTTGCAAATACAGCAGGAGGCATCCTCATCATCGGCAAGCGTGATGATGGAGAAATAATAGGTGTCCCTGATGTCCTAAAAGCAGAGGAGAAATTAGCCAATGCTATTGCAGACAGCATCTCTCCCCGATTGATGCCAGAAATAGAAATAGCTTCACATGATGGAGTTTCTTTGCTTGTGCTTAGGGTATCCCACTGGCGTGGCCCATTTTTCCTAAAATCGCAAGGAGAAGAACAGGGAGTTTACATAAGGCTTGGCTCGACCGATAGACAAGCTGGCCCCGATATTCTCAACGAATTAAAAAGAGCTATCAATAAGGTCTCTTTCGATGAACTAGCTTGTCCCACATGCGATAAGTCTTCTCTTGGTATGAAAAAAATCGAAACGGAATTCGCCAAAGTCGGGAAAAAGGTCACAAAGAAAACTCTGGTATCATTTTATTTGGAAATAGCGATATACGACGTAAATATTTCTCAAATTGCGAAGTACGATGCGCTAGGTTTCAAGGTGAAAATAAAATAGATTTTATCGACCAGCTTGATATCGAAGGAAGTATTCTCGATGCTTTGACCGAAGTACCAAAGTTCATCAAAAGAAATACCCGATTAGCCGCTTCTATTAAAGGAACAAAAAGAGTAAACATCCCTGAATATTCTCCTGTGGTCATAAGAGAAATCCTTACGAATGCATTAGCTCATGCCGACTACTCAATCCAAGGGTTGCTATTTTCTCCAACCGCATGGAAATCGAAAGCCCTGGCATGTTTCCCTACGGTTATACGCTAGAGAACTTTTTCATAGGTGTAAGCCATGTACGAAATAAGGTCATCACACGAATTTTACGAGAGCTCAATTTCATGGAGGAGTGGGGAACTGGCTATCAGCGTATATGTGAAACCTGCGAAAAGGAAAACTATCCTGAGCCTATCTGGAATGAAGTTGGAGCAGCTATTCAAGTTTCCATTCCTTCTAGAAATACTTCCCAACCCATATCTAAGACAATACAAGATTTAGCATCATATGGCCTCAGTGTACGACAGCAAGAAAGTCTTTTTAGTATAAGTGCCCTCCACCGGACAATTATCGAACCACTTTGTAGAGGGTATGGCCAAAATCTATGAGCTTAAACCCTTTATCGATGTCCCTTATCACCGTCACAAGGACTGGGGGAAACTCCAATCAGGATCAAAATAGGAATCTGACTGAGGAAAAAACAGAAAACGCTCTCTTTGACTACTCCCTATCCAGGAATAGAACTTCAGAGAGGGGATTCTTAAGGGGAGATTGTGGGAAATGTTGATAAATCTACGTATCTTTCGAGTATTTGACATTTTTCCTCTAAAGTACTAATCTTATTAGTACCTTAGAGGGAATATATCAACTTGCCTTAAGTAAATACTTGAACATTTTCTTTAAAAGTACTAATATTATTAGTACCTTAGAAGAAATTTACCAAGTGCTCCTGATGTTTTTTCAAAGTTTTTTCACCAACCGTCAAATATTCACTACCGAGGAAGTGCGGAATATTATTTCTTCCAACAAAGATAAAAGCACACTAAAAAATTTGATGACCTATCACTTAAATAAAGGGCACATCATTCGCATCCGTCGTGCCCTTTACTACGTAGTTCCAAAAGGAATTACCCCAGAAAGTAGCCCAGTCGATCCTTATCTTATTTGTAGCAAAATGGCATCCGATGCTTTACTAGGATATCACACTGCATTAGCCTATTTTGGGAAATTGCATTCAATACGAAATGATTTTATTTACATTACTCAACAAAAAGTAAAGTCCCCTTTTTCCTTTCGAGAAGAAACCTACCAAGGAGTATCTCTACCCAAAAAATTACAACAATCCAAAGTCATGGATCTCGGTGTTCAAACTTGCCATCATCTCAGCCATCAAATACGGGTAACCAGCCTTGAGCGTACTTTCATTGATGTACTTGACCGCCCAGCACTTGTCGGGGACTGGGAGGAAATTTGGCGATCGCTAGAAAGTATTGAATATTTAGATCTTGATCAAGTGCTAACTTATGCCTTGTCACTTGGCAATGCCACCACGATCGCTAAAGCTGGATTTTTTCTAGAAATGCATCAGGAGAACCTAATGATTCCTGATCAATTTCTAAAAAAACTCTCCACACACTGCCCCCTAAAACCCCATTACTTAGACCGCCACACTAATGAACCTCAAAAACTCATGAAACGATGGAAACTCATCGTTCCACAACACCTTCTGCAACGCAATTGGGAAGAACCACATGAAAATATCTAGAGAAAGACTCCTAAAAGAAGCTGCGTTAACAGGATTTCGCCCTGAAATACTCGAAAAAGTTTGGTGCTTAATGGTATTAATGCTCACCCGTTTCTCCAAGAATGCTTAACGCTCAAAGGTGGAACAGCTCTTAATTTATTTGTTTTTGACCTCCCTCGATTATCCGTAGACATTGACCTTAATTACATAGGTAAAGTTGATCGAGAATCCATGGTAAAAGACCGCCCAAAAGTTGAGAAAGCATTAGAAGCAGTCTTTAATAGGGAAGATATGAAAATTCGACGCATTCCCCAAAAGCATGCTGGTGGAAAATGGCAGCTTCAATATAACAGTGCTCTTGGTCACGGTGGAAACTTAGAAGTAGATCTCAACTTCATGTTTCGAATTCCTTTATGGGAAGTGCTATTGCCGACTCCATTGAGCCGTTTTTCACCCCCAATATCCAGCTAGTCACCTGGAGAAAAAGAGACCTTTTAATTATTAATGTCCCCCACTCTATAGGCCCTTATTATCTCAAATCTAAAGGAGAAGTTAATAGTACTTTCATAAGGCTTGGTTCCACAAACCGCTTAGCTGATGGAATGATGATTGAGAATATAAAAAGGTTAAAGCAACACCTCTACTACG
>JBLFWS010000018.1:0-33976 GCA_047611865.1 Chlamydiales bacterium
CTCCTCGTTTCTTTCTAGGGTCCGAAATACTATTTAGAGCTTCGAAAAGGGCTAGGCTGGTGGAGTTAAATGTTTCATTAGTTGTCTCTGTGGAAATGCTCATCTGTTATGTACCGTTAGTTTCGTTGTCAGTGTGAAACGATAAACTTACAACAAATTCAAATTTAACTCACGACTTTGCAGGGGTCCTGTCTGAATGCCTGACCTCTCTCAAGCTCGCCAGCAAAGAAGAAAAGGCCTACCAATTCCTCGGATTTATCGAAGACGTCCAGCACAAGTTCCCCTATGATATGCTACTTAATAACTGCACCTATCAAGCCATTCGTCAGGAGGAGCTTGTCTGCGACCTCCTGAATGCCAGAAAGGACGAGGAGTCTTCCGTACAAGTTTATCCTCCGGGAAAGCAAATATCCATTTATGACATCGATATCACCCTCACTGACAGGGTCATTGATTTCAGTACAAGGGTAGGCCTGACCTTTTTAGCCGCCACTCCTCTGGGGTCTCTCCTCGGCAGAGGTTACTCTCTCGGAGTCGACGAAAGCATCAGCACACACTGGAAAGCTATGAAACAGGCTACCTGGGTGTGGTTTGAGAAGCGGTCGTCCTTCACAAGCTCGGCCGTTATCCAAGGACAGAGACAGGGTTAGCCAAAACCTCCGCACGCAAATTTTGAAAGGCCCCTCTCGCAGCCGTCAGGTTTTCTGCGAGTAGCTCACTCTTTCTTTGGGGAATCCACTGCAAGTCAATATTCCTCTCTAGCTGTGCTTGGAAAATCTCAAGTGCGAGTCTTTTCTCATTTTGAAAATTATCGATCTGATGCCCTACGAGGGACCGGCCAAGTGCTGCCTGATGCCTGGCTATTCCTCCGATTCTCATAGACTGCTCGGTTTCCCCTGGGAGAAGGCTCTGCACCTTTGATTTGTAGCTTTCTTCCAAGTCAGCCTTTTTCTGAGACAAAGATGTCGCTCTCTTGTCTTCGGCCTCTTCTCGCACGAGATTATCTATTTTTAAATTCCTTTCCCTAAAACCCTCACAGATGCTTATCACTCCTGCTCCAAGCTGTCGGAGATCCTCCCCTATAGAATTACCTTCAAGAGCCTCCTGCATCTCAGTATAGACGGTTTCTATTCCGGCTCCATCGAGGTCTTCTTGAGGGAGAAAAGCCAATAAATTAATACGCTGGGAATTAACTAGCTCCACCTGTTCATGAAAAAATTCATTGACTACCCCATAAACCTCTCGAGATTCTGAAGAGAAGAGGCAGAGACTCTTTAAAAGAGTCCCAGCTATTGTCCCTGGGACAATAAGCATAAGCATTAGAATATCTACCCCTACCTTGTACACCCGGCTTGCGGTTTCTGAAGTCACATCGACTGCCTCAAGAAAGATTTCTCCCTCATCCTTCTTAACTTCGATAACTCTCCTTCCCAGCCACTCCTCACCCAAATGGCGATAGGGCACCATAGACAGATCTCCAAGATCCTGCAGGAGTGACAAATTGGCAATTTTAGCATTGAAAAAGGCGTTACACGAGCTCATCAGGATCTCCGGATAAAATACGAATTAGTAATCGAGAGTCTATACCAAAACTCCACGGTTCCTGACAAGGATCCAATCACCTTAAAATAAATACTTTACTGAAAATTCAATTGATTTTTAACCACATTTGGAATAAGATGTTTAATCTTAACTTAACTAAGTTTCATAACTAAGAGATATTTTATTATATGAAAAAGGCCCTTTTTTTCCTTGTAGTTCTTCTATCCTCATTCTGTAGTTTACACGCAGAGCACCCTATCGTAAAACAGCAAATGCTCCGCGACCTGGACTTCGTCCACTACGTATTCATGACCAACTATGCCCCTACACTGTGGAAAAAGCATCATTTCGGATGGGATCTGGATAATGAAATTGAGAAAGCCAAAAACAAAGTCCAGAGCAAAAACAACATCACCATAAGAGACTACCATGTCATCTTGAATGAGTTCTTCAGCTCTACCAGAGATTATCACGTATCTGTACACTTCTATAACACCGAGAGATCTTCCCTACCCTTCTCTGTAAAAAGTGCCAAAGGCCGCTACTACCTCACCTACATTGACCGCAAAGCCCTTCCTCAAAAGTTCTTCCCTTCAGAAGTCGGTGATGAATTAGTACTCTTCGATGGAAAACCTACCGATACTGTTGTCAAACAAATCAAAAAAGAAGCCCTCTTTAACGACGGCAGGATTACCGGTGATGGCAACGACAGAACCGATCATTCCGAGGCTGAACGTCTCCTAACCAACCGTTATCACGGTGATCACATTGTTCCCAAAGGACCCGTAAATATTGCCATTAAAAAGAAGTATGCCGATATCCTCACCCATTACACCCTAAGCTGGCAATATACCCCTGAGAAAGTCCCTGAGAACTCTTTCGCCAATTTTAATAAAAGCCTTATTAGCCCCAAAACAATCGCTGCTACAGAGAACATCCTGCCATGCGGCATCAAAGAACCTCCTCGCGTAAGCATGACTGCCCCTTTCTGGAGTATGGAAAAAAGCCTTACTCATAAGGACGAGATAAACCTCCACCTATGTGGATCGAAAAAAAGCTTCATTCCCCGCCTTGGACCTGTACTATGGGAAACTTCTGCCAAAAACTCATTTGATGCCTACCTATTCCACGCTCCTGACGGAAAACAGATCGGCTATGTTCGAATTCCCCATTACATGGGAGGTCATGAAGAAGAGTCCGACTTTTCTAATATCATCCAGCACCTGGAAGACAACTCGGACGCCTTAATTATTGACCAGATTAACAACCCTGGAGGCTCTGTCTCCTACCTCTACAATCTAGCTTCTATGCTCACAGACAAACCTCTGGAGCTTCCAAAACACCGAATGACCATTACGCAAAACGAAGTCCTTTTTGCCGCCCAACTCATTCCTCATCTCGAAAGAATATCTACCGATATGCAGGCTACGTGGGACTTCGGACCACGCTTTGGTGGACACCATGTAAATAAAAAACTAACCGATTCTCTTCTGGACCACAGCCGCCTTGTCATCGACGAATGGAACAATGGCAAAGCTATTACGAAGCCCTGTTACATTAACGGTATCCAAACTGTTCAACCCTCCGATGAAGCTCGCTATACCAAGCCCATTCTACTCTTGACTAACGAGATGGATTTCTCAGGAGGAGACTTCTTTCCTGCAATCCTGCAAGACAACAAGCGCGTCACTATTCTGGGCACGAACACCGCCGGAGCCGGCGGCACCGTTGATGGATTTTCTTACCCAAATATGCTTGGCGTTGAAGAATTCAAGTACACATCTTCTCTCGCGGAGCGCTCTAACAACAATCCCATCGAGAACCTTGGAGTACAGCCCGACATCGAATACGAACTCGGTGCCTACGACTTTCAAAATAACTATTCGGAATATGTAAACATCATCCTGAGTACTTTGAAAGGTATGAAATAGTACAAACGAGTAAGATTATGAGAGCGACATTACCTTGTCGCTCTCTTCTTAAATAGCTATCTATAGTGATTTGTTTCCTACCACCCCATTTCGGAGTAGTACCCCCCTTTTGATACATGCCGAATGGCCTGGGAAATATAGGGAATCGTATTCTGAGGAAGTTCTGTTTCAGAAAAGAACGTGACGCCCCCGCACTTATCAGGCTCACGGTTTTCGACCTGCCCCGTCCATTTGCGACATTCATAGAAAAAGTCTGAATAGATTCTGTCACTCCTGCGGTGCATTACATGCACAAACTTTAAGTCTGAGGGGTCAATCTTTATCCCCCCTTCCTCTAATGCCTCACGTACCATAGCTTGAGTTGCGCCTTCATCGTGCTCTACATGCCCTGAAATAAGACCGTAGTTGCCATCCTGCCACCCCGTATTCTTCCTCAGGGACAACAATACCTTACCTCCTTCTCTCAAGATCAGGTGAACCGCTATAGCCGTTATAGGGCGCTCTCTATGACTAATCTGACTGTGGTAGTAACAAAAGGCCTCGCGAGCTGCGTCCATCAAAGGTAGAGTCAAAAGCTCGTCATAGGTCACCCATCGGTAGTCCTGGTGTTCGCTTAAACTGATCTGAACCTCAGGCTTTTCTTTTACCTGTACACGATAAATATGATAGGTGTAGTCACAGTCCTTTTTGCGGATGTACAGCTGCCCCACTTTATCCATTTTTTCTTGCGGATAGACAATCCCTGTTTCCTCGTACAGCTCTCGTAGCAAAGTCTGCCCTATGGTCTCTCCCGATTCCTTTTTGCCAGCAGGCATCCCCCAAAGGTTTCCCTCTGATTTACCAAAGGCTCTCTTAAGACAAAGAACCTGCTCCTGATATTCTACATGAGCAGCTGCTACTTCCAAATCGAAGGAAAAACCCTCTGGTGCCTCAAGATAAATCTCTGATCCAGCAGATACAAATGCAGGACTCGTCATGGCTTCCTCAAAAAAGTAAGATTAGAAATATTTGAATGTGGATTATATCCGAACGAGGGGATTTAATACAATTTCCCACTACGTCTCTGGAGTATCCTCATGGCTTTGATCGGCAGGATTGGTATCCGCCCCACCTGATTTCACTGACAAAACTTTGCCGAACACATTATCTGCCATCACCGTACCATCTTCATTATCGATATAGGTGTCTACTTGAGAGAATAATTCATCCATTTCCGCATCAGAATACCTCTCATCATTTTTATCTTTAACGTCCAACCTATGGTCATGCCTCTGCTCATTTCTATCATGAACTTCCAACTTGCGGACAAACCTTTTCTCCATACGATCAGAGACTTCTAAAATCTCGACCTGTCGTTCATTAGTGATACCATCGGCCTCCAAAGCGTCAATAATTTTCTCACTCATCCGATCCATAACCTCTAATATTCTGACATTTTTCTCTTCATTATGGTCCATTACTTCAAGTACGCGTTCAAAAGTATCCTCAAAATCATCGACTTTTACATCCTCTCTAACTTCCAAGCGTTCATAATGTAAGTCTTTCTTTTTAATCCTATCCCCTACTCTATCTTCATGTATCTCGGTCCTCATTTCTGCATGCTCTTCATGTATCGTTGTAAAAACAATATGTGCTTTACCAACGCCGCCACTTCCACCCAATTTCATATAGAAAAACCCTCCTACTTGCCCAACGTTCCATTTACATATCGGCATTTGTAGGAGGATAATTTAGAAAAAAGATAACTTCTTAGACGCGCTCTATCTGTATAGCTAGCGCACCATAGAGAGTCACATCTTCTGGAGAGTAGAAATGATGGTAAATTTCTTCTGCTTCAGACGTTTCTGTGAGACCGGGGAGAACATTATCTATTCCTTCAGCCTCAATCATTTCCCTAAAGGAGGCATATTTCTGAATCCCCGTAACGCGACAAGTCACCTCATCATTGAAACGTAAATTCATCCCTACCTGTAGGTTACGATAGCTACCTCTGGAAAGACGACCTTCAACCGTTTTTGTCCCATTTTTGATTTGGGAAAAGAAAGGCTCCCGTACAGTCATTGGTAGAGGATCTGCTAATATTACTGAGCTACTGGAGGATCCTACAGCTCCGCTAGCTCCCACTTTTCCCGGAAAGCCTACTAGATGCTCGTAGATATCCAATAGATGGTCTACGCCACCCATAGCTTCGTGCATTTTATTCTCTGGAGGGAGTCCGTGCTGCCGAGCAATGCCATCTTTTGAAAAGGGCACCTCTTCATATTTCGTCTTCACGCCTGTTGTATAGTCGTGCATCGTCATTCCAAAGTTCATGGAAGCCAGATCCAGCCAATGGTAAGGCCAACCGTTTTTAAACTGTTCATCTTCCGTAAAGAGTTGCTGAAAAAAAGACCTGTCGAAAGAGGGGTTCTGGCAGATGTAACAAGAGTTCCATCTGTCTACATGATGCCTCTGAAAGAGAGCCTTGATTTTATTCGCAACCTCATCAATAGGACTTCCTTTTTCCATCTGCTCTTTGGTGATACCGTTGACCTCCAAAGCCCGTGGGTGAGAGTTCTTCCAGTCTTCTTCTGACACACGTATCATACTATTGAATGACTCCAGAACTAACCCTGAATAGGTATCCACCAAGCGAAAAGCTATTTCCAACATTCTATTTGTTTGAGGATTCAGACCATTTGTCTCTGAGTCAAGGAAAATGCCGATACGGGGATCCCCTCTTCGTCTCTTAAGTAGGTGGACCTCTTGATCACCAGCATCCTGGGTAATCTCAGAATATTTTCTTTTTTGAGCGTCTCTTCCTATACTTGGGGTATCGACATCCATGGTGGCTTTGCTCTCAATAGCCGATGCCTGATTCACACTTGCTGTCATGATCAGAACTCCTCTTTATATTATTTATAAATAACGGAAATATAGTGGCTTATACCGTTCGTGATTCAAGATTTGAGAATTTGACCCAGAGATTTTTTTGGCTGACAAAGCGCGGAGATCGAAGCCAACCTAGGCAGGTTGGCGAGATCGAGCGCAAAGTCAGACGGAAAAAGATCCAGTCAAAACCCAATTCTTGAGTCACGAACGGTATATAAAGCGAGAGGGGTTTTATGAGAAGATTTTTTAATAGCTTCCTCTCGCTTTTACCCTGTTTATATTCTAGCGAAAGGATCCCATCCGCTGAGTTGCTCTACATTTTCTTCGCTCTCAGAAGTGCTCACCAGTCTTTCTGGCAGATACTTTTTATCGACTACCACACCATAGCAATACTGATCGAACCACTTATCCGTCATAAAGATGTGACGGTTCTTACTACCCCAGGAGTTTTCTACTTTCCACAAAGGACCATAGGTATCGGGTGTTTCCTCCATACTTGCCGCATCACATCTAACCGTCTCTTCATCGTCACAGCCCACTATGACCATGCCATGGGCGACAGCCGTAACCTTGTAATGCAGCTTATCACCTTTATCCAAGGTGTAGCGCTGGTCAAAACGAAAAAGATCACTCACTTCATCATTATCAATAGAGAGAAGATCCTTGTCTCTATCGAGATATCTCATTTCACAGCCTATTTCTACAGGATCACCATTTTTTATGGATTCACGAACGGCGGATTTCAGGAACTCCATCGAAACATTCAAAGACCGGAGTTTCAATCCCTCTACAACATTTCCTACGTCTTCCACTTCGATTTTTTTCCCGAAAGGTACGTAGGGCAAATTTGTTAAATGTACTTTCTGGGAAAGGTCGCACTTGCCTTGCTCATAAAATTCTACTGGAGTCATACTCACAACCTTGCCCTCAGCATTTTTCCAAGGGAACTTCTCTGGCGGATTACCTAAGTAATCACAAAGGAGGGTATAGACTTCTACCATGGCCTTGTCTTTAATAGCATGGAGCTCGTCGACGGTGGCGCTTCCGTCTTGGACTTTTTTATGCAGGTAGCCTCCCACTTCCCTCAAGCGCTCGTTCAACAAAGACATGTAACCTCCGGAACGTCCGGTAAATTCAGTCTCAGGCATAGCGTATCCAGGAACTACCCCATGTTTTTTTACTACGTTTTCAAAGAGCTCCCATTCCCCTCCATCAGTAAAGAGGTGTTCGATAGTATTCTGAACTCTCTGATCTCCTACAGGAAGATCATGATACTCCACCATCTTCTCCAAAAAGAAGTTTGCTCGCTCCATTTTATCCCAGAAAGCAATGAAATTTTGGGAATAGGCAAATTCTTTACCGTAATCGTCCAGGACATATTTCTTCATAACGTTCAGAGCTGAGAAAATCCAGCAGCGACCTGAGCTTTTCTGATCCGTTTCTTTTCCAATATCGATATTATACTTTGTCTCGAGAAAATCTTTTAGACATGCTGGGTTCTTTGTGATGGCCGTGACCCCAAATTGAGATATCGCCCGACTCAAAAACGGATTGAGATTGGCTCTGTCTTTGATTTGTTGAATTCTATCCCCTGTGAGAGGCTGCGGATAATATCGGGTCCGATGACATATCCCTCCCATAACATTTCCTGCGCACTCCTGAACCACCTGATCCACCATTTCTCGTGCCAGAGCACTTACTATTACTTCTTCCGAATCGCTTGTTCCAGATGGGTTTACACTTACTGCATTCTGTTGTTCTACCTTTAATGACATGTTGCCCTCTTGATTAAGACGTGATGTGTAAAGATATTACTTGGAGTAAAGAAAAATTTTGATTAAGTCAAGTTTTTTATGCTAGACTAAATCCCTGATATTCTTTAAACTTAATCGGTTGAAAATATAAAATTTACAGGTTTTGACCAATGCCATCAACAACTCCACAGTTATCTACATGCACCACTATGATACCTTACGTGAGTACAGAGCACTTTCTGGATAATTGTATAATTAATGCTGCCCAAAACCCGACAGACTACTCCCGTGTCCTCAAGAACACTAACCGCAAAGTAGAATCCGTTGCCCTTGGTCTCTTGCAATCAGACCCTGATGTCTCTTCTTCTATGAATAAGGTATACATTGCCTATACCGGTAGCGATGGGATACAGGAAAAATAGCGAAAGACTTTTGACGTTTCAACAGGCTGGAATGTTAAATATGGATGAAACAGAGGTAAATGCTCTCGTCACGGCCTATAACAAAGCTCTAAGATGGTATCATCTCTCTCAAATAAACTATGAAAAATCCGGTGAAAACAAAAGACCCATCCCAGAGGTCACTACGACAAGTGTAGACCCCACTGAACTCAGAGAAATGACTGAAGTCATCCATCTCTTCTCGCAAAAACAGAGCCTTTTCTTATAAAAACTTCTATGATACCGTAGCGAAAATCCCGATTCTTCATAACGCTATAGAGTACATAGGAGCTTTTAAATGACTGTGTCCTTACCGGCCGAATACAAATGTCCTTTGACACAGCACATCATGTCCGACCCAGTAAACCTCGGCTGCCACAAGACCCATAATTTCGAAAAAACCGAAATCCACAAATGGATTGCCACAGGGAAAGACACCTGCCCCCTTGACAGGACGCACGTGGTATTAAAGTCCATCACCTATAACAGCGACCTTGCCAAAAGAATTCGGGATTTTGCTTCAGAGCAGCCGTTTTTTTTCCAACGGATTAAAAGAACCCGATACCTCCCTGCAATTGTTTGAGGATACTCACCTCAAAACACAAACTACAGAAGAGCGCACCCTGGAAATTGTCCTGAATTTCAGCCGTAACCGTCCCAACATTCTAATCAACAACAGGCCCTATGATATCCCCAGTACCTCATTCGACTTAGAACTCGGTGGCGAGGAGCTCAACCTACCCGGGGCCGATGCCATCCACATATCCATTACCCGCGATGATTTTAATGAAGAGGATCATTATCCAGAAGATTCCAACCTCTTTGACACCCTCGTAAACCGTGTAGTCCTATGGGTACAAAGGCTAGCCCAATTCATCGGCCTGTAAACTTTCCCTTAACTCTAATACCTTAAATTGTGTAGCTTGACTTTCTAGTAAAATCTTTATTCCTGGAGGGCTGTGATGAGGATTACACAAAGGACCTTAGCAGAAGTAGCCGCTTGCGCCTACCACGGTGATGGCGGAAGTCCCCCAGAGGGATACCATTTCGTCGACAAACAGGTGAAGATAAGTGACACATGCTTCAGCACATATATCAACGAAGTAAACAAAACAGCCATCCTGGCCGTCCGAGGCTCCTACTCCCTCCACGAGCTCAAGCAAAGCGTAGCAGCAGGATTCGATAAAATCACTTCAGGAAGCGCACGCTCTATCCAAACAGAAGTCCAAAAGATCTGGGAAGAATATCTCGAAAGATTTATCTCCCTGCGATCCCCAGAATACGAGTTCTATGTCAGCGGACACTCCTACGGAGGGATGATAGCACAGGCCCTAGCAGGAGAGCACAACATAAAAGGGGCAAGCTTTAACGCCCCCGGAATAGGGAAGCTCACATGCCCCTACCCCGAAGTCGAATTCTACAACCACATAATGGCTTCAGACCTCCTGTCATCAGTAGTAAACAGATCCGATCACCTCGGAAAAAAGATCATCCACAAGCCCGCAAAATGTTCCAGCAAAGGCGTTTTCAAACGCTTCGAGCATAAAATAAGAACACACATCGTCGACCCCCAAAAAGGGACGTCTCATTCCCTCGAATACCTCCTAAAGCATCATTTCGAAAAAAGTTGTGAAGATGCAACCGATAGCTGCCACTGTTAGACGTCTCTTTACTTAAACCGTATATGGGGCTTTGCCCCAAACCCCACCAAAGGGCTAGCCCTCTGGACTCCCCATTAGCTGTCGTAACGCTCGAAGCGTCGTTATTTCAAGCATGTTTTTTCTCTGAACTCGATGAACTCCGTTCCTCTCGCAAGGCAGTCAGTGTCATTGTTCCAATGGCAATGAAAAATCTCAGCCTCCGGCGGGGTGACGATACCTGTCAGAATATTTATAAATGCTAAAAACCAAAAGAAACATATAAATCACACACCTATTCCCTTAGAGAAGAGCTTTTTTAACAGTTCATATTTTCAATGAGATAAAGGCCGAAGGCCTTAAATACTGCCAGCCCGGGGCAACGCCCTGGGTAATGGGAAATACATAGCTAAGCTCTGTAAGAGCGTAATATTAATCTTATTGACATCAGAATATTCCGCTCTTACAGAGCTGAATTTCTTGTTTATGATGAACCCAGGGCGTTGCCCTGGGCTGGCAGTATTTAAGGCCTTCAGCCTTTTCAGAAGTCCCCTGAAAAATCTTAGCCTCCGGCAAGGTGGCAATGCATGAATGCTAAAAAGAGTTAAAACGCTGCTTGTAAGCACAACTTATTCTTTGTATAGGTTCGTATTATGACAGGTATCGTCACACCACCGGAGGTGGAACTACTCAGTGTCATTGAAACAATGATACTGACTGCCTTGCGAGAGGAACGGAGTTCATCGAGTGCAGAAAAAAGACTACACTTGAAGTAACGACGCTTCGAGCGCCACGACAGCTAATGAGGAGTCCAGAGGGACTTGTCCCTCTAGTGGGGTTTGGGGTAAAACCCCATATACGGTTTAAGTAAAAACACTTTAAAACATTAAAACGTTAAAGGCCCAAAATCGTGTCTTTTACTTTGGTGGCTTCTGCGGCGAATACTAGTGAGGCTCTTTTCCCGCCTACGGTGTTCTGTCTTTCGCCTACGATCTGATGGAGGACTATGTCTTCGGGTTTTGCGTCTGTCGGTATCCCTGTTAGCTGTCCTGAGGTGTGCCCTCCTGTCAGACGACTTGATACTGTATTGGGGATGTAGTCGAGGGATAATTTTTCGGGGCGGAGCATCTCTTGTAGGATTCCTTTTCCCTTACTCCCTGAGGATCGATAGACCAGATGCTCTGCCAGCTGCTCTATAAAAGCTGCTCTGCTAACGCTTGTTTCCTTTTTCTCGAACCCTGATCTTTCGTATTCCTCAAATTCTTTTAGGTGCTCGACAAAGCCTAATTTGTCAAACTCCTCTATGAGCTCCCTGACACCTTTTATGATTGTCGAGACGATTTCATGGGCCTCTGGATCAAGCTCTGAGAGCACCCCCTCTCTAATACTCTGGAGGTAGCAGCCTATTTTTTGACAAAACTCTTCACGGGAATACTCTTGTCCCCTGATTAATACGGGGTCTGCAAATTGCAGGGAGCAGGCGTATTGAGCGTCTTTTTTTAGATGCCCTCCCGAAATCTGTGAGGCGTCTTTCTCCATGAACCCCTCTTCCGGGGTAAAGAGACCCAATTTTGTGAGCTCCTGGCACAGATTAATCATATGCTTCCGAGTTGATACTGTAGCCTTTACCCCCGCTCCTTCAGGCAAAGGATGTGAGTGCCTGTTTTGCACATGCCCTGTCTGTCCATTTGGAATATCTCCCAAATTACTCGTAGTCATTGGAAACAGCTCCGAAAAATGATATTCGCCATCACCTGTCTGAACAGGAACAAGCCACATAACTCCAACATTCAGATGATCTTTTAGGCTAAGGTTCATGTCTGGATTATCAATAGGACCTAGTGTTGATGGATCATTGGAAAAGGCCAGGAAAACCTTTCTTTCGGGGCGATGATTCCTATATCCATACTTTTCTGGAAACGTTATACTTAAGCTCTGGTTCTTCTGTTTAAGAAGGGATACATATTCTTCCTGCTGTTTTTTTGATAGGTCTGCAGGAAAAGGCATAGACTGAAACATCGTTTCACGCTCTTCATTTCCCTCTGTCTTCAGGCAGGCTTGGTTATTCGAAGAAATATCATCTTCACGCAAAATACACATCCCATGAGGAGAACTCATTATGACGTGATCCATAGATTTAGCTAATGCTTGCAGGTTTTCGTCCCCTTCAGCAGAAAAGGTATTGATGTTGACATCTCCAAGGATGGAAATAGAAACAAACCTATCGATACGGCTCACAGCCACTAGTGAGGCCGCTATCCCGTTTAATAACTTTGTGTTTGCTTCCAGAGATTTTTTGCCACTCCCCAGGTGCAGGTGTACCACCAAATGCTCTGAGGCATTGGCATCGTGTACGAGAAAGAGCTTGTTTTTTGTCGCCTTGCCACTTTTATCCACGGTGAGCTTTTGCAGGAAATCTTCTGCATCATGAAAGTCCGGTCGTCCGCCAAATAAATCCTCTGCACTCATTTTAGAAACTGCAGGATCAAAATCCAATCCATAATGAAAGACCAGAACTTCCCCCTCTTGAAATGCGGAGGCCATCATTGCCTTTACAGCCACCTGCTCTTCTCCGGAGATCTCTCTATTTCCCAAAAGCCCTTGAATGACTATGCCTTGGGGAAGCTGCTGCTCCTCTGCTGCGGGAGGAATATCATCATCTTGTCTATTAACACTATTTACCAAAATGTCACCGCCAGTAGGATTTATCCCAAACATATTTCCGCTTCCTTTCAGGGTTTTTTAAGAAGCGGGTAATACACAACCTAAAACTCTATACTCATTTTAAGCGTCAGGTCTTTTAAGGCCTCCTGTGCTTCTATTATACTCGGGCAATTCGGGCGAGCTCTATGCAACATCTTCTGAAAGTATGAGACACTCTTAACGCGAATGTGGGTGAAATCGGGATATTTTTCGAAAAGACTTTTGTAAGTCTTTGCTAGATGAAGATACACATCGGGATCAATGGGAAAGCCCAGCTCTTCACTAGTCTCCAGAACCTTAAGAAGAAGCTTCTCGGCAGCAAAATCCATGCCTTTTTTCAGAAATATTTCCGCCATATGAGTATAACAATCGTGTTCCTTCCCGATAAGCAAGCCTTTCTCCAGGGCTACATAAAAGTACTTCAAAGCTTCATCATAGTTTTCTGATTTTTTGTAATCCTTTGCATATTGACAGCAAGAAAGTGGTGCCGCCACAGTAATAGAAATAGAAAACCTTCGATTTTTGTAATGATGAGATGGATCTGACTCCAACAAATCCCTTTGCCGATGAACTTCCATCTTACTCAGTTGTAGCCGCTCTAGTGTAGACCTCCGCTGAGCTTTCATTCTCTCTTGTCCCTGGAGTTTTTCTATCCACTTTGTATCAGTCGGTTCTTCAAGAGATTTCTCGAAACAGGCCATAGCCTCTTCATATAGCTTCACCTTTCCTTCCCAGGCATCCTCTTCTAAGAGCTCAACCTGCCGGATGTGTAGCTCCGCCTTATTCCTCAACAACTCTGGAAGCTTGAAAACTTCAAGGGTAGTCAAATTCAAAGTGTGATTGGGATGTCCGATGAGGGCGACAGCTAGTTTTAAAACTTTAGAAGCCTCTGTTACCAAAGAAATTTCTGCATCAAGTCTCTGGACCTGCTCTATAAAATCTCCCTTGTCTTTATGAGGTATCTCCTGATTGATTACCTCTGAAGCTTGATCATTCAACATCCGTGCAGCTAGATTCAAATAGCGTTCTTCCTGCTTTTCTTTTGCTATTTTGGAGAGCTCCTCATTATCAAAATACAGTCGATGCAATTGAGGTATTTTGCAAAGAAGGTTCTCTTCCAACTTGCTGGCATTCACTTTGGAACAATTTCTTAGTCCCAGACTTGTGAGAGTAGGAAAATTCGCTAAATACTCCAGGCCTGCATCGTCAATATTCGCACCTCCCAGGCGGAGGTCTTTGAGCTCTGGTAGTCCTTGCAGACTTTCAAGAGCTGCATTACTGAGACTTTTCAATCCTATAAGGTGTAAGCTTTCCAAGCTGCTAAAGTCCTTTAAAAGGGCTATTGCTCCATCACCCACCTGGGCACAGTCACTCAGGTCGAGGGAGTGTATCTCCGGATGTCCCTCTCCACTCAACTGACTTAGCTGGGTTCCTTTGACAAGAGGCAAGTTCCTACAAGACAGATGCTTTAAACTCTGTATCGCAGCAATACTTCCAAAAGCCTTGTCCGTAATCTTTTTGCAGCCGCTGATATCCAGCCTAGCTAGGTTTGAGCCATTACTAAGTATTTCTAACGCCTCGTCTCCTAGCTGTTCACAATTCTCTAGACTCAGCACCATTAACGAATTAAACTCTGAAAGTACTCTAAGACCCTCTCCCGTCAGATCCGTACATCCCTGAAGATTTAGGCCCTTTAGTTCGGGTAAATTCAAAACAAGAAATACGATATCGTTATCTGAAAACTCTTTCCTTAAACTTTTAGGGATTTCCAGGTAGCTAATGCCTAATGAATGCCTTTCGATCAAATCCAGGAATGCCTCCCGTTCCATAGTCTCAGACAATTCTTGCTTGGCCCGAAAGCACCCCCTATTGATGATGTCGGAAAGTAAAGACTCTTTTAGCTCTTCGCTTTTTCCAGCTTCATTAGATCCCAGAGAAGAAATAAACGGTGGAGATCCATGTAGGCTTGTGCTTCTGTCTTCACTGGAGGACCAACTAAGAGGTAAGCAGTCTACTGTAGTGGGACTTTTCAATAAGCTCTCGCTTGGATCATCTTGAAAAACCCTTTTTACTACAGACCGCACCAAAGGTTCTTCCCTGTAACTTAACACTTTTACCCGACATTCTGGGCAATGTCCTAAAAATTCTCCCGCTTCTGAATTCTCCATATCGAATATTTTTTGAGCTACTTTTTGGTTTATCAGGTGCCGACAAGGTGAAAGCGATACTGCCTCGGAAAGAGTTTCATGACTAACGGGACATATTAAGTTCCATTCCTCAAGTTTTCTTGCCTTCGAATGAGAGTAAAACAATGTATCCATTAAAGACGAAGCGCTGATACTCATGAAAACCTCCTATTCCTTCCGAAAAATCCGATACTTCTGCCTTGATGGCAAACTTAGGAACCCTTAGAAACTCCCACTGATTCCAAAGCAAATACTTTCGATGCTCTCTTCAAGCTTGTAAGGACATGATGAATTTCCTCATCACGCAACTTTGGATATAAAGGCAAAGAAAGCGTTCTACACCCTATCTGGTAGGCATTGGGGAAATCCCCAGGAGAAAAGTTGTAAAGCTTGCGGTAGTAATCCAAAGTGTGCACAGCACGATAGTGCACTCCAACACCAACACCTTGCTTTTGCAAGTTCACAAGCATGGCGTCTCTCTGTTCTTCTCCCACAAGAATCGTTTGTAAATGTCTAGCACTTCTCCCTTTTGTCTTCAGGATTTTAATGCCAGGAATTTTAGAAATGGCTCGTTCATAACGATGGCAAATTTCTTCTCTTCTTTTGAGGTAACCGTCCAACCTGTCGACTTGCTTTACAAGAAGGGCTGCATGAATATCATCCATGATATATTTGCGGCCAAACACGTCCATGTCCCAATGCTTATAAAGTTCACCATACCTAACTGATGCTGTGGCTGAGACACCATGATGCCTTAATTTTCGGATCTTGGCCGCTAATGCTTCATCATTTGTCGCTACCGCTCCACCTTCACCACAGGTTAGATTTTTTGTAGCGTAAAAGCTATAGCAGGCCGCCTCGCCAAGCATACCAGGGCGAATCCCATCCCTTTCCCCTTCAATACAATGAGCGCTATCTTCAATTATTTTGAGTTTATGACGACTTGCAATTTCAGCTATAGCTTTCATATCGCAAAGAGATCCATACAGATGAACCGGGAGTATTACTTTACTTCGGGGAGTGATTGCAGCCTCAATACCCTCCGGATCGAGCAAGCCTGAGTCCTTTTCGACATCAACAAATACGGGTTTTGCTCCTGTATAAAGTATAGCATTAGCTGTGGCCACATAAGTTAAGGGAGTGGTGATCACCTCGTCTCCCGGCCCTACCCCCAACGCCATCAACGTAAGATGCAAAGCCCCGGTACAACCAGAAACCGCTACCGTTTTTTTTAAGTAAGTGTATCGTGAAAAAACTTCTTCGAACTGAGAAGTCACCGGTCCTGTGGTAATAAAAAGAGATTCCAGAACATCCCGTACGGATAGAATATCTTCTTCCTCGATATTATGCCGACAAAATTCTACCTTCATCCGCCTGTACCGAAACTATACTCTTGAGGACCGATTGCCTTATACTGCATAGCATATGTTTCACCAGCCTTCGGGGGCTTTCGGTATTTCTCTACCAAGTCCGGCAAACTAAGGTCCATTGTCTTTTCCTGCCGCCACCCCAGCGCACACAAGCTGCTGTAGTCTAAAGCGTAATAGACATCTGCTCCGGGACGGTCTGAAGAAAAATCGGTAACATCTTCGAAACACACATCCATCAAAGAACACACCTTCTGAACAATTTCGCTCACAGAGAAATCTTCATCAGAGGCCAAATGATACACGCTTCCCGTTTCGCCCTTATCCACAATAGTCAATAAAGCGTTAACGCTATCATGAATATGTATCCAGTTCCGGATGTAACGCCCTCCCCCGTGAATAGGGATTTTTTCCCCATTGGAAATACAATGGATAGCATGAGGGATCAATTTCTCAGAATGCTGGCGAAGCCCGTATGTATTGGTAGAACGAGTAATAATATAGGGAATTCCGTATGTCCTACCCCACGCGTAGAGGAGTTGCTCGGCACCGGATTTGGTAGCGGCATAAGGATTACTAGGCTTGTGCCGGAAATCTTCTTTGCAAGCGTCCGTATATTGGTCCCCAAAAACTTCATCTGTACTGATCTGAACAAAGAGAGGAGTGGATTCTAAAGGACTATCAGCTTTCTTTCTCAAAAGTTCCAGCAGATGGAAGACGCCCAATAAATTCGATTTAATAAAGTCCGAACAATCTCCAATGGATCTGTCTACATGGGTTTCGGAAGCAAAATTCACCACTACGTCGCAACAGGGAAGCTTATCAAGATCATTAATGTCGATCTTTTTGTAATGGTAATCCCCTTTGAAAAGCAGTCCTGTGTTTGCAGCATAGCTTTGTTTATCAAAGTTGATGACACAGTGTCCCTTTAGCAGACACGCTTCTACAAAATGGCTTCCGATAAAGCCAAGGCCTCCCGTTACAACAATAGTCTTCTTTTTCGCCAACCTACTCATAAATCCCACAAGTTTTCTGGTGAATTTCTTCCACCATCCTCTTCTCCAAGGACGCTCTTTTACGGAGGTGCATGTTAATGCAAGTCTATAAGACTCTTAACAAAATCAAACATTTCCTAGCAAGCTGTATCAAAAGTATAGAAGATTTTTTTAAAAGTAAGACCTTAACAGATCAACACCGGGTTTTGGCAAACAAGAATGCAAACTTTTCAAGCGTAAAACCAGTCTGAAAACTTCTTCTTAGAAAAATCCTAGGTCGTATATTACAATTAGGGAATGTCTGATTTTGAGCAGGGTCTTTTGATTAAAAATACTTGATAGTGATTGTGGTAATATGAACCATGGTGATTCCAAAAAATGGAGACATCATTATGGTTCAAAAAAAACAAAAGAATTTTACTCAGAAGTTGACCAAATATCTGACAGTGAAGCCTTTCTAGAGTCTGTACGTGAAGGTTTTAATGAAGTTAAAGATCCGAGGACTCAGAATAACCTGACATACAATCGTGTAGATTTATTGCTTATGATTTTGTGCGCTGTCTTGGCAGGAGCAAATACGATCCTTGATATTTATGACTATGCTCAGCTGAAAATAGAGCTGCTTCAACGCATTTTAAAAATCGATAAAGCTTCGAGTTATGATGTCTTTTGGTGGTTGTTGACTCGTTTAGACCCTGGACAGTTAGAGAGCTGTTTCGTTCGCTGGATTCAGTCTTTGCCTGAAGAAGAGCGGGAAAAACTAATAGCTATTGATGGTAAACATCTCAGGGGGGCTGCGAGAAGCCAAAAGATTCATTTGGTATCCGCTTGGGATAGTAATCGTAGTCTATTACTGGGACAAGTGAAAGCAGATGAAAAATCGAACGAGATTACTGCAATTCCAGAACTCCTTGACAGTCTTGATTTAACAAACGCCACTGTTACCATTGATGCTGCGGGATGTCAAACTGATATCGTAGATAAAATTATAGATAAAGGAGGGAATTATGTGATCTCGCTAAAGGGAAATCAAGGAACTTTACAAGCAGAGGCAGATAATTTTTTCAGGCAAGCACGAGATACAGGTCATGAAGTGGCTGACTGTAAGACCTTTTCAAGTTGTGAAAAGGGACATGGGAGAGTAGAAGAACGCGAGGTAGTTGTCACAAGTCAGTTGGATTGGCTAGATTGCAAATCCAAGTGGAAAGATCTTACATCTTTTATTGAAGTGGTCTCAAGACGCACGATCAAGGATAAAACGACAGAAGAAAGGCGTCTTTATATCTCAAATCTTGTATTAACACCGGAACGAGCTGGAGAAATAGCTCGTAGCCACTGGTCGATAGAAAACAGATTGCACTGGAATATGGATGTAAATTTTGGAGAAGACGCTAGTTTGGCCGCTATTGGAAATGCCGCTGAGAATTTCGCTGTTTTGAGGAGGTTGGCTGCTACTATGATACGAATAGATCTTGGAGGTATTAAGGGAACTGCGAAGAGAAGGCGGCAAGCTGCTTGGGATGACTCGTGGACCATTAGACTCTTGTCAAGAATATTCGAGGTAAAAGTGTAAAGCATTTTTAATCAAAAGACCCTGAGTAAGGAAGGGAATTTTAGTTTAAAAATAGCAAGAGCAGACATGAGGCAGTCTGAAATACTGATCTTTTTTTCCAGTCCTTGCCTTCCTCTTGGAGGTTCTTTTACTTTCTTGAAAATGTTTCGTGCTTTTCTAAGCAATCCTTTAGCGGAAAGATTTACTTTCTCAATTAGTCTTGCAGCCATTTTTCTTCCAAACTTGAGAGTTTACGAAAAGAAAATTCTACACGACTCACAAATATTTTATAATTAGATATTTAAAATTTCACCGGGAATTGCTGAATGATTATTTATAAATATTTTGCTTGTTTCTGTTGATCTTGAAAATATGAAATCTTATGGTGAAAGCATTTCAATATTTGAACCAATGCAGGAGTTCATCCTATGTCTACTCTTCGTCCATCCCCACCAAAAAATCAGTCTGGATTGTCTGCGACTGGTCTGGAAGAACTTAACATAAATTTTAGCCAGCCGGGTCTTCCGTATTGTCCAAGATACGCTCAATTTGCGACGTTTTACTTAAAAGACAGCAAGGGCGATTCAAGCTATAAGTTGTTTATGGAGCTTGCAAAATTAACAGATCAGTTTTGCAGGGAAACATCTTATAAAACAGTGGTGATCAGGGGGGTAAGCTTTGATCTATGGAAAAAGTGGAGCGAAAAGAAAACGTCTCAGCTGCCTTTGGGTATGGGAAATACATCTGTTTTAGAAGAATTAAACCCTCCATTTGCGAAAAGTGATGGTGATCTATGGTGCCATATCAAATCCGATGACCCTGCTAAGTGTCAGGAGCTATTCCAGATCATTGAAGATTTTCTAAGCATTGTCACAATTAAATGCGTCGCTACTGTTGCAGCCAAAAAAGAGCAAGAGCGCGTTCTTGGTGGACGCTTTGTGGATGGTGTTACAAATCCGGTAGATCCAGTGAATTTATCTTCTCGTGTCATTGTAGGAGATGAAGATCCTGAACATTTGGGAGCGGCCTATGCAATTGCCCAGCGTTTTGTACATAACTGGGAAAAACTCGATGACATGCAAGAGACTGCAAAAGAAGATATGATTGGCAGGAAAGAAAATGAAGTAGTTTTACCAATTGAAGACGAAAGAAGTCATATCAAATGCGTCAGACAAATGGACAAGGAAAGAATCAACTTCAGAATCATGCGTCAAGCAGTGCCTTACGGACAAAGGGATGGCAATCCTGGACATGAAAAAGGCGTATACTTTGCGGGTTATGCAAAAGAAACTTCTGTTTTTGATGAAGTATTAAGGGGCATGGCCGGAAACAAAAAAGGCTATATCAAAGACAAGCTGATGAATGTCACTCATAGTGCAGAAGGAAACTTCTGGTACATTCCTTCGGCGAAAGAACTCGAATTGAAAGGTCAAGAGGGGGAAGTGAATGTCCCCATGGTCGAATACTTCAATACTAGAAGTAAAAACGACTACATGTTTTATAACACCAAGGACTACCTCAAAAACGTAAACAAAAGCAAGCTTGTTGAAGATTGTCCGATCAGCAACAGAATCACTCAACTTCTTGGTCTACAGTTTTCCCGATGGCGTGATGGTTGGTACAAAAAAATCGAAACTCCACCTTTGGGTCACTTGAAAGATTACGTACTGAAGGAAGAAGAGTACGTATTAGATGGCTCTGCTGCTTTAAGAAAGGGTAAGGCAATTGAAATCAGCTTGAGTCGTGTACTGATAAGTAAAGAATACAGCAAGCGAGCAAACCTTTATAAGATCCATCCCGCAGAAATCATCGTGGGAAATATGCCGCAACTATCTTTGGGAACCGGCTCTCAAGTGATGGAGTATTTAAGAGATGATGAAAAGATTTCCTTCTTCTTTAAGAACCTGAACGAATATTCAGCATCGGGACATAACGTTCCAGATTATTCTCTTTTGGTAAAATTAGGTGCAGGTGAACTTAAAAGTCGCTTTGAAGAAAAGCTTAAAACGGCGACAGGGGAAAAAAAGGATTACTATCAGTCCGTTGTCTGGTCATTGAATGGCTTTTCAAACTTTGTCAGCAGCTACGGTGATCTGGCAATGGAAATGGCAAAAAGTTTGCCTGAAACAGAAAAAATGGAAATCCAGAATCTTGAAGAAATCTCCCGCAGAATGAAAAAGATAGCGACTAAAAAGCCCGAAGGTTTTTTAGAGTCCCTACAGCTTATTTTCATCATGAACTGTGCTTTACATCAAATCGGCGAGTCCATGTCCATAGGACGTCTGGATCAATGGCTGATTGACAGCTACAATGAAGATATATCAAATGGATTGTTGAACAAAGAAAATGCACAGGAAATCCTCGATGCTTTCTGGCTGAAAATGGACGAGACTGTGCTTTATAACAGCACGCACATGAATGACTACTTGAACTACGGAAGTGGTGCAGTTTTTTATTCAGCTGGTAATTTCCCTCAAGGGGCAGCCATGAACCAGTGGGTACAGCAGGTAACGGTGGGTGGATACAAAGCAAACAATTCTGCAACACCCGAAGCTGCAAGCAATGATCTAACTGTCATGTGTCTTAGATCTGCTCGTCGTTTACCTATGAATGCACCTTGTTTATCTTTACGCGTTCATAAAGACATGGACCCCACACTTGTAGAAGAAGCTGCCAAAGCGGTCCTCAGCGGAGGAGCTCACCCGGTGTTGCTTCACGATGATAAACTCATTCCTGCACTAAAAGCTAGTGGGCCGATGGATTTGGAAGATGCAAGGGATTACACAAGTGATGGCTGCTATGAACCAATTATTCAGGGTAAAACTGAATGGGCATTTAGTTATGTTCCTGTTTTACCAATTGTTGGTATGGCCATGAATCAGGGTGCAACAATTATGGGTGCTGGGCCGACTCACTTGAATGGTTTAAAAGAAGGCTGGAATTCTCCTGTGGCACAAGACATCAAGAACTTCGATGAGTTCATGGATATCTTCTTTACCCAATGGCGTTGGGCGATGAACAAGTTCTACAATAGCTTGATGAATGGTTATGGAGATCTTTGGAATGTTTGCCCAAGTCCACTATTTTCTTCCATGGTGCATGATACTCTGGAGACAGGGAAAGACATGACCAATGGGGGAGCGAGATATCATATCATAGCTCCGATGATGTGCGGCATGGCTAATACCATTGATTCCCTACATTCTATTAATAAAATGGTCTTTGATAAAGACAGCTGTATTACGACTCTCCCAGAGCTACTACAGACATTGCGTTGCAATTGGGGACAGAACATGATCGAGCCATGGAATAGTTCGATCGCAGGAGATATGCGAGCAGAAGATAAATCACTACGCTATAAGTCTCTTAGAGACTTTTCTCTGTCACTGAATAAGTTCGGACAGGGAAATGATCCAGAGATTGTAGCTCTCGCGGAAAGAGTTGTGCAAGGATGTGTGGATATTATCCATGACTCTTTGGACAATGCGATACCTCCCATAAAAGATGCTTACGAAAAAATTAAAGAGAAATACAAACTTCCCAACAGGGACTTCGCTTTCACAGTGACCCCAGGTGTGGGTACTTTCGAAGACAATGTAGGCTTGGGAGAGGGCATGGGTGCATCCGCTGATGGACGCACAATGGGAACACCAATTGCAGAGGATTTTGCTCCTGCACCATCCCCACAGGATCTTCCCATAGACAATAAGCCTCGCAATATTTTTAAAGCTTTGAAAGACTGGAACATCGAGGCGATTAATTTGGGTATCTCCAATGCCGCTCCAGTTGATGTAAATATTCATGAAGAATTTCCATTAGAAGATTTGTCAAAAGTTATTACTCAATTTGCCAATAGTGAAATTGGCTCGAATATGATGACCATTACATGTGGGGATACATCCACTTTTGAAAAAGCCGCACAATTCCCTGAAAGATACGACCTTGTGAGAGTTCGTATGGGGGGATGGAGTGAATTTTTCGTGGCTATGTTTTCCAACCACCAACAACACATCATGCGAAGACCTTTCTTCGTTCACCAAGACTGTCCCCATAAGCATCAATAAAAAAATATGAACAAGGCGCCGTCAGGTATTCACTACCTGACGGGTTCTTTAATTTTAAAGAGGTGACAGATGTTACAAGCACTTAATGATTTAAATGCCAGTGCAGTTGACTGGTGGTTTATTTACAAGATGCCCGACAATATTGGGCCTGATTCAGACACCAAAGGTGATGAATATCTATACTACGATCCAGAAACAGGAAAAGGATTAACAAAATCTGACAAGGTTTTAGATAAAGGACAAAGCGCACTGGACGTGACTTTGGAGCAGGTATTTAATTCAAAAGGAATGGAAGATGGCAATAGCTACATCCTTTATAACGATGAAAAACCCGATTCGGATAAAAACCGTTCCAGCTGTGGTCACTGTAAAGGGATTTTAGCTTTCAACAAAAAAAATAACACGGGATTCTATCTTCTTCATTCGACACCACGATATCCGCTGGATAAGAAAAGTGAACTTCCTAGTAACGAATTAATTTATGGGCAGACCTATATTTGTGTCACTCTCCCAGACTATGAAACAGCCAATCGTATCGCAGAAGTATTGCGCACACAGCATGAACCACAAGTATACACCACTCATTTAAGTGAAGACATTACGAAAGATGAAAGTGTGTACAAATTGGGTAGTAACAATAACACCCCCGAGCCCGAAGAACCAACTTTCATTAGCTTCAAATCAAAAGCCGGCAAGGAATTTCAACTGGCTGGAAAAAATCGTAAATGGGGTAAAGATTTCTGGATTGATTTGATAGGGCCGCATTTGGGTGTAAGTCTGAATGTAGAGAGCTGGAGACGCGGAGCATCTCCCGGAAATGAAGATTCAGATGGTAAAGACGAGACCTTAAATGCTCAAAACATTGACTTCACATCGGTTGGTTTGAAAGATTACACCTTTCATTACACAAAAGACCATTCCAAATGGGGAGTCAGTACAGATGCAGCAAATCCTTGGGTTTGTATAGCAGATATTAACCGCATGGTTTCTCAAGAGAAGCGTGGTGGTGGTGCTTTGATTTTTCAAGAAGAACAACTTTGGAAGAATTTGAAATCTGTAGAAAACACCGATACAAAATAAAACGAATATTTCAGGAGAAATCATGACCGATAAACAATATCTGGAAGCCAACGAAAAAGCGCTGGAGAACATAGAGCATATTGTGGTTCTAATGCTTGAAAATCGCTCTTTTGACAATTTGCTCGGATGGTTATATGACGGTGTTGAAGTACCCGATGGCCAGATATTTGAGGGATTAAATGAAAGTATGTGGAATCCCTTGAATAATATAGATACGGATGGAAACCCGTTTGTAGAGAAAGTCTCTGTCGCGAAAAACGGGATGCCTCGTACAATCGGAAGAAAAAAGAGATCAGTTAAAGAAGATTTTACTCTACCAGCTCCCGATCCAGGAGAGGGCTACAAAGATACCAACGCCCAGCTCTTTGGAGTGTATAAGGTAGATGACATCTACCCGCCGGCTCCCACAAATATGGGCTTCGTCAACAACTACAAAGATGCCATGCTCTACGGAACATACTCCTTTGGAGATGCTCCCACAGATCCAAGAGACATCATGGTTTGCTATACACCGGAACAAACCCCGGTATTGAGCACGCTTGCTAAAGAATTTGCGGTCTGTGACCACTGGCATTGTTCAGTGCCTTCTCAGACTTTGCCAAACCGTGATTTTGTTCATGCAGCAAGTTCCAGTGGTAATGTGAACAACAAACCTAATGATACATGTAACGCAAGAACAGTGTTCAATCAATTGCAAGATGCCATTGATGGCGGGCGTAATGAATTAAGCTGGGGTGTTTATTCCGGCACATCCAAGGGTAAAGCCTTTTCATTGACTCGTACAATCATGACACAATTGCATGACATCAAATACAACGATAATTTTTATGGTATAGATCAGTTTTATAAAGATGCAAAAGCGGGAAGTCTTCCAAGCTACAGCTTTTTAGAGCCGCAGTTTTCAGGACCAGATCAAAATGATCAGCATCCACCACAGGATATTCGTTATGGGGATAAGTTGATTGCCGATGTCTATAATGCTGTTTTACAGTCACCCAAATGGGAAAATACTTTGCTTGTAATCACCTATGACGAGCATGGGGGTTGTTTTGATCACGTAGCTCCTCCCAATGGAGCCAAGTCTCCGATTGAGGGTGCCGGTGAAGATGGCTTTCGTTTCAACCGTTTTGGTGTCAGAGTACCAACTGTTTTAATCTCGCCATTGATCAAAAAAGGCTGTGTGGCTAGACCTGCTGGCTGGACTCCTTTTGATCACGCATCGGTTATATCGACTGTTAGAAAAACGTTTAAACTGGACAAGCCTTTAAATGCTCGTGACGAGGCAGCACCGGATTTGGGTTGTGTGCTGACTCTGACCACAGCAAGAAAAGACAAGCCGGAGGTAAAGCCTTTGGCCCTTCCTAAACAGATTGAATCCAGTCATGTGAATGACTTACACCGTATGGCGGAAGATGCTTTGCATTCCGTAACGGGTACAAAGCGTAAAGAAGATCATTCGATTCATGATTATATTCATGAAACTTACCATGATCATTTTTATGCTAAAAAATCCAGCAAGGATGCAACGGATAAACGAGAAGTGGCTGATGTGGGTGCGTAAGGGATAATTCCTCCTCATAGTTAAAAAGTAAAAAAATAGGCCGTGCTTGTCATTGACAATCACGGCCTATTTTTATGCCCCCGCATAAACGGGGTACGAAGTCCAACGGTACGAAAAGTTGCGCTAAGGACCTCAGAACGATTATAGAGTACTTACAGGATTTCATTGCACTCGAATTCAGGTTAATGTCCAAGTCGTAAGTCGAGAAATTGCAGAGAGGGATTTTTCTTAAAGCAACTTTTCGGTGCGCCACGAGGCGTATAATCACTCGCGGCTGAGAGAGCCGCCACAGAAGCACCGACCCAGTGCAATGTGTACCGAGTCTTGAGTACATGAAGGTAACAACATGGATTAAGCGTAGACAGGAATGCTGTAGGCCGTAAGCCATAGGCTGAAGTGATTGAGCTCCGTTAACGCTTATTTTTAGGTGGGGCGATGAGGTCGAAAACTCAGAAGGCAACATCATCCGGACCAGCAATGGGCAAGGTGCGGGTGACCATCTCGGGGTCAGAGAGCATGGCATGCAGTAAAAGTGATTATATGAACGTGGGAGATCCTATTCGCTCTTCAAAGTAAGTATGGGAAGACAAGTGTAATAGCAAGGAATTCCAAACGGCGAATAGGAAGTCAGACAGGGTATAGTACTGTTGAAGCTGAGTAATGTCAGTGGAGGGAAGGCCCTGGGGTAAAATCAACCTTGTAGGAGAAACGTGTGGAATCCAACAGAGATCCAATAAGCACGAACACAAAACTGAATAGGATAGCGTGGCTATCGGCTAAAGAACCTGATAAGAAGTTTGATCAACTTATGCATCACTTTAATGTAGGTTCACTGGCTGTCTGTTTCCACGAGCTGGATGGAAAGAAGGCCGTAGGGATAGATGGAATTGACAAGGCGCGTTACGGAGAAAACTTGGATAACAATCTTGAAGACTTGACCGCACGTATGAAACGTATGGCATACAAGCCAGCGCCTGTGCGACAAGTTCTAATACCAAAGGAAGGAAAGCCTGGGGCAACCCGTCCATTAGGTATTAGTAACTTCGAAGACAAGCCTGTTCAGAAAATGATGCAGAAGATATTGGAAAGTATCTACGAGCCTCTCTTCTTGAACTGTTCCTTTGGGTTCAGGCCACGAAGAGGTTGCCACGATGCTATCAGAGCTCTGCATCAACATCTGTATAGGTACGAAATCCAAACAGTGCTGGATGTGGATCTAGCAAATTTCTTCGGTACAATAGATCACGCGATCCTGCTAAATATGCTAAAGGAGAAAATCAAGGATCAGAAACTGATTCGATATCTCACACGCATGCTAAAAGCAGGAGTATTATTATCAGGAAATGACTTGACTATGAGTGAGGAAGGGGTTCCGCAGGGTTCTGTGTGCAGTCCCGTCCTTTCTAATATATTTGCGCACTATGTAATAGACGACTGGTTTGACAAGGTGGTCAAGATACACTGTTGTGGCCAGGTAGAAATGTTTAGATACGCTGATGACCTAGTGGTCTGTTGCCAATATGAACATGATGCCCGGAAAATTAACAAAGCTCTTAAAGGTAGACTGGAAAGTTCAAACTTCGAATTAATGAAGAGAAAACTAAACTAGTCTCTTTTAATAAGCGTAACTAGCACAGTGACAATAGACCAAAGGCCTTTGATTTCCTTGGGTTGACATTCTACTGGGGACGCTCTCGAAACAAAGGCGCTATAATTCGCAAAGTAAAAACAGAGGGGAAACGCCTGCGGAGTAAACTTACGAATGTCAATCTGTGGTGCCGCAAAATTAGAAACAGGTATCGACTACCTGTTGTATGGAAGCTCTTTTGCTTAAAGTTGGAAGGACATATCAGATACTATGGTATATCAACCAATCTTCAGGCGGTTAAAAAGTTCCGACATCAGACAAGGCGAATATTATTTAAACACCTGAATCGTCGTAGCCAACGAAAATCCTGTAATTGGGAGCAGTTTGAAATGTATGAAAAGTTACATCCTCTTCCCAAAGCGAGGATCTGCCATGCGCTTTTCTGAAAGCCGATAAATACGTGAATGGTTTTATCTTGAGCCCGTTGCGTTAGTTGCGCATGGCGGGTTCTAACGAGGGGGGAGTTTGGGTGACCAGCTCCTCTACCCTCTTGCCGTTGGACTTCACACCCCTATTAGGAGTTTAAAGTAAACTGAAATGCAAATGGAGTAAAATTTATAATGAGTGACTCTTTAAATGATAAAATTAAAAAATAGCTCTTTCTATAGATACATCGTCAGAGATAGAAGAGTTATCAATAGGGTTAATAAAAAATATTGATGATGTATTGGGGATGGATGGTTTGAGTGCTGAAAATGAGTGTCGCCTGATGTATTTTTAGAGGAAATTCATTTTCAAAAGCATTCGATTTAGAGTCTAATGATATTGGATCTCCTAGTTGGAGTTCAAAACTTCTAGAAGAGTCGATTAAAAGTTATCAAGTGTGTGTTCAGCATGAAAAAATTCGAAATCTTGATGATGATTTCGTTTGCTCGGTTCTTACAAATTTTGCAAATACATTAAGTTATATAGGTCGTCTAGTAGAAGCGAATGATTTTTTTGACAAAGCCATTCGTGTTAAAAACCATTTTGCAATGGGGATTGGAAATAAAGGATTTTTATTAAGAAAATACTCGGACTGGGTTTTTGAAGAGAAGGATAGATTGAGAATTCTACAGGATTCAAAAAAGTACCTTGAAAGGTCATTGGAGATTATTAAAGGAGAGGAGGTTGTTGAATGCAGCTTTAGAAAATGTTTAAGTTATGTAAATTCAAAGTTAGATGTATCGAATTCTAAAATAGAATTCATGTCTGAGAGTCAAAATGAGAGCGGGAGAGAAGAAGAAAAAGAATATACAGATTGGTGTGTAACCTAAATTCCCGAAAAAATGTAGCTAGGTCGTGCCTGAAAGCTGAATGTTTAGACTCGCCAAAATCTCTCGTTGAGGTTTTGTAACTTCGGTGAGGATATGGCCATATTTGCCTGAGTACTTGATTTTCGTTAACGTATCCATTTCTTGTAATAGTTCACGCGCCGTATACCTTTCAATAAGATTTGACTTTCTCATCTCATTGCGCAATGCACTTATATAGATGAGAGCGATGAATTGAACAAACAGCCTACCATCAACGGTCGATGAATTGTGCATTCGAAGACGCTTCATGTCGATTTGATTCTTTAAATCATCAAAACACTTCTCTACCACATCTTTGTTACGGTAGATCTGTAGAGCCTCAACTGGATTTTTGATTCCACTGCTCAATAATACCTGAAAGCCTGCATAACGTTTAATGTACTGACTGACAGCTATCGTGTTAAACGAGACCTTCATTCCTCTTTTAGGTGTGGTCTTTATTATGAAGAACGTGTCGTAGGCTTCTTGATGGCTGCTAATCAGAGTTCCTGACTCTAATTCCTCCTTGTATCCCATCAACTCTTCATTGAATTGATCAACGGCATCCGCCCGCGCACGGGCATTGTAGTAAAGTTGTATGTAGCAACGCCGCTTACTCGTTCCCCATGAATACAGGTGCGAGTGAACATAAAGGATCTCATTATCAATCTTCCTATATCCCTCAGGCCCGTGGATTGTCTCATAAATATCATCAATGACATGCTGTACCCATTTATTGTTTATAAGGAAACCTATGCCCAACATCAGCGTTTGATTCTGGAGTACTTCGGCTATAGCCCATTCGATCAATCTGTAAAGGTTTCCATCACCAGAGAGATTGAAGCTCTTGTTAGGGTTCAGTTTCGACCAAAGTTGGTATTGCTCGACAGTATTCAGATGCTGACACGCAAAAAGATCGCGATTCCAAGTTACAACGTGTTGGCTAATTTAATCATCGAAGCCATCAATCAACACCACGTTGAGCTTTGTGCGATCGTAAATGATTATCTCGATAAAAATCAATACACTAAGCTCAACGATCTGTTGGAAAAGGAACCTGAAAACAGTTCTGACGAGGGCTGGCGCTATCGCCTTACGTTACTAAAGAAGCCTTACCAATCCACGCAACCGTCGAAAATCAAAGCTAATCTGGCAGATCTAAATATCTTACAGACTCTCTACCATGACCTTATTCCAGTTGTGAAACGCCTAGACTTAAGTTACGAACGCATTCGATACTACGCCTACTCGGTCATCAAGGCACAGGTTCCACAGATCTCGCGCCGCACCAATGAAGACCGCTATCTGCACCTTATCGCCTTCGTTGTGTACCAAACATTCAGACTCAACGACACTTTGATAGATACGCTGTTGAGTGCTGTGCAAAACAGTAGTTAATACCGTGGAGAAAGATCAAAAAGAAACATATTTCCAGGAGAGAGAACAGCGCAACCAGTCTTTTTCAGTGCTCGTTGATGAGCTTCGGAAAAACGTTCATAATACACTTTCGGAAATCAGATATATCGTAGCTGATGGGCAGCTAGATAATGATCAGAAAATTTCTTTAATCAACACGAGATTAAATTCAGAAAATGGCAAGCCGCATCAGGTCGATAAGAAAATTGACGAGTTCAAAAAAAATGCAGTAAAACTTCAGAGATGTAATGGCTATTTTGCATTACTTGAGTCACGTTCCATTAAGTTGCAACACCGCGTCTCTGACATCATACGCCAAGTGCAGTTCGCACCAAATTGCAGTAAACCGGCATTGTGGAGTGCTTTGCAGTATTATCAGGAAAATGATGGTAACGTTAACAAAAACGCGCCTGTTGAATTTTTATCTATCGAATAACGATTTGAATTGACCGCTCAGGATGGAAAGTTCCGAATTTCATTGTATAAGGCATTACTCTTTATCAAAATTGCTGAGGCTATCAAGTCTGGAGCATTGAATCTAATCCAATCAGAAAAATACCGCCCTCTCGACGAATACTTGATTCCAAAGGTTGATTGGGAAGCAAATCGTGACGAATATCTTCAACGAGCCAATCTCAGGGATTTTACCGACTGCAAGACCTCTTTAAAAACGCTTGATCGAGAACTCGAGAGCAGTTACCAAAAAACCAACGAGAATTTTAAATCAGGCAAAAATCCATATCTGAAAATGCGAACCAACAATACCTTTCATGTGAGTACACCTAAGCAAGAGGAAGTGGAATGTTTGTCTCTGGGAGATTTTTTTCCAGAACGAAAGTATATCTCTATGCTTGAGATGCTTGCAACAGTCGACCACGCTACGAATTTTCTCAACGAGTTTGAACACTGGCAGGTCAAATACCAACGCGCTAAACCAACCAAGAAAATTTTATTTGCCGGTATCATGGGATACGGCTGTGATATAGGTCACCGAAAACTGGCTCAGATTTCCAAACAGATCGATGAGGCTGAGCTGAATAATACGGTCAATTGGTATTTCTCACTCCAGAATATACAGAACGCCAACGATCGCATCCTGCAATTTACTGATAGGATGAATTTACCGAACATATACCGTAGAGAATCCGATGTACTGCACACATCAAGTGATGGACAGAAATTTGAAGTTGCTGTGGATTCCTTAAACGCCAATTATTCCTTTAAATACCTGGGAAAAGACAAAGGTGTCAGCGTGGTGACTTTCATCGATATGCGTAACTTGATGTGGCACTCCACAGTGATAAGCTCCGCTGAAAGGGAAGCAGCCTATGTGATCGACGGTCTGATTCATAACGATGTAATAAAAAGTAACATAAATTCCACTGACACTCATGGGTATTCGGAAATTGTATTTGGAGCAACCCACCTCCTAGGATTTGAATTCGCTCCAAGAATAAAAGGCCTTAGTCGGCAGCATCTCTGTGCTTTCAAGAATCGTAAGCATTACGAGAAGAAAGGGTATGTGCTGCTACCAGACCGCTATATCCGCGAGTCTCTCATTGAGGACAAATGGGATGAAGTTCTACGCTTTATAGCGACCATCCAATTGAAGTTTACGACTGCCTCACAGCTCTTTAAACGTCTGAACTCCTACTCCCGGCAACACCCGCTTTACCGGGCCCTCAAAGAATTTGGCAAGATTCCAAAGACTCTCTTTATTTTGAAGTATCGTGACGATCACCAATTTAGGCAGGCAATCGAGAAACAACTTAATAAAGTGGAAGGATCCAATAAATTTTCCAAAGCTATTTCTTTCGGCCATAACCACGAGTTCATCCAAAGTGAGAAGGAGGACCAGGAAATTGCCGAAAGCTGCCGGCGATTGATTAAAAATGCAATCGTATGCTGGAACTACCTTTATCTCTCACGCAAAATTAACAAAGAGAAAAATGAGGAACGCAGGGCTGAACTGACAGAATCGATTCGTAACGGATCGGCAGTAACCTGGAAACATTTCAATCTACATGGAGAATTCGATTTTTCGGATGAGAGAATGGTCGATTCGATAGGCTTGGCTCTTTCCAAAAATTCGGTTTTAAAACGAGACTGAATTTGGAAGGTTGTAAATGGGTACAATTACACGAGTTACCACAGTAGTTTGGAGGTTTACGCAAAATCCTATGGGACTTTAGTGTCGTTTGTTTAAACTCACCCATTACTACTCGCCCAAAAATCCAGAGTGAAGAAAGGCGCGAACCTCTTCTCTTATAGGGGCGAGCTCTTGTTGTGCAACCCTTTCTCGAACTTCTGCTCTTTTTTTATTCTGGGCTTCTATTATAGGCTCAAACTCTGCCATCGCCAATTGAAGTTCTTCTAATTGCTGTAAAAGCTTATCGTCTACCGCCAGCCTTTCTCCTGAATCTTGATGTAGCATTTTCTTGATCAAACCTTTTAGACCATTTTCGATAGAGTATCCCCAATTTCCTTCTCCCTTCTCTTCAAGATGTCTTGTTTGATGTACACTTGCATGAGCAGAAGCCCAAGCCATATTATTTGAGGGCTGAAAATAAGGACTACGAAAGATATCTGGAAGGACAGTGAAGAGAACTTCATACATTGTCATTCCTAGTGCATATCCGTCTGCTCTTTTGGGATTGCCAATAGATTTTCGCCTCCAAGCTTCAGGACAAATATGAGTAGGTGTTCCTTTTAGTGTAACGCGTTCTCCTGTGCGTGCTATAAAATCAAAATCTGTTACTTTTACTTGGTGGCCACAAACCTTTCCATCAGCATCCCGAATAGGACAAATAACAATATTTTGAGGCTTAATATCTAGGTGCACGACACCTCTTTTGTGCATTTCCTTGATACTTTCAACTACAGAGCACATAATTTTTATTCTTTCTGTAAGAGTCAAATGTGGACTTTCTTTTAAAAATTCATGTAAATCTTTGCCTTCCACGTAGGGCTGGAGAGTCTTCATTTTTAACGATCCGTTCTTTAGGTAGGTGATAACTCGAGTGTGTACAAACCCAGACAGCTCAGGTCTTGGCGAAGCCCCTTTACCAAAAAGGCTTTCTAAACAGCTCATAAATACATTAGGAGTTGGAGCACTTTTTTTGAAGGTTCCAAGAGCGACTCGATTGCCCGTGCCGCCTTGAGCTTCTTTTACGACTTTCATTCCACCTTTACCAAGAATATTATCTCGATTTGTCGCCGATGTTTTGTGTTTTTTTCTAATTACCGTAAAACTACCATCTTCTTCTTTGGTTAAAATAATAGAAGCTTTTAATTGATTATTTACATCAATAAAAGTTCCTTTTCCTAAGCAAACAGAATTAATCTTGCAGCAAGTATCATCTTCTTCGTAATCTACAATTTCGCTTTCCTCTGGACAAAACGGAGACGTTTTTAAAAAAGCTCTTTCTTCGTAAACTCTTTTAAACTTAATCATCTGGTCAGGGTTATTCTCCAAGCATTTAATAATTACCCTCCTTTCAGAATCATCACACTGAAGAACTCCCCCGAGATCTCTAGTAAATCCAATATCCTCATCAGAGAGTCCTCTCTCTATTGATGGCTCTGTCCCTGAAGGAGAGGTATCTACACTAATACCTGCTGTGGTGGGTAAGCTAAAAAAGCTTTCTGCAGTTTCAAACTGTTTAAAAGACATATTTAATGACATAGTTAACACCTCTGAATACTATCGTTATAGTTTCCAACTACCAACTTATTAGCATTAATTGTATACAAAGCATATTACCAAAATATTAAGAACATATTTAGTTTATATTAATCCGAAAAATTACAAATCAGCAATAATTATATACCAGGCCCGGGCATAGAGTTTCAAATTTAGAGATCCATTGAATTGAAAGTTTATGACCGACAATAAAAAATATTGACTGTAAGATAGCAGTCGTGTTCCTCTTGGCTCTGATAAAAAAACAGAGGC
>JBLFWS010000019.1:0-33662 GCA_047611865.1 Chlamydiales bacterium
AAGTCTTCTTTGAACATGAACATCTGGATAATCATAGCGCTCTTTCTCAGCTCTTGTCTTGTCTTCTTCTGAAATTAAGATATCAGCCATCTCTTAGCCTCTGTTTTTTTTATCAGAGCCAAGAGGAGCACGACTGCTATCTTACAGTCAATATTTTTTATTGTCGGTCATAAACTTTCAATTCAATGGATCTCTAAATTTGAAACTCTATGCCCGGGCCTGGTATAGACCCACAACAGCATTTAAGAGATTAATGCTTGAAGCGGAATCTTTGGGCAGGAAAGTTCTTTTTCTAAACGAGGCGGATAGAAGGTTGAAAACCTTAGTGGGTGCTATTAAAAATAGAACGCCCCTCAATGAAAAAGATAAGAAGCAATACCCCAAGGACTTGAAAGCACTGAAGAAGACATTTTATGGTTTGCTTGATGCAGATAGAGGTGCTGAAGAAGAGTTTATGTACCAGTTGAAAGATTTAGTGAGACGCTGTGATGTAAAGATGATTAAAAGAGTGTCCGTCTTAAAGAAGTACTTGAAGGAGAGAGGGTCTGAAAGTAAAGCTACTGAAGATGAAAAAATCTCAAACCTTGAGTCAGGTACTGGGGAGGCAATAGGCTTTTCATTCAGTTATACTGCGAGCGAGTTGAGCACTTAGAGGTGAAAAACTTTGGTGCAGATATGAGGTCGTGTTTTCAAGGTACGAAAGGATCTAAAAGCGGCATTTCGGTATTTAAAAACACGACCTAGCTCTCTGGCAAGGTTGAATTTGTGGGTATATTTACTGAGATTTTTTCTTCTGGTTTCGCATGGAGATCGAAGTCAAACATTGGGATGTTGCTGAGATCGAATGTGAGACCAGAGGATAAAAGATCAGTGAAGATACCTACAAATTCAATTTTGATGGTGCACTAGTGCTCTGTTAAGTTTAAGACTTTTTCTGTTTGTCTTCCAATTCTTGCCAACGAGCATAGTGAGCTTCGAGCTGATCTTGGGCCTCTTGTAATTCGGCGCAGATCATTTGTAATTTAGAGGCATCAGCAATGACAGATGGATCTTCCACCTTGGACTGCAACAGCTGCACTGTTTCGTCAGCCTTCTGAATCTTTCCCTCTATTTGCTCCCATTCGCACTTTTCTTTGTAGTTGAGCTGTTTAGAGGATCCTTTTTTCTTTAGTGCTTTGTTTTTCTCAGCGACCTGCTTAATTTGGATTTTTTTCTGTTTTTCCTTGTGCCTTTCCCATTGGGAGTAATCGGCAAAAAGGTTTTCGTCACTAGAGGTTCCTAGCCCAAGAATAGTATCAGAGACCTGATCAAGAACAAAGCGATCGTGGGTGATTAGGACAATAGCTCCGGGGAAATCTCTAAGGCTTTCTTCTAGAACTTCTAACGTTGGAATATCCAAGTCATTTGTCGGTTCATCGAGAAGAAGGATGTCGGCGGGTTCGAGCATCAGGCGGGCTATCTGAATTCGAGCCTTTTCTCCTCCTGAAAGCTGACTGATAGGAAGGTCCAGCCTCTCTTTGGAGAAGAGAAAGCGTGTACACCAGCTGTTTATATGGATATTGCTGCCGAGGTAGTTGACGCTGTCTCCATTGGGGGCCAAAGCGTCACGTAATGATAGTTCGAGGGGAAGAGCTTCCCTTTGTTGGTCAAAATGAACAATACGTAGGCCTTCTGCCCGTTTGATAGTTCCTTGGTCTGGCATGAGGTCTCCAGTAAGTAAACGGAGAAGGGTAGATTTTCCACTGCCGTTTAATCCGGCGATACCGAGCCTGCTTCCGGGGAACAGGGTAAAATCGATGTGAGCGAAAAGCTGACGATCCCCCATGGTCTTAGAGAGATTTTTCGCTACGAGTAATTTTCTGGTCTGGCGATCTGTGGAGGAGAAGTCTATTTGTGCTGTGGACTTCTGATTTCTTGATTTGACCTCAGCAAGCTCGTCAATTAATCGGCCAGCCTGATCAATTCGGGACTGGGCTTTGGTGGCGCGAGCTTTAGGGGATTTCTTGAGCCATTCCACTTCACGTCGGACTTTAGATGTGAGAGAGCGTTGGTATTGTTCTTGTCCACTAAGGTAATCATCTCTTTTTTCAAGGAATTTACTGTAGGAGCCATCAACAGTAAACATTCCTTTGGGATAAGATTTATTGAGTTCCATCATACGAGTGGTGACGTTTTCAAGGAAAACGCGATCATGGCTGACGACCAGATAGGTGAGATTCTCTTTTCGAAGAAACTCTTCTAGCCACAAAATCCCTTCTAAGTCCAGATGGTTGGTAGGTTCATCAAGCAAAAGAATATCAGGTTCTTTAACCAATGCGCAGGCAATATCCAGACGTTTTTTCCAGCCACCTGAAAGGGATTTGGCTTTCTGCTCAGGATCATCGAATCCGATTTTCCCTAATATGATTGAGGCTTTCGTCATACGTTCATATTCGTCGAGGGATTTATCTTCTGAAAGGTTTGCCATAATAATATCTTCAAGGCTTTCGTCGGGATAGGTACTTGTCTGGGGGACGTAACCTACGTGTACACTACGCTTATACGAGACGCTACCACTGTCGGGCTGTTCGAATTCCGATAAAACTTTTAAAAAAGTGGATTTTCCAGAGCCGTTAGGGCCAATGATACCAATGCGGTCACCTCGAAAGATGCCTAAAGAGATATCTTTGAAAAGGTTGTGGGAGGCGTACGATTTGCTAAGATCTTGGCAACTGAGAAGAAGGGACATGATTAATCGGTGGTTTTTGGGGTTTTACGGAGATTCTTTTTATCTGAGTGCTGACGTTTATCTTCCAGCATTCTAAGCTTTGAACGACGGGAACGGCGTTGCTTTTGGCGTCGGACTTTTTCAATAGCTTGTTGTTTTGCGGACTTTTCTACGTTGTTAATTTCTTCCAGGCGTTCACAAAGCTTGCGGCGAGCAAAAAAACGGTTCATTTCACGAGATCTGCTACCTTGGCACTTGATTTCGATACTGGAGGGGATGTGTTTAAGGTAAACACACGAGTTGGTCTTATTGACCTTCTGCCCTCCACTACCGGAAGCAAGGATGAATTTTTCGATCAGATCATCGTCGGAAATACCAAGGAGGGCCATCCTTTTGTGGAGCTGTTTATATTTTTCTTCTGAAATAGCCAAGAGGAGAGCCTTAAAATTATTGCAATACAACAGGATAGGTCCTGGAGCAAAGACATTATCACCTATAGATGAACTTATTTTCAAGTAGTATACCGGAAGGGGATTAAAGTTTTGCCTTCATAAATCCGATATTACCTCATGGATTCTGCTTATCTATAGGAGATGAGATGTCTTCAATTGGTCCAGCATTTGAAAGTAAGGTGAAATCTCTAGAGGAGAGCTATGTCACCATGGAAATTCAACTTGCGACATTAGGAGATGATGGCAGGATAAGCGCTGCTTTGGAAGAAATGGAGGTTTATAAAAAAAGTTTAGAACAAATAAGGATTAAAAAAGATCGTTTGCAAGGGATTATTCACAGGGAATCTCTTAGTGGAAGGCATGATGAAAAAGCTAAAACCATGTACAATTTTTTGGAAAAGATCTCTTTGGATAAACTGAATTACAGATTGGAAATCAAACAAGAAGACTTACAAAACCGTCTCGCTAAAATAGAAGAGAGAAAAAAAAGGGTCAAAGTTGAAGGCTCTTTCAAAAAGGCTGATGAAAGAATCTATCTGGAGGAATTGGAGAAAGCGGACAGATATGGCATATGGTACGATGGAGTTCATAAAGTCGGCGGGTGTGCAGCGCGATATAAGAGTTTTGAGGAATATCTGAAATCGAGCCAGGACAGGGCGAGATTAGCTTGCGTGATTGTTGGTCGAGGCCTTCGAAAGAGCGGTTTGGTGGAATCTCCCTATCAGGATAAATCAGAAAACCATGGGGACAAAGAGGTTTTGGAACTCCGTAAGAATTACGAACCTTGGCATATCCATAACAGGCCAGAAGGAGCACCCGATATGTATGCGGATTTTTCTAACAACACTCATATACTATTAATCCCAGATAACTCAGTTGAAGAGGTGTACCTTGAAAACCTTCAAGGGAGAGAAAGAGGTAGGCATGTCCTTCATAAACTTCAGATATACCTGAACGCTTTCCGTATTCTTAAGGCAGGAGGTGCTTTGGTGGTAGATAACTCCATTAAGGGGGATCAGGTTCCTGAAATTGAACGATTTATGTTTAAAAAGGAGCAGACTGTCATGATTAGGAAATCTATGAGAAAAGCGGGCTTTCTGGTCCTTAGAAACACAGTAGTTGACAGTGCTCGAAACAATAGAGAATCAGAAAAAATTATAGCTGTGAAACATCTTCAACAGTAAATGATCATTTCCTCAAATTAAAGTGTTTTCTTATACGCTCAAGTCTTTTGCGGTTGGCTCCAAAGTCATAGTAGCCCGATCGTGAGGCAGACCTTATATGTATGAGTTTGTTCTCAGCTTCGTAAGAAAATTCGACATCGTCCACAAAAGAGAACAGCATGGAACGAAACTCGACATGGAGATAATTTTCTTCCTGGGTGATAATGGATGTTCCGGACATTTTTTCGATAATAGGGATAAGGAGAGAGAAAGGGTGTTCTTTTCCTTCGTAGAGGAGGGGGTCAATGGTATGGGTGGGGTTATCAGACTTGCTGTTGATACAATTTGGAGAATTTGGGCACGGGACAAACTTTTCGTGTTTTTTCGTCATCACTATAGAAGCTCCTTCGCAATAAAATGAAATCGTGAGGATGAAGAGAAAGGTAATAACTGAGCTTTTTGTTATTCTAAGCATTCCCATTTAGACCATCCTGATTTTTTGTTGACAAAACATGAGATAACGTTTACCTACTTTTTTTTCAAAACTTAAAATGATAGCACGATTACCTTAAGCTTGTATCTGTTTCGGTATAGAAAAAACTTACTTCAGAATTTTAAGTTTTCCTGAGAGTAGTGTAAATCAAAAGCGGATTCTTGAACTCGCTTTGCTGCAAATGATAATGAGGGAGATAAATTGAAGCCTGCAATTACTACACTTATCGTTCAATCACCCGAATATACGAGACACCTCACAGGACAAGGACACCCTGAATCACCATCGCGCTATCGCGCTATTGTTGAAGCTTTATCTCAGACAGGGCTAGCAGGTGAAAATAATGTACTTCCTCCCCGCTCTGCATCGGCAGAAGATGTATTGCGTTGTCACACGGAGGAATACCTGGCCATCGTAGAAAGAGATGTGACGTTGTCGGGGCTACGTGGTATCGATGATGGAACTTACCCACTTAGCACTGGCGATGCTACGGTATGCCCGGAATCTTTAAAAGTAGCATTACTTGCAGCAGGGGGAGTGCTTACGGGAGTTGATGCTGTGATGGAGGGAAAAGCAAAGAATGTCTTTTGTGTAGTTCGCCCTCCAGGACACCATGCTTGCAGCAATCAAGGGATGGGCTTTTGTCTTTTTAATAATGTGGCCATCGGGGCGCGTTATGTGCAGGAAAAGTATGGAATCGACAGAGTTTTGATCGTTGATTGGGACGTTCATCATGGGAATGGAACACAAGAGATCTTTGAAGAGGATCCCACCGTTTTTTACTTCAGTACACACCGCGAACACTTCTATCCCATGGGTTGTGGACAAGCAGAACAGAAGGGTTATGGAGAGGGTTTGGGAACAACATTAAATGTTCCAATACCTCCAGGGCCTGTTTCGCGTGGGAAAGTGTTGGAGGCATTTAAAACCAGGCTTGTAGAAGCGATGAAAACATTTCAACCACAGGTGGTTTTTATTTCAGCAGGGTTTGACGCTCACTATCTGGATCCATTGGGAGGTTTTACATTACAAGATGAGGATTTTGCCATTCTTACAAAGATCATCTGCTACGTTGCTGATCAGTATGCAGAGGGAAGGCTCGTATCTGTTCTTGAAGGAGGCTACAGCTTGAAAGGGCTCTCTACAGCTGCCACAGCTCATGTTCGTGCACTACAATAACTGTTTGGGTCGTATATAAAATCAGTAGGCTGTTGTTAGATACACGACCTGGATTACCACTTAGAAAATGTAAGAACAAAAAATAGCTCTTGTCAAAAACCGTAGGTTTTTTCATCATTACACAGCAAATAGAAATTAAAATTTTATAGTTCAGGGGGACATATCGAAGCTCATAATACGGAAAATCGCCGCGGCTTCCCAATAGGTTACACACCCATTACAAGGGAAGGGGAGGAGAAAGAAGATACGGGTATTGATTTTGGAATTCTGAAGTTGAAAGCTGGGGAAACATTTTGTGAGAAAACCGAAAAAGAAACGGCATACTTGCATATGAACGGAATTTTACATGTTAGGTCTGGCGAAAAGATCTATTCCAATACCAGAAACTCTCTATTTGATGATGCTCCTTTTTGCGTCCATGTCTCTTCAGAAACAGATGTGATCTTTCGGGCAGAAAGCGAAGTGGAAATTGCGATCAGCAGAACGACAAATGAAGACAGTTTTCCCGTAGAATTCTATACCCCCTCCTTAGTCGATAACGAACGTCGTGGTGCTGGGCAAGTTGATGGGGCCTGCTTGCGATGGGTCAGGACTATTTTTGATGACAGCATCTCTCACCCCAATGCAAAACTCGTTTTGGGTGAAGTGGTGAATATGCCCGGACGTTGGTCTAGTTACCCCCCTCATCACCATCCTCAACCGGAAATTTATCACTACCGCTTTACTGATGATAAGGGATATGGTCATGCCGAATTAGGAGATGAAGTTTTGAAGGTACGACCAAATGATACCATAAAAATTTTGCATAACAATGACCATGCACAATGTTCGGCTCCTGGATACGGGATGTACTATATATGGGTGATAAGGCATTTGGCGAACCTCCGTTATACAGTACCAGAGTTTACGGAAGAACATTCCTGGACACGAGATGAAAACGCAACTTTTTGGAAGCCACAAGTGGAGGTGACGGTATGAACCGTAGAGAATTTGACTTAATATGTATGGGAAGAGCAGCGGTTGACCTCTATGCCGACCAGATCGGCGCAGATTTGGAAAACGCGACGTCATTTACGAAGTATCTTGGAGGTTGCCCGGCAAATGTTGCAGTAGGTACTTCACGGCTCGGTTTGCAAACGGCTATGTTAACGCGTGTAGGTCATGAAGCTATGGGACGTTTCGTCAAAGGAACCCTAAAAGATGAGGGCGTTGATGTTTCTATGGTACTCGAAGACCCGGATCGCCTTACAGGTCTTGTGCTGTTGGGAGTAAACCCACCAGATAACTTCCCGTTGATTTTCTACCGAGAAAACTGTGCAGATGCAGCGATGGAAGAAGATGACTTTTCAGTGGAATCTTTCGAGAGAGCACGGGCCTTATTAGTGACTGGGACGCATTTTTCTACAGAAGAATTATTCAAGACTTCGTGTAAGGCTGTGGAATATGCAAAATCAGTAGACACGAAGATTATATTAGATATCGACTTTCGTCCTGTTTTGTGGGGCCTTACCGGTCATGGCGATGGAGAATCCCGATATGTGGAGGCTAGCATCGTTGCGGAAAGGTTTAAAACAATTTTCGACATGTGCGATTTAATCGTAGGGACCGATGAAGAGTTGAAAATAGCATCGGGACAGCGAGATGTTGACGATGCGATTGCCTATCTGAAACAAGAGTCTTCCGGGCTTATTGTACGCAAAAAAGGAAAAGAAGGTTGTGAAGTTCATGCAAATTATTCTCCTGAAGCAATTATAGGAGAGGGATTCCAAGTGCCGATATTTAATGTACTTGGTGCGGGAGATGCTTTTCTTAGTGGTTTTCTTAGAGGATGGCTCGTAGGTCAACCTCTTTCTACATGTTGCACATGGGGTAATGCCTGTGGTGCTCTTGTGGTCAGCCGTCATGGATGTTCAGCAGCAATACCTTTTTGGCTAGAGTTGCAGGAATTTCTCGCAAGCAGAGGTCAGCTCAACCTTCCAGATCTGGAAAGAAGGCATGCTGCATTAAGCCGTTTCCCAAAAGAGGTAAATAACCTCTGTGTTATGGCGTTTGATCATCGCAGCTTTTTCACTAAGTACAGAGTACCTACTGGGAAAGTATCGTCTTTCAAAGCTCTTCTTTATCTTGCTCTTTTACAGGTCGATTCCGAAAAACTTCCTGTGCAACTCGGAACTGTGTTGGATGTGAACTCCTCCTCCTCCTTCTTGAACGAAATTGACACAAAAAGTCTCTGGTGCGCCTCCTGTATAGAAGAACCGGATACTTTTCCTCTAGAGTTTGTAGGGAATAAAGAGGCGGCAATGCTTTTGCGGAATAGGCCAAAACAACACGTAGTTAAAGTACTTGTCAAGCACCCTCTTGGTATCAGTCCGCAGGATTTTGAGAGGCAGGTACAGAAGCTTCGGAATCTGCAACATGCATGTACAGATTGGGAGCAAGAACTGCTTGTGGAGTTGATTCCTCAACCCTCCACTCCCGAGTGTCTGAAGACGCTTCCTCAGTTGATAGAAGATTATTATGAGGAGGGAATCTTTCCAACCTGGTGGAAATTGCCTCCCATTGAAGATGAACAAACATGGGAACGAGTTCGTTTTGTGATTGCACAAAATGATCAGAATTGTCGTGGTGTTTTGATTCTGGGGTATAATGAAGATCTTCAGCAGTTGTCTCAGACACTGCAGAAACTTAGCTCTTACGACTTCATTAAAGGTTTTGTCGTGGGGCGTAGTATCTGGGGAGAAGCGGCAGAAAAATGGTTTAAAGATGAAATGAGTGATGAGGAAGTCGTGGAAGAGGTCGTTTCCCGCTATACTTTTCTGATCAATGCATGGCGTCAAAAACCTGCAAACGTAGGAAGCGATGACAGTTTTATTGAGTAAAGAACATTTGCTTGAAAGAAGCTCAGCCACGATCCACCTGACAGCCGCACAGGCAATGCTGCGCTATCTTGCTGCGCAACAAAGCGAGATGTTGGACGGAACAATAGAGCCTCTTTTCGGGGGTATGTTTGGCATTTTCGGTCACGGAAATGTTGCGGGCATGGGGGAGGCTCTCGCTAATTCCACAGCAAGTCTTCCCTTTTTCAGAGGACAAAATGAGCAGGGAATGGCACATGCCGCTATAGCATTTGCAAAAGCAAATCGTTGTCGTAGAGTGATGGGGGTTACGACCTCTATAGGGCCGGGAGCAAGTAATTTGCTAACTGCGGCAACACTTGCGCATATCAACAGGTTGCCTGTGCTTTTTGTTCCGGGGGATGTTTTTGTTTCGAGAAGGCCTGACCCGGTCTTGCAGCAGCTTGAAGATGAGGCAAGTCCTCTCCTGACAGCCAATAGTTGTTTTCAGCCAGTTAGTCGATATTTCGATTGTATCACACGCCCTGAACAAATTCTGACATCACTTCCGAGAGCCATACGCACTATGATGGACCCCGTACGTCGAGGTCCGGCTACACTTGCATTTCCTCAGGATGTGCAGACGGAAGCTTATGATTATCCTCTAGATTTTTTTGAACCTTGTGTTCACAAGGTCTTTAGGCCTGAACCCGACTCAAGACAATTGAAGCAATGCATCTCTTTGATGGAAAAGGCTAAAAAACCTCTCATCATTGCCGGGGGAGGTGTCCATTATAGTGGAGCGACAGATGTTTTACGGCAGTTTTCAGAAAAACATTGTGTTCCTGTGGGAGAAACACAAGCCGGTAAAGCTTCCCTAAGATGGGATGATCCTCTGAACCTTGGAGGTATAGGGGTAACGGGTACAAGCTGTGCAAACAGAATCGCTTATGACAGTGACTTGGTATTATGTGTTGGAACCAGGCTTTCTGACTTTACAACTGCTTCCAAAACTTTGTTTCAGAACCCTGATGTTCAGTTTATAGGTTTGAATATTTCAAGCTTTGATGCTGCAAAGGTGAATGCCACAGCTTTAATTACGGATGCAAGACAGGGACTGTTGCTGTTAAGTGAGGGTTTAGGAGAGCATGAAACTTCTGTCGAGTACCAAGCTCTCTGTGGGCAAGAAATAGAAAAGTGGCATCAGTTTGCAGCTGGTGTGTGCCGTCCAGAATCTACGGGATTAGTAGGAGATGCCCACGTGTTGGCTGTGGTCAATGAGGTAGCAGGAGAGGAGGGGATCGTGGTTTCGGCTGCTGGAGGCCTCCCGGGAGAGTTGCACAAATTATGGAACTGTTCACTTGATGATGGCTATCATTTGGAATACGGTTATTCCTGCATGGGATACGAAATCGCTGGAGGACTTGGAGTGAAGATGGCCAAGCTCGAGCGAGAGGTATATGTCCTGGTAGGGGATGGTAGTTACCTGATGATGCATACGGAGCTTGTCACAGCACGACAAATGGGTTTGAAGCTAAATGTTATTGTCGTCGACAATAAAGGTTACGGATGTATCAACCGTTTACAACAGGGATGTGGCGGGAAACCCTTCGGAAATCTCTTGAGAAGCAAAGAGGGTAATGAAGTGGATATTGACTTTGCTCTGAATGCCCGTAGCTATGGCTGCCACGCAATTCATGTTTCAAGCCTTGAAGAACTGAAAAAGACTTTGTTAGAAAACCAGAGCATAGCAGAAACCTGTGTTACAGTCATTGATACGGATCCATCCCTCAGTACCCCAGGCACTGTCTGGTGGGATGTGGCAATTGCTGAAACGTCTCCCCTGGAAGGGGTGGCTGAAGTACGCAAGGACTACGAAGAAAAAGTAAATAGTGTAACTACACTTTGGTAATCAGGAGATAACTATGCCCATTCGCATTGGAGCGAACCCTTTATGCTGGATGAACAGTGACATACCTTCATTGGGAGCAGATATTCCCGTGGATCAGTGCGTTTCAGAAGTAGCTTTAATAGGCTACAAAGGTATTGAACTCGAAGATCCTTTGCGGAAAGCTTTACAGAAAATGCCTTCTATTCTTCAAGATAGAAACCTGGAACTGATCGGGGGGTGGCATAGTACTAATCTCCTTGAAAACGATATCCTTACTGAAAAAAGTCGTTTGAAGGAGCACCTGGATTTTCTACAGTCGCAAGGGAGTTCATTAGCAATTATTGGAGAATGTTCTTATGCGACACATAGAAATCCGGATACAGGGCTTTCAAAGAGACCTGTGCTTGAGACTGATGAATGGCAACGTTTGTGCGAGGGCCTGGAGGCTTTGGCGGAATATGTTGAAGAAAGAGGCATGAAAACGGCCTATCATCACCATATGGGTACAGTGGTTCAGTCAGAGGAAGATATCAATAAGCTAATGGATAAGACGAGTAAGTTGGGGCTCCTATTGGATACGGGGCATCTGGCGTACGCTCAGGCAAATCTCAAAAGTGTTTTGGAAAAACATATTAATAGGGTGACCCACGTCCATGCAAAAAATATTCGCTTTGGAGTATTGAAGGAACTTTTGGCTAAGGATAGTAGCTTCCCTGAAGCAATCCTTGAAGGGGTCTTTACGGTTCCTGGTGAAAACGGATACGACGATACGGATGGTTTGAATTTCTTAAAGCTGGTTCAACAGCTCGTTGAAATGGAGTACGATGGATGGTTAGTCATGGAAGCTGAGCAGGATCCTGCAAAAGCTCACCCCTTGACTTATGCTCGAATAGGGTATCAATATCTTCACTACCTTTTATCAAAGGCTCTGCTATACAAGCATCCGACTCAATCCGTGGGCGGGGGTGTAATGCGTGATGTAGAAGTCGGTTCTTTAATGACTCCTTCTACGTAATTTTTGTGAAATGGAGGCTCTTTTCCCATTAACGTCTTCAAATATAAGGAATGAATTATGGTAATTTCTACTGCAAACAACACAAACTTATTTATAAATGGCGAATTTGTAGAGTCGACTTCGAATGAGATTTTGGATGTATCTAACCCAGCAACACAAGAGGTGATTGCAAGGGTCCCCCTTTGTACACAAGAAGAGCTCAATCAAGCGGTACAGGCAGCCAAAGAAGCTTTCCCGGCATGGCGAGATACTCCTATTTCTACGCGTGCGCGTGTCTTTCTTAAGCTCCAAGCCCTTTTGAAAGAACATCAAGAGGAAATAGCTCGACTGATTACCTTGGAACACGGAAAGACTCACGAGGATGCTCTTGGTGATATTTACAGGGGATATGAAGTTGTAGAATATGCTGCGGGTATCGCTTCATTAATTATGGGTGAAGCAGTAGAAAATGTAGCTTCAGGCATAGATACTCATTCTTACAGACAGCCTTTAGGGGTGGTAGCTGGAATTACACCTTTTAACTTTCCATCAATGGTCCCTTTGTGGATGTTTCCTCTGGCTATAGCAGCAGGGAACACGTTTATTTTGAAACCCTCAGAACAAACGCCTTTAACAGCAAATTTTATTGTAAAACTAGCTCACAAGGCGGGCTTGCCCAAAGGTGTCCTGAATTTAGTTCATGGTGCTGTCAACACTGTAAATGGGATTTGCGATCACCCTGATATTCGAGCTATCTCCTTCGTTGGATCCACAAAAGTTGGGCATCATATTTTTGCAAGGGGAACAGCTAACGGAAAACGCGTTCAGGCACTCATTGGAGCTAAAAATCATTGCGTGATTCTTCCTGATGCAGATAAAGAACGAGCCATTATAGCAATGGCAGGTGCAGCTTTTGGAGCCTCAGGACAACGTTGTATGGCGATTTCCGCTGTAGTACTTGTGGGAGAAGCAAGAAAGTGGTTAGCTGATTTGGTGGAAAAAGCAAAGACAATGAAAGTATCTCAAGGGGATACAGAAGGTGCAGATCTTGGACCTTTGATTTCTCCCAATGCAAAAAACAGAGTAGAGTCACTCATAGAATCTGGTGTCAAACAAGGAGCATCTCTCGTTCTGGATGGTCGTGGTATTACGGTTAAGGGTTTTGAAAAAGGAAACTTTGTAGGGCCGACAATTTTCTCGGGTGTAAAGACCGACATGGATATTTATAAAGAGGAAATCTTTGGACCCGTCCTTTGTATTCTTGAAGCAGAAACTCTCGATGATGCTATTCAGATGACTAATGATAACCCGAATGCAAATGGAGCGGCGATATTCACGCAATCTGGAGCGGCAGCACGTAAATTCCAACACCTTATTGATGCGGGAATGGTGGGTGTAAATGTACCTATCCCTGTACCTTTACCCTTCTTCAGCTTTACTGGAGCTAAAGCTTCCTTTAGAGGAGACCTCCACGGCTATGGAAAGGACGCGGTAAGATTTTATACCCAGCATAAAACGGTAACCAGTCGCTGGTTTGATGACGATGCGACACGTGAAAAAGTTAATACAACCATTCACCTAACGCAAAATTAAGGAGGTGACCCATGATCAATCTCAGCCTTATCGGGGCGGGTAAGATCGGGTCTATTCACGCTGAGCACGTGGCAGAAAATCCACGTGCCCAGCTGAAATATATCGTAGACCCTAATCTGGAAGCTGCAAGCAGGCTTGCAAGCAGATTCGGAGGAAAGGCTTCAGATAATGTAATGGATGCATTATCCGATCCGGATGTACATGGTGTCATCATTGCAAGCAGTACAGATACCCATGCTAATTTAATTAAACGTGCCGCAAAAAATGGAAAAGCTGTTTTTTGTGAAAAGCCTATCGACTTGAATGTAGACCAGGTAGACGATTGCATAAAAGAGCTGGAAATAAGCGGAACTCCATGCCTGGTAGGGTTTAATAGACGCTTTGACCCAAACTTCCAAAATGTTTATCAGTCTATACAGGAAGGAAAAGTGGGCAAGGTAGAGTTTGTTCGTATAACCAGTAGAGACCCTCAACCACCACCTATCGATTATGTAAAAACGTCTGGTGGGCTTTTCCGAGACATGGCCATCCATGACTTTGATATGGCTTGTTGGTTGCTTGGTGAAGATCCAATTGAGGTCTACGCTACAGCTAGTTGTCTGGTGGATCCGGCAATTGCAGAAGCAGGGGATGTCGATACTGCTCTCATAACAATCAAATCTGCTAGCGGATCTTTATGTCAAATTACCAATAGCCGTCGTGCTTCTTGCGGGTATGATCAAAGAATCGAAATTCTTGGATCAAAAGGGGATTTAAAATCAGATGAAAGATTAGCTGTAACGCCTTTTGAGGCGAAAGGTGAAATTCCATTTTTTATCAGACGCTACAAGGAGTCCTACAAGATCGAGATGGAGCACTTTTTGGATATCATAAGAAAAGGGACTAAGCCTTTGGTTTCTGCAGAGTGTGGACGGAGGGCTCTTGTGCTGGCAGAAGCTGCGCAAATGTCTTTTATTACTAAAACCACTGTGCCACTGACTACGATTTCTTCTATTTCGTTAATGTAAGCAATTAATCATGCGAAGCTGCAGTATTGCAGCTTCGCATTTTTTCAGATCTTTTACACGATCTTGCCTGTTTTGTCGCTTACACAAATGTGCTTTTACCGTGGGGAAGTCGGACTGTCATACAAACTCCTTCTGCAGGACTTGTGTTATTTATCTCCATGCTTCCGCCTAAGTCTGAAATTCTTTCCTGGATACCGATGAGACCAAAAGAGTTGTTTTTTTTTATTTCTTTTGAGTTAAGCCCTTTGCCATTGTCCTGGATCTTTAAAGTTAGGGCATCGTTCCTATTGAGCAAAGATATATGGACAGAGCTTGCGTCGGCATGCTTCACAACATTGGTGAGTCCCTCCTGGAATATCCGAAAGAATGTGGTAGCAATGTGTGGCTCGTAGGTATCCGCACTTAAATCGAACTTTAATTGAATATCCATGTCGATATGCTTTTTGATTTCTTTGATTTGCCAGTCCATTGCGGCAGTTAGACCTAGATTATCCAATAAACTGGGACGCAAATTAGTGGCTATCTTGCGGACGGACTGAATAGAGGTTTCCAGAGTTTCTTCCATTTGCGCAAGGGTCTCGCCAGGGTTTTGGCATAATGAAGGATGTTCTTTTTTCAACATGGAGAGGTCAATTTTTAAGACAACAAGAAGTTGGCCTAATTCATCATGGATCTCGCGAGCAATTCTTTTTCTTTCTTCTTCCTGAAGTAGGATGATTTTTTTTGATAGAGAGCGAAGACGCGTTTCGGATTCCTGTAGTTTTTCAATAAGCTTACTCTGCTGTGTGGATGTATTTCTTTGTTTCAAAGCGCGTTTTACGGAGTGAATAAGAACCTCATCATCGAAGGGTTTTTCAAGAAAGTCATAAACTTCGTTGTTAATAGCTTCAATTGCCGCATTTTTGTCTCCGTGCCCTGAGATCATTATAACGGGGATTTCGGGGGAAATTTTCTTTATTTCGTTTAAGAGTTCTAGCCCAGACATCCCTGGCATTTTCAGATCAGTGATGACAAGATCGCAGGATTTATTTTTAATGATCTTTAGAGCTTCAGCTGCGCTGGATACTTCTGTGACTTGAAATTCTTCCAAAATAAGAGAAAGAAGTTTTTGGATGCTTTTTTCATCGTCTACAACAAGGACTCTATTTTCCATAAGTGAGGATCTCTTCGTAAGGTTTGATTTATTCATCAGATATTAAGGGTAGGAGGATCGTAAAGGTTGTTCCTTTCTCTGCTTGAGAGCTATGACTAATGCTACCATGGTGATTTTTAATGATCCCAAAGGAAATGGATAAGCCAAGGCCAGTACCCTCTCCTACGTCTTTTGTAGTGAAAAAAGGATCGAATAACTTATCAGTAATTTTTTCGTCTATCCCCGGTCCGTTGTCTATGAAGTAGATAGCTACACTTTCTTCTAATCGAGTTGTTCGAATACAAATGTGACCGCCCTCATTTGGGTACTGGTGATTTACGGCATCTTTGGCATTAGAGAGCAAATTGACAAAGACTTGCTCCAGCTGAGTTTCGCTACAACTGATAAGAAATTTTTCCGGTGAGAGTTCCCAATCGAATTGAATGGAATTAAGATCGAGCTGTGCTTTAAACCACTTGTGGGATTTTTTTAAGATTTTGTGAAGTGGGGAAGGGGTGTGCTCTTCAGGAGCTTGTCGGGAAAAGTCTCTGAAGTGATTGATGATGTCGGCCATCCTTTGGGAGTTTACTCGAATTTCGTTGATATAATCTCTTAGAGACTCGGAAAGGAGCCCTGATTTTTCCATTTCTTTTTCTATTTGAGTGTTGAAGCCACGGATTAGGAACAAAGGGTTGTTAAGTTCGTGTGCAAGGCCCGCAGACATTTCCCCAAGGGCTGCCAGTTTTCCCGTTTGTATTAACTGGGTTTGAGTGTCCTGGAGATATTTAAGGACTTTGGAGTCGCGAGCATCTTTGGCTGACAAAACAAACCCCTTAAGCTCTCCTGAGGGTTGAGATAAGTGATTTCCTGTGATAAATGCAGGGATTATTTCACCAGACGTATTATTGAAGTTTGCTTCTACTTCTTTTAAAGTATTTTGCTTGAGGAGCTCCATGATCTTTGATTTATTCTGGAGCTCTAACTTGTCATTAAAAAGGATTTCAGAGATATGTTTTTTGCAAATCTCAGATTTTGAAACTTGTAAAAGTTCAAGCGTTTTTTTGTTTACCGAGAGAATATTCCCTTCGAGATCCATAACAAAGAGCATTTCGGACAATGAATTGATGATGGCTTGAACGTTTTCTTTGCTGTAGGTAGAGAACTGCATTTCCTCCCCTAGCATATTGAGGGAAAGCCCTAGTAAGGATATGGGGCTTCCGGAGTCGTCAATTTCGGCTTTTTCGGAAAAATTAAGCTGAGCGTAAGAGACTGTTAACTCTAAAAGGCCCTGAAGTTTTATCTCCAAGTCAGAGAGTTGATCTTTTATGGTAGCTTCGGGGCTCGTTTTTTTGACCGATTGCTTGTTCATTAAATTCTTTGTTTGGCCACAATATCTAAATATACAAAAGTATATTACTAATTGGTGTTTTTTTTGTATTGGTTATTTACTTGAGAATATATTGCATAGCGGACTATATTGCGGATATTTGTAAAAATAAAAATAGGGCTTGACAATGTGTAGACCTAATCCCTGTGCCGAGCTGAATGTAAATGTTAATTTTGCCATAATGACTCTCAATGCTAAGGCAGATGCTGTAATCGATGAAAGATATATCGGAATTTTTAATGAAATGTTGTCAAATATTCAAGAGGGATTTGGAGGAGAGAACCCCTCTGACGAGGTGGCAAAAAATCTACAAAATACACAAATGAAATTGGACACGCTTACTCTTAAAATAATTCGACGCAATAACGAAATGAACCTCACTAACTCGATATCCTCGGTACATCTAACGGGTATAAGTTTGAGAAAGGAGGAGCAACTCCAATCTGTTATTAAGCCCGGAGGGGTTCGTCAAGCAGGGAATACTTGCTATCTAGCATCAGTTTTACAGCAAATTGCTAATATCGATAGTTTATCCCGCCTTTTTGATAGTGGCTCACATACCTTGACGCAGTTCCATTTAGAGACTACAGAACAGTTTAAGCAAAGAGTTGTTCTGCAAAATCTAACTAGTGACATTATAGAATCCATAAAAATGGGGGGTGAGGTAGACTCTAAAAAAATCAATCACTACAGATTTCAAATGGGCCTTTGTGGGTTTCCTTTCGAACATGGATCATATTCTCAAGAAGATGGAGCAAAAGCATTTCAATGGCTTTTAGATCAAGCAAGCCATTCTGATGGTAGTGATGGTATCGTATACCTTCAGTCTACAGTTAAAGTGGATAGTTCAAGAGTCCTGGTTTTAGGAAATAATTCCTCTAATATAGCAGCACAAGTGCAAAAGGATCCCGCAGAATCCTTTCTTTCATTGGAGATCTCATCAAATAAGATCCGTAGTTTACCAGCAGCCTTAGAGTCATTCTTTACTGATGAAGCATTGGAGGATGGATTTCAATTTGATGGGAGGGCTCATAAGCTTCCTGCAAAAAAACAATTGGCCCTTCAAAAGTTCCCTGATCTACTCCCTGTACAACTTAAAAGATTTTCCAATAGTGGGGCCTTTAGCCGAAAGATCCGAAAGAAGGTTGAGATGCCTGAAGAATTGACTCTTTCTCGTGTATACTTGCCAGAAGGGTCGACTGAGACAGAGGATGGTAAATATGAATTAGTAGGGATTGTTCTTCATATTGGCACTCTAAGGAGTGGGCACTACATAAGCTACGTGAAGTTTAAGGGGGAGTGGGTCTGTGCTGATGACAGTAAAGTAGAAGCAGAGTCCGGTAGACCGACATACCGTTTTAGAACAAGCAAGGACTATGGCTACCTCTATTACTACCAACGTGTCAGAACCGATGATCCTATGGGGATATCGGAATCAAAATCCAATAAGTAACTGGCTTAAAAGAAAGCCCGTCATTATGGAAACGGTAGTAGCAACCATTCCGGGTATCATAAAGCTGTGGTTTAAAACATACTTACCAATTTTGGTGCTACCCGTTTGGTCGAATGCAATGGCAGCAAGAATCGTTCCGTAGGTAGGTAGAAAGAAATATCCATTCACTGCTGGGAACATGGCGATCAGAAAAGGAACAGGGATCTTTAAAGCTATTCCTAGAGGCATTAATGCAAGCACCGTCGCAGCTTGACTATATAGCAATATAGATAGGACAAAAAGAGCAACAGCAAAAAGGGCTGGGTATGCGGTAACAACAGCCCCTATAGAGTCGTTGATATAATCGGCGTTACCGGCGACAAAGGTGTCTCCAAGCCAGGCAATTCCAAAAATCGATACAACGGCGATAAAACCAGCTTTAGCAACTGTCCCACTGGCAGCATCGCTGAAATCTACTTTTAGACACATTATCCCAGCGGCTACACAGAGCATAATCATTTCTATAGCAAGAGGCATGCTTAAGGGGCGCATTTGGCCAGCAATTTCCCAACAGGGCCGGAGATGGGCAAAGCCTCCTAAAGTTACAATGGAGATAGTTCCAATAAGGAACAGGGCAACAGAAATGCGAGCTTTTGAGAGGGAAGAGGAGTCCATGACGTCCATCTTCTTTAGTGATTGGATGGAGCCTTCGAGTAGTTTCTTTTGATATACCGGGTCTTCACTCAATTCTGCTCCAATGTTGTTGACAACTAGAGCCCCTGCTAGACATCCCACCAAAGTGGAGGGGATGCAAACCATAAGGATGTCGCCTAAGTTGATGCCAAAAGGGCTGAGAAGAGCCAAGAGTGATACGGTAGCAGCAGAAATAGGGCAGGCAGTAATAGCTTGTTGAGCAGCAATAACAGAGATGGAGAGGGGGCGTTCGGGGCGTATGCCTGCTTCTCTGGAGACTTCGGCAATAACGGGCAAGAGGGCGTAGACTGTGTGCCCCGTACCTGACATAAAAGTAAAAAAGTAGGCTACTAGAGGAGCTATGAAGGTGATCCAGGAAGGCTTCTTTCTTAAGGCTTTTTCAGCTACATACACCAAATAATTCAAGCCACCAGCGGACTGCATCACACAGACAGCTGTGATAACAGCAAGGATCATTAGCAAAACATCAATGGGCGGAGATGTGGGTTCGACATGGAAGACAAAGGTGAATATAACTAGACCAAAACCGGAGAATGCTCCAAGTGCAATCCCCCCAATGCGAGAGCCAATTAAAATACAAAGTAGAATAAAGCTAAATTCAAGCCAAAACATATGGAATTTTCCTTTCTTTCAGTCGTTGTCTGGAGTGCAAATGCGTAAACAGTGGGAACTTAAGACTTCGGGCAGCAAATGATCCTGAAATTAGGATGCGCACTATAGCTTAAAGAGGGTATTTTTTGCTGCACATTAATGACTAGCACAGCAATTCCCGGTGTTTTTGACGTTGATAATAAAGGTGTTATAAATTAAAAAAGACACTTTAAAAAACCAAAAAGTGGCTCACAATGGATTCTGAGGCATTCAAAGAAAAATTTTTAAAACCAAAAAAAATGCTGCGGAAATAATTTTAAAACACCCCCTTTCTCGAGAGAAAAGAGGGGGATTTTTTAGCTTTTTCAAGGTCTAAAAATAACACCGGGAATTGCTGTGACTAGCATGATGAAAGTATTATAATAAACTTCAATAGAATGTTTAGTTAAGAGCATACTTGAAATGCGTTATGTAGTTGTGTTAAAGTGATTATTTTTATTTTAGAGGAAATAAATATGACGGTAGACCTTCTAGCTCCCTTGCAAGAAATGAAATTGAGTGATTCCTGGAGCTCCCATATAAACAGAACTCCTTTTCGACGGCCTGATTTTGATAAGAAAGTAAGAGACGTAGCTGAAGAAATACTTCATAAATTTCCAATAGAGGGAGGTAGTTGTTCCAGAAGAGACTCCGAGTATTCATTAAAAGACTTTACTGAGATTAATACTGCCAGGGCGACTCTTACAAATCTTCAAAGAGATTATCACAGCAGGAAAGATACTAGACCTATTTATAGCTATTATAATTTAGATTTACTCACAAAGAAAATTGATGATCTGAAAAAAGAAGTTCTTTTGAAGCTCCCCCAAGCAGGTCAGAAAACCTTTCCAGATATGATTGGCATAGAAGACTTGGCAAGGGATATGGCAAGGGAAATTGCAGAGATTCATTTTGATTGTGAGCACGACAGTGAAGACTATCTTCGTTATGCTGAAGGACTCCTAAATGTAGCACGCAATCTAGCCCAGAATCCTCACGATACTCAAGCCATACGACTTTCGAAAACTCATGATCATTTTCGTATTGATGATAGATTCCCTCAGGCTCATCTCATTCGATCTTGCTGGATGTGGATGAGTGAAGACGCGAATTTCGTTGAGCTGCAAATGATACATTCCGCTAAAGAAGAAAAAAATGATTTCCGTTCAGGGAAATGGTCAATGGTAGATCATGCCATTTTAGGGACGGGTTCCTATAAAAAAGTAAAACGCTCTACTCACTTCTCTATAGCTTTGCGTCCAGCCATTGGAGAGGCAAAGGTGAAGCTTACAAAAACAGCTCTTGTTAGGGGGATCACTGCAGATCCTGATATTTCGGGAGACCATGTCTATAGAAGGCGCTTGGATAAATCCCTTTTTTGGGATAGAGAAATGAGAATGATCACTGATGATATAGATGACCTTGATAAAAAAATTCAAAAAGTAGCCGTTTTTTTCTCAACAATTGGGCTCCCAGCAAAACTTGCTTGGGGAGCTTTACGGCACAATGACTTTCATGTTAGTAAAACGATGGGAAGGGGAACAGCTTATGAATCTCAGGCTGTACAGAAAAAGCTTGAGAGAGAAGAGGAGCGCTATGATGGGGATTTATGTGCACTTCGTGAAAAGATGTCTCTAAGGGGAAAGATGACAGCAATTCTAGACATTGGAGGCACTCTTACAGAACTTCACAGGAGAGGTATTGTTCATTGTGATGTAAAAAATAGAAATGTCCTGGGGAGATACCAAAATCCTGATCTTGTGGATGCCTACCTTGCAGACTTTGACCTCACAATGAAAGAGGGGAGAATGGAAGAAGATTTTGGAACCTATGAGTATTGGGATTCAAGTGCGAACAGTGGTGTAGCTACGAAGTCTACCGACGTCTATGGATTCGCCATTCTGATAGGAGAGTTGATTTTTTCTACGCCATTTTATCATTTTCGGGCTGATCCAACATTAGTCTTTTCAGAAAGATATGATGACCTTTTAAATAATGAACTCAGAACGATCACAGCTATGTTGATGAACGACCTGGATTATCAAAAAGAAGAAAGAATAGGACCTATTGCCCCTGAAGCCCGTATAGACAGTGAAAAATTTCTGAGAGAACTCCTATTTGATCATCGGGTATCAGAAGCAGACAAAAGTTTAGTTCGTCAAGGACTCAAAGAGATAAAGCTTCTAAAAGAAGTTCATGAATTTATACAAGGTATCGTAAGAAGTGACACCGCTCTTTTTGAAGGATTGAGCAAAGATGAGGAGTTAGAGGTTGAGGCCTGTGTTTGTTCGCCTAGTTTTCGTAGGAAAAGGGAAGAACCTAAGGAAGGCCTTACTTTAATAGAAAAGCTGAGGTCGGAAGACCTTGTCGTGTTTCAGAACGGTATTAATCAGGTAAACGCTTTTTATCCCAGCATGCAGCAATGCCATGGAGAAATACTAGCCATGACTAATAGGTTTCTTGCCTAGGTTGTGAGTTAAAATCACGATGCACTTCAATTGCAGTAGCAATAATATTATGAGTGGCGTTGTTGCATAAAACATGCGTCTACAAGAGGCTTATGATTAAAGTCTTACCACCGATATCACAGAGAGCACAGAGAAAATAAAAAATCACAGATCAGTTGATAGCATATTCTGAGAGACTTTATGTATTTTTATCTCTCTGTGTTCTCGGTGCTCTCTGTGGTTAAATAAATGATTATAAATTTATTAAATTATGCAACAACGCCATTATGAGTTAGGGCATCCCGCACTTTCTTTGTGCATTCTGCGATCTTGGTGGTAAAAAAAAACTACAAAGTTCCATGGAAACGTCTAAGTAATAAATCTATTTCTTTTTTTAGACTTCCATCAGAGAAGTGGGTCTCAATACTCAACAAAAGCTTATCCATTGTCTTTTCACTATCTTGCTTATCGAAGAGGTGGATGCTGTCGTTGGAGCTTGCCCATTCCTGGAGCTGTTTTCTAGTATTCGTCCGAAACTCTTTAGAGAAGTTCCCTGTCATTTTCTTCAGAATATCAGCTCGTAGCTCTTTGTGGTTAAGATGGGTGAAAAGACGGTTTAGGAGGGGGCTTGTATTTTTCTTGCTGGAAAAAAGAAGCTGGGTTCCCAAATAGCCACAGTACAAAGTGGTCGGGACAATGCTTGCTACGATTTGAGCAGCTGAAATGATCGTTTTGTAGGTGGCAGCCAGGTTACCTAGTATGACTCCGCTGATGGTAGTGCTACCAATTGCACAAAGAGCTTCGGAGCCGATATCGATGCTTTGCAGAAGATCTTGTTCAGCTTTGATAGCGAAGATGTTGGTGGCCGTTTCAACGATGCGTGCACAGGCTATGTCCATCCGCTTGTTGATAGCATACTCCAACTGATCGACAATCTTTTTTTCGCCATTTAACTCAGCAAGATAAAGGAGGAGATTTAGGGTGATAGGTGGAGAGCGGTCTTCTCTCGAGAGTGCCGTTGGGTGAGCTGTTTTCCAAAAGCTAAACCAGCCGGAAGTTTTTTGGGGTGTGTGAGGATTGTTCTCCCGATGAGATGAAAGCTCACAGTGTTCTGGATTTCTAATTATAGGCTTCAATTCCTCAATGGAGGTATTTAAAAGCAATTCAGGGAGTAATGATTCTGCAGAGGGTATTGAGTGGAGGGCTCTTCTTGCATCATCAGTAGATTTTATTACGAAAGCTTGCACGTAGGGGAGAGCGGCTTCGAGGATATCCTGGCTTATTCGAGTGAAGAGGCCTTCGCGGAGGTGATGGTAGGTTATAGATTTAAATTCACTGGAAAAGGCGGTGGTGAAGTGAACAGCTACCCACTCTTTTGTCCCATCATACAAGTGGGAGTTCTTGATGATGCCTTTTAAAATGATCTCTTTGCCAAAGATGGCCCCAGTGATGGTGTCTGCTATTACCTGGACCTTATTTTCAAGATCTTGGTAAACCAGGTCATAGTATGCAGATTTCGATCGCCTTGGATTAAAGGGTACAAGGGCGCTAGAAGTAGGGGTGCTAGTTACTGCAGACATTTTCTGGTCACACCTGAAGACAGCTTTTTAAAATGACAGTATTTAAAAGTTGCTCCTTCGTTTCATCGTCAGTAAAGCTAGCTCTGATAGCTGTATTCGTGATTTCAATGAGAGCTTCTTTGTCCAGGCAATAGATGGATTTAGCAATGTTGTATTCTTTTCCGATAGTCGTGGCAAAGTAAGGGGGGTCATCGGAGTTAAGAGTGACTTTGACGCCCGCTTGCAATAATTTTGGAAAAGGGTGGGCTTCGAAAGAAGGGTATAGCTCCAAAGCTACGTTACTGGCAGGGCAGCACTCTAATACAAGCCCTCTTTCAACAAGCTCTTTGACGAGTTCTGGATCTTCAATGGATCGGACACCATGGCCAATGCGTTTTAAAGGTAAGTGTTCTATAGCTTCCCAAACTCCTTCAGGGCCAGCCCACTCACCGGCGTGTGCTGTGCAAGATAAACCACCAATGGCTGCGAGGTCAAATGCTTCCTTAAAAAGAGAAGGGGGAAATCCGGCTTCATCGCCAGCAAGGCCAAAGCCTGTGACAAGGGGATGAGGGTTATTCAGTACAACCTCCGCAGTCTTAAGAGCATCTTCAGGGCCATTGTGTCTGACGATGGTGACTATAGCCCGGCTTTCAATTTGATAGTCTCTTTTAGCAGCTAACATACCACTCGTAACCCCTGCGATAAAGTCTTGGTAGCTTAGTCCCTTTTGAGAAGCATGGTCGTAAGAAATGGTGAGTTCAGTATAGATGACGCCTTCCATTACACTACGAGATAGATAGTCGTAAGTGATCAAGTGGTAATCTTCAATGGTGCGAATGGCGCTGCTGACAATGTCAAAGACCTGAAGGAAATGATTGAAATCATCCCAGGCAAAGGCATCGTTTGGGCCAAAGATTTTATTGGGCAGAGCGATGTTATGTTTTGTAGCAAGAGTTTTCAGCTGTTTCGGAGTGACGGTGCCTTCTAAATGAACATGCAATTCGGCCTTGGGAGTTTCCAGGGTTTCTATACAGCCCTCTTGAAAAGCATTCCTTTGCAATATATCATTTTTTTTAGGACGCTGCTTAGGATCCATATGTTTTCTCCCGACTAAATTTTTTATATTATTATCTAACTCAAGGGAATTGAAGATGTCAGATACAACAGAAAAAATAAAAGACTTTTTATGTAAAATGCTTGTTCCGTACCAATTACTCCAGCATAAACCTACTTATACCTCAGAAGATGCCGCGCAGGAAAGGGGAGAAGACCTATCTATTGGAGGAAAAGCTATTTTGATGAAATTAGATGATGATTTTTCCCTATTTGTATTAAGTGCTTCTCTACAAATCGATTCAAAAAAAGTGAGGAAGTTGACAGGGGCAAAAAGTATTCGCTTTGCAACGGATGAAGAGCTCTATAAAGCTACGGGGTTGAAATCAGGGGCTGTACCGCCCTTCGGAAGGCCGGTACAACCCCTTGATATCTATATCGATGATTCAATAATGAAAAATGCAGAAATCGCCTTTAATGCTGGTTCATTGACAACTTCTATGAAGATTCAAACTATTCATTACATGCGTGTTGTTGACGGTCCAGTGGTGAGTTTCAGTAAAGCTCAAAATTAGATTAGAGGGTTAGGAAAGTAAATTTGAGCCTATGTTGGATAGAGCGTCAAGTAGGGAGAGTAAGGTTTCCCGCTTTATAGCAGGAAAATTTGCTATACGGATGCAGCTATCACTGAGGTTTCCATAACCTTTTCCTAGTATGTAGTCCTTGCGTGCAGCTCTTTGATGGAAGATAACTGGGTCGTCTACAAGTAGATTCATAACAGTAGGAGATAGCCAGGCATTATTTTTTATGTAAGGTCTCCATAAGTTCTGTTCTTTATATACCAAGCTGGCTTTGAATGCGGTTTCCATCTGAATTTTATCGATTTCCCACGATTGCATTCTTTCTGCGAGCAGGGCAATGGCAAACATATTAGGTGTTTCGACGGTTTGAAATTTAGCGATGTTTTCCGCTAAGACGTCAAATCGTTGCCAGGAGGCGACTCCTCCCTTAGATTTTAAAACCTGCCTTTTTGCTTTATCGAAAGCTCGGGGGTTGACAATGATAAAGCCTAGGCCCGAGGGAAGACCTAAGCATTTTTGAACGGAGCCAAACCAGATGTCGGCACCTTGCCAATTGACATGTACAGCTCCAAAGGAAGAAGTTAGGTCTAAAGCTAAGAGAGGGGTGGGGTGGGCCTTACGTAAAGCTGCAAGACTTTGACTGGGCCACATGAGACCTGTACTCGTTTCGTTATGGGTAACAGCTATGAGTTCTGTAGACCGAGGGATTTCGGCTTTTTCCCACGGAACGGCATTATCCCAGGGAGATTCAAAACTTTGGGCATTCAAAGCAATTTCGGAAGCCGTTGTATGAAAACGTTTTGAAAAAGCTCCATGGACAAAGTGAAAGCTGTCATTGTGAACTACATTACGTAAAATGGTGTCCATGGCTACGGTGGCAGAGGGCTGGAAAAAAATGCGAAAATCATCAGGGATATGCATGTTCTTTCGTAAGCCTTCAAGAGCTAACTGACAAATGGCGGTAAAGGATTTACTACGGTGGGAGAGGGACAGTAAATCAGATGATCCCAATTTTTGAATTGCTTTACGAATTTCTTTGGATAGATGGGAGGGACCGGGGTTGAATGTCAGCATGGATATAACCTCTAAGGTATTATTTAAGATTGACTTAAACAAAAGATCAACTATAAAATACGCATCATTTTTCTAGTAAAAACCAGGCGTGCTTGTTTCAATTTGGATAATACTAAATCATAGTTTTTTACGAAAGATTGTATCAACGGATAAAATAAGGATTAATAATGACTTCGAGTGTAAGTTTGACCTCTATGGCTAAAAAACCTGTTTATCAAGAATTTTTTGATGAATGTGTAGTTCCTGTTCGTCGTAGCCCCATTGATCAATCCCAGGCAAAAACAGTTGTAGAAAAACGTACTGCTGAGTGTGCAGGGGAAAACTTGAGCAAAGTCGCAGTACAATCACATGCTGGAACAAAGCAAAGAACATTGACTATAGTTAACAAGCCTGTTTTAAACGAGGCTGGTCAGCTAACAAAGACAACTCATCTTGTACCCGAACCAAGAAGACGGGAAAGTTCTATAAGTGCTTTTTTTGCTGACCTGGCATCGCATTTCCCCTGTAATTTGAAAACTAGAATTGCAGAGCAGGAGACTCTAATTGAACAGCAAAGAGGTCTAATAGAAGAACAAAACCAGCTTCTAATGAGTTTTAAGGCTGAGACCAGGTCTTTAAAAATATGTCTCAACAGTCAAAGTTCTTCAGCAGAAGAGCTCCTTACTACAGTAACTGACTTACAAGTTATTATTAACGAAAAAGACCAAAGGATTTCAGAGTTTGCAGCTGACCAGGGAGTAGCCATACCCAATCTTCACGAGTTTTTAAGTGGAACAGACGGTTCGCTTCCTTCCAGTCCAAGAAGCCCCGTTGTCCTTGCTGAAACGAAATCGAATGCAAGCAGGCCTGCGAGTCCGTTACCAAGCGTTCAAGGAAATACTTCAGAATTCGAACTGCTAGAGGATTACGGAATGATAAGTTCTGGTGATGAGAGAGGTTTTCGTGCTCCCTCTCCTGTACTTGTAGAAGAAAATATAGAGTCAGAACTGGCGGCTCAAAATTCAGGATCTGATGAAGGATTTACCATAGTCGATGACTCAGGGGAAATGCTTTCTTGATGAATACAAGGGGCCTTCAATAGGGAGGCTTTATTAATAATATACAAGGATTGCTATGTTACAAGAGAGTAGCTCCTCATCCGAGAGTTTTTCAGTTAGAGAGTTCTCTGTTTATCAGGGGGAAGGCTCGACGTTAAATTCCACGCGATCTGGGAGATTCTGGCAATGCATCTGTCCCGGAATCTTTGAAAGAAACCTTTCCAACAAAATAAAAATAGTCCTGGGCACAACCCTTGCTGCAGTAGGAGTCGGTTGCGCTGTAGGTTTCTTAGCTGATTGCGTGGGTATGGAAGAAGAAAAAGCTATATTAGCCGGGACGATCTCTGGAATAGCATCTGGCATTTTCACCGCGATTGGATTGAGAATGAGATCCCTTAGAGCCGGAGAGGGCTTTATCGGTAGAGGGGACGAAAGTTTTTCCATCCTGCTTCGGAATTCTTTTCGTTCTGGGCAAAGAGATTATCCTTTGCTTCAATTTGATGATGAATATCCTATTGTTCAGGGAGATAGCCGAGTTGTTCTGTGATGGATTTTTCTAGAGACAAGGCTAAGCTGGAACTGGAAAATTCTCTGCTGCCTCTTATACAAGAGGATTTCCCTTCTCATTCTCGAGTGCATCCACTGAGAACATTTTCTTCTGAAATGATCACAGCTTATGTAAAGCGAGATGACGAGCTTGGGTTTGGAATTACAGGTGCCAAAATAAGGAAATACCGTTCCCTTATTCCCTTTCTACTTGCTCAAGGAATCAAAGAAGTAGTGGCCATTGGTGGTGCACACTCTAATAATATCGTGGGTATAAGTCAGCTTCTTATTGAAAAAGGAATAAAACCCACTCTCTTTTTACGTTCAACAGTCTCTCCAAAACTTCAAGGCAACGCTCTCTTAACCTCTCTCCTCGTAAAAGACTCAGATATACACTGGATTTCTCGCAGCGAATGGGCGTCTGTTGAAGCAGAGGCCTTGAAATATGCGACAAGTAAATCTTCTGGAGGAGACAAGGTTTTCGTTCTGAGGGAAGGATCTTCTGTTTCAGAGGCTCTTCCGGGGGCTTTGACACTGGCGTTGGATATTATACGTAATGAAGAGGAAGGGAAAATACAGTTCCAGGATATTTTTATAGAAGCAGGAACAGGTCTGACGGCGATTTCTTTGATTTTAGCTTACGCTTGGCTACGTAAAGAGTGCAATATTCATGTGCTCCTTCTTGCAGAAGAAAAAGAGGCCTTTGAGAAAGAGCTGGCATTCTTTCATCATTCATTTGAGGAACTCATACAACAGTCCTGCACTTATCCAAAAAAATACACGTTACACCGACCAAAAAATGCGCGTTCTTTCGGCTCAGTAAATTCAAGGATATTTCAAGAAATCATCACTGTTGCACGAGACGAGGGCATCCTTATAGATCCAATATATTCAGGAAAGTTGTTTATAGAAACAAAGAGAATCCTGTATGAAAATCCAGTGCAGGGAAATGTCCTTTTGATCCATTCAGGAGGAGGTCTCGCATTATCTGGTTATGGGGAGCAGTTAGAAACTTATCTAACGAATACCGATCTTTCAGAGAGATTGGTATAAATATAATAAGAAAATAATAGAGGTCTTTATGAGATTACCACAGGTTTTATTATCGGTATTTTTCTTTTTTTTCTTTGCAGGAAAAGTAAGTGCGAATACGGACCTTATCCAGAGTGATAATACTGCAGATTTTAATATAGCCGTTCTCGATATGCATGAATATTACAACCCTTCCACACGAAATGAATTTGTCGCTAAAATGTCTGAAGCTTTACAGGAAGTGGGCTTTTTTGCCGTTATAAATGCCAGGATTGATAACGAGATTGTCGATAAAGCATATAGCGCCTCCAAAGAGTTCTTTAGCTTAAACTACGGAACAAAGAAAAAGTGTGAGATGCTCACTCACAGCCGACAGAGAGGCTACGCTCCAATAGGAGAGGATATACCTGGTGGGCACCATATTGCAGACTTCAAAGAGTTTTACCACGTAGGAAGAGAGCTAACGGAAGAACAGAAGAAAAGGCTCGGGTACTTTGCGAATATATGGCCTGAGGATATGTTGCTTGGAAAGCCCATGGTGGCTCTATACAAAGAGTTGGAAGCCTATGTATTACCCCTTCAGCATGCATTTGCTCAAGCAATTGATCAGGACTATGATATTTTTACTGATATGACTCGGGAAGGGGATAGCCTTCTAAGAATGATTCATTTTCCCTACCTGAAAAAAGACGGGCGCCGGGGAAGAGTTTGGTCTAAGCCTCATACGGATATTGATCTTTTCACAATATTACCCAGAGCTACGGCTATAGGCTTGCAGATTCAAATGAAAGATGGAAACTGGGCGACGGTGAGTACACCTCCCAATGCTTTTATTGTTAGTGCAGGTAATATGCTGGAAAATATTACCAATGGATATTTCCGCAGTGCTGTACACCGTGTGGTGGCATTAGCAGACCATAGATATGAACGTTTTTCTATGGCGTTTTACGTGCACCCTCGCTCTGATGTAAATTTGGAACCCCTTCCTACTTGTGTTGCCTTGACAGGGGGAAAGAAACTGTATGCTAAAGCAAGCAGATGGGAGCTACTCATGGAAAAGTTGACAGAGCTTGGTCTCGCAACACCAGATCTCTTACAAGAGCTTGCAGATTCTGAATTGATGGAACGGCAGATTGAAGTAGGTAGAGTAAGTGTTGGAGCCATGAAGCAACTTAAAGAAAATGCTTTGGCTAGCCCTACAGTACTCCGGGAATTGGAAAAAAGGGATGAAGATTAATTATCCATTTTTCCAGAGGGTGAGTCGTTCAAGCATGCTGATTGTGTGGCTCCCCTCCCAGTATACCTTTCTGCATTCTGGACATTTCCAAAAAGTTTTGCTGGAATTAAGAATATAGGAAGGGACTGTTGCTAGATCCTCTTCATTAGCTTCAACGAATTTTTCATTGCACTTCAAACATCTCGAAAAAGGATCCATGAGCCAATCGATTCCAATCATTTCCTTTAATTCACGCACAGAGGACTCCAAGTCGTTCGAACGAATCCAAAGAACGCATTCTTCGTAACCTTTCATGTGAATAAAGTGCTTGTCACGGGTAATTAGAAGCCGATTTTCTCTTAAGGCTTGTAGGAAAATTTCTTTGTCTGGCCGGGATTGTCTTTCAAGATGTGCATCATAACCAGCTGCACGTATCCACCGACCTAATTTTGTTAACATCTCGTCGCAAAGAAACTTCACTGTTATTCTCTCTTTATCTATATAATTTAACTCTACTTAAGCTTAGTTCTTGTGTCAAATTTTTCGATGACCTATAAGCACTTCCTACCTTTTCAAAAACCATTTTAACCCAGGGGATGCTATGTCGATTCCTATAGATCCATCACAAAGGTCACCATCATTACTCCAAAGTTTAGGCGATGTTAATCACCCAGAAGAAAGGGTGGTAGATATCGTGAAGGGGATTAATGAGAAGATCATGGCGGGAGGTCCAATGAATAGGAGTAACCTCCACGCGAAGGTTTCCGGCTTACCCTTCTACAAAAGACTAACAGACGGCACAATCTCCCCTCATGAACTTGTGCAGCATTTTGTCAATCAGAAGAAGATATTCGGAACTCTTGAAACCCTGATAAAAGCTGATGAGATATTTAATGAGATAATATCAGAGGATATTTTCAGAGCTGAGACCATAGAAAAGGATATAAGTTACTTCGAAGAACAGTTTCATCTCATTCGTCCTCGTGCCACTAAAGAAACAGAAGATTTTGTTTCCGAAATCCAGCAAAAAGTTGCCGCAGAGAAAACCCATCTACTCGCTTATACTTACGTTCAGTATGTAGGCCTATTTCTTGGGAGATCCATTGCGGGGAAAACAGAAAAATGGTTAGAGAAAAACGTAGAGAACTATTCTTCAGAAAATCCAAGCTCTGCAGGACTAGCCTACTGGCAATTTACAAATATGGAAAGCCCTGAGCTAAGAAGAGACTATCAAAAAGCTCTGGTCGCCTTTTATTCTACACAGTCCTTGGACATAGAAAAAAAAGAAGCGTTAATTGAACTGGGAGAAAGGGCTTTTATCCATAACGGCAGCGTTCTGGAATCAGTCAAGCCTCTACAAAATCGCAAGTGGACATTGATGGGTAGTGCATTCTTGGGGGTAGCAGCAGCTGGAGTGGCAGCTAGTTTTCTCATGAGAAAGTATTTCGAGGGTGGAGAGGTCTAAGGCAACAATCGTTGAAGAGGTGATTACAGCTACCCTATGCCCGACCGAACAGGCTCTTTGGAGCGTCAGAGACGAGGCATAATGTAGGCCGGGTCGCAAGGCCCGGTTGTATGCAATGGGAAATATACGAGCACTAGAGGTGAGGCACGATCCTCCAAGCCCTTTTATCCTTTTCCAAATCTTAGGGCTGACTTGAGGTGGCACAGATGGGGCTAAAATCCCATAACTTCCTCCTCTGCATTTCCGGTCAATAATTGTTTCATTTTATTTACCCACGAATGTGGGTTTTGGAATGTAGCCCAGTGCAAGTGCGAGGAGCTTGCGACGAGACACGCAGCTCTGGGTTAGTAAGAAAAACAAGTTGTACCCTTGAAAAGGGTACTGGAATTCACCGGAAACTCTAGAAGGTAGGTTGCGGGGTTTTAAGGTGATCTGTGTCATCCCAGGGCTGACTACTTGTTGACACTTTTATGTCTGCAACTGAGTTGTATAATTCGAGGACTTCCTGTTTTTTAAAAAGGGGAGTTTTGTCGAGCAGGGCAATTAATTTGTCACAACTTTGTTTTATTTCAAGCACCTTTTGTGCGATCGATTCGTCGTTGGCTTTTGTTCTAGTTTGCTTAGCAATATGGAGCACATTTCGTGTGGCTCTGTGGATGCGTGTGTAATCACGCATTACAATAGCTTCATCTTGCTTAAGTCCATCTCCTGATTTTCTGGGAATATAGTTAAGCTTTTTGACATCCTCATTTTGGGCACTGAATAATATATATTCAAAAAGGCTATGGATGCGTTGTGCCTGCTTTTCTGCTACCTTTCTTTTATTTCCATTGAAGATATCTTTATAGACTAAATTGGCTGGTATAGATTGTTTTTTTATAAAATAATTTAACTGACTTGGGTTTGATCTAGTATAGTGGAAGTCACCATCAGCGGGTATATGAACAAAGGAGTGCTTGCTAAGGTCAGCAACAAAGGAGGCGTCCGTATCAGTAGGGATAAAAGTACTTATTGAGGGTAAGATGCTTTGATCATGGCTTATTTTAAAGGCCCAGTCTTTAATATTAAGAGCCTTTTTTGAATCCACAGAAGGGTCAATGATGACACGACTGCCATCGTTGAGTTCAATTGAACTTGCGATATGATATTGCCAGATGACTTTTTCCTTCTCAGAAGAAATATAACCGAGGTTTGGGCCGATGATAACTTGCAGTGTTAACAGGTCTTTGGGAATACCTATTTGTTTCAGTTTATCAATAGCAAGAGAAGCCCTGGCATAACATGCATCTTTCTTGAAATCCCAAGCAAAGTCATTTATTTTATAGAGTTCTCGTACGAATAAATCTGCGGCATGTTGAGTGATGGGGTCAGTAAACTTATCGTCTGTAGAGGTGCCAGGAAGTTTTGAAAAAAGAGTTGATCTAGCTTGCTCGGGATCGCAGATAAATTGTGATGGGGGTCGGGCAAGATCAAAAGTCTTTTGGCCAGATTTTGTAGCATTGTAGTTAGTTTCATCTCCATTATATTGGAATGTCGATGAAGTAGCGTAATTAGACAGATCTCTCATTTTTATGACTGCAGTCCTCTTTTGGAGCCCTTAAATTCGAAAATTTGTCAGAGAAATCAGGCTTTGATCTGAGAGCCTTCTTATTATTTTTATTTGCGATAATGTCGGGCAAAAATCCAACACCCAGATTCTTTTGGGTTTTTTTGGAAACGGTCGTAATAGGAGCTTGAGGTATTATCGCTGGAAGAATTTCCATAAAAAACAACCTTTCTGTACTTGAGTAGTTAAAATACACTAATAATTAGTGTATTACTGTAATGGTGTTTATTGATAAAAAACAATCTATTTAGTGTGTTTATTTAATAAAATAAAGGGGTATATTGAAAGGGTTTGGCTTCTTAGTGTTCCGAAACGAGTTAAATAAATGAAATTTTGATAAATGGGGTTATCTAATTGTCCCTTTTAATTGTAAGAGAGGTTCATTTTACTCTATGGGACAAGTCCCCCCGGATAAAAGGTATTCTGATGCATTGTATG
>JBLFWS010000020.1:0-33258 GCA_047611865.1 Chlamydiales bacterium
TCTGGATAGACGATATGTTGACAGCTCTGGAGACGGAGTGAAAGGTGTATTCTTCGCGAATTTAGGACTCTTCACAATGGAAAAAGCCAGAGTCCTAGAGCTAGCGTGTCGATCCCGATGAGGAAACCACTAACTGGAGAGCCGTATGCGTTAATAGCGCACGTGCGGTTCGGAGGGAGGGGTGGCGAAATTCATCCCTACCCCTATCAAAAACGTCACTAAGTATTTTTTTGTCGCACTTTCAGTGCTTATAATTACGTGTGGGTTTATTCCTAGCCCTGCGTTCGCCAAAGGCTCACTGCGGACTAGGCTATTACTGTGGCGGAACTTCGTTCCTCATGAAAGCTTTGCCTACGCCACAAAACAGCCAAGTGAGGGCGCACCATTAACGGCTTGGATCGAGTATAAAATCAGACATCCCCTAATTTTAATACACGACCTAGATTAATAATCGTTTTATCTATATAATATCAGTCTATCTTTGTACTTTTATTGGAAATGTAATTATGTCTTATTGTCTTTCATCTTACGAATTTACTCTTCCCGACGAGCTTATTGCTCAGCGTCCCTGTCAACCACGGGATCGTTCCAGACTTATGGTCGTGGATAGAAAGAAGGGAGAAATATCCGAGATGGTTTTTAGAGATCTCGTGGATTTCCTTCAAAAAGACGATAGCTTAATTTTTAACGATACAAAAGTCATTCCTGCCCGTCTTCTTGGGGCAAAGAGTAGCGGTGCTGCTGTGGAAATGCTTTTGACAAAGCCCGTTGGCCTAAATATCTGGGAGGTCCTCGCAAAGCCGGGGAAAAAACTTAAAGTGGGGTCCATTGTTCATTTTAGTGAGGAGTTTACTGCTGAAATCTTGAAAACGCTAGATGATGGGACTAAGGTCGTTCGTTTTCATTGTGAAGGAGATTTTCTTACACTTCTCGATAAATATGGTCAAGTGCCTCTTCCTCATTACATCTCTCGCCATTCATCAGAAAAGGAAGAGCGGGAACTATATCAAACAATCTATGCTGCGAATGCTGGAGCGGTGGCTGCACCTACAGCTGGCCTGCATTTTTCTGACGATATGTTTCAGGAATTTGCGGCGAAAGGTATCGAAAAACATATGGTAACTTTGCATGTGGGGCCGGGTACTTTCAGGCCTGTTAAAGTTCAAGATATCCGCGAGCATCAGATGCACTCCGAGCGCTATTACCTTGGTGAGCAAGTCGCTTCAAACTTAAATAGCTCTTCAAAAAGAAGGAGAGTATGTGTGGGAACGACTTGCTGTCGCGTTTTGGAATCTGCTTCGAATGCCGAAGGGACCCTTTGTGAGGGGGATGGGGAAACAGATATTTTTATCTATCCGGGTTATTCGTTTAAGTATGTAGACTGTTTATTGACAAACTTTCACCTGCCTGGATCCTCCCTTATGATGTTAGTCTCAGCATTTGCAGGTAGAGAGCTCATTCAGGAAGCCTATCAAAAAGCTATAAAAGATCGATTTCGTTTTTATTCTTATGGTGACGCAATGCTAATCATCTGATCAAGCTCGTGTATTAAATCATTCATTCCTAAATTTTAATACACGTTCCTCTCCTCTTCTCTTTCTTCTTTTTTCTCTCTTCTTATCTCCTCTTATCGTCCTTCACGGCGTTCGTGTCCTTCAATGCCGTCGCTACTGTATTTGGGTGAGGTCTCATTAATCAAATATTTAAACTGTCTTAATACTTCCCTTATACACGGCTGGTAAAATAAAGGTTTAGAGTAGCGGCCTAATTAGAGGTAGACAGCCATGATTAACGAAAATCAAATAGACCAAATCGTAGAAGAATTGATAAAAAAGCAGTACGTAGAGTGCATCATTAATGGTGAACTACTTGTTCTGAGATTTTCGGAGGGTTTTAATAAGCTTCATATCACCGCCTCTGTCTTTGATGGTGGCAATTACATTCCTGAAAGCGTTCGTAGAGGAGTGAAGGCTAAAAGCCTCTTTCCTCGATGTAATATCCAAACATTCTTCACTTTAGATGAGAAAAAATTTCAAGTGGTTTTAAATTTCAGTACGAATATGGATGAAGGCTTCGGAGAATTTTCAGAATGGATTAACGATTTTATTTGGATAGCGAAAGAATGGAGGTTTCTCCTCGATCGCTATGGCCAAGAAGATTTAGTATTCGTATACGCTAGTAAAAATTAATATAATGTTATGTAGTAACATGTAATAATGTATAACAATATACTTAATAATATGGTCGAAGAGTGGTAGTAATACTACTCTTCTTTTTCTTCTTATTCTTTCTGGCGTTGTTGCATAAAACATGCGTCTACAAGAGGCTTATGATTAAATCTTTACCACCGAGATTACAGAGGGCACAGAGAAAATAAAAAAAACACAGATCAGTTGAGATCATATTGTGAGAGACTTTATGCATTTTCTATCTCTCTGTGTTCTCGGTGCTCTCTGTGGTTAAATAAATGATTGTAAACGTATTAAGTTATGCAACAACGCCATTCTTTCTTACTTCTTCATCTCTCTTCATCTCACTTCTTTTCTCGGATTTGATCCAGCCTACACAAAGCTCAAGTCTCTGCCACTTTATATTTTTTTAATGAGGCGCAATGGATTCATTTACCTTACTTGCGACAAACGTCTACTTTGTCTAGACTCACTAACTAAATAAAAATTGGTGGGAGTTCATGTCTATTCACGATACATCAGCCTGGTTCCACTGGGACCCTTCACGAAATCTCTTTGTTATTCCTTACTTTGAAAGAGCCGTTGCCTGGTATGGTTTTTTCTTTGCTTTAGGTTTTATTGTTGGGTATTTTGCAGTACTCAGAATTTTTTCTAGAGAACTTAACTCCAAAGAAAAGTCTGTGGAGTTAGCTGACAGCCTTTTGTGGTATGTGGTAATTGGCTGCATCGTTGGAGCGAGGCTCGGACACGTGCTTTTTTACGATTGGCCGCAGTTTCAAAACGACCTCTTTAGTATTTTTAGAGTTTGGGAAGGGGGGCTAGCAAGTCATGGTGGTGCTGTTGGTGTTCTCTTAGGATTATTGATTTTCAGGCTTCGCTGGCGTAAATCCTCCCCGAGTATTACCTTTGCTGTGCTTTGCGATAGTTTGGCGATACCTACGGCTTTCGTGGCAGGATGTATTCGCATTGGAAACTTTTTCAACCAGGAAATATTGGGTACGGTAACTAGCGTTCCTTGGGCTATAGTTTTTGGGCATCCTGCTGACGGAAGCTCACCGCTTCCGAGACATCCAGTGCAATTGTATGAGTCGGTGTTTAATTTTGCTGTGTTTGCTCTATTATTCTATTGCTGGAAGAACAATAAAGTTCAGGTTGGAAAGTGGATATACTCAGGGCTTTTTCTTTCCCTGATATTTAGCTTCAGAATTGTTATAGAGGTCTTTAAGTTACCGGAAAGCATGCTTCTTTCAGGCGATTCTTCGTTGTTGATGGGGCAGTACTTAAGTATTCCTTTTGCCTTTGCAGGGTATGCATTACTTATAAGAGCAAGAATGGAAAATGCTTAAAATTTTCTTAGACAATATCTTTATTGTCACGCTATTGTCTGTCTTGTTTTCAATAAATGTTATGAACCAAAGTAAGGCCGAAGCGAGCAATGCTCAGTCTGTCGAAAAAGAAGGAAGAGATATGTCAACAAAGTTAGGAGCTAAATTGGACTACAAAATTATACGTGGCATTGACGTTACTAGTAAGGAAGGTAAGGAACTTGCTGTATGGGGTCGAAAAGAAATTGATAAAGCGGAAAAAGAAATGCCAGGCTTGATGGCTCTGCGTAAAGAATTTGGTGTTTCGAAACCCTTGGCCGGCACACGCATTGCCGGATGCCTACACATGACAGTCGAAACAGCGGTACTTATAGAAACTTTGGATGCACTCGGCGCTGACGTTCGTTGGTCTTCTTGCAATATTTATTCCACACAAGATTACGCCGCAGCAGCTATTGCCGCCGCAGGCTTTCCCGTATTTGCCTGGAAAGGGGAGACGGAAGAAGAATATAAATGGTGTATCGAGCAAACTCTATTCTTTGATGGGGAACCTTTGAATCTCATTTTGGATGATGGAGGAGACCTCACTGCTCTTGTTCATGAAAAGTATCCAGAATTACTAAAAACTTTGGTCGGAATATCTGAAGAAACGACAACAGGGGTGCATGCTCTGGAACGTATGCTGAAAGAGGGTAGACTAGGTGTTCCAGCGATTAATGTGAACGATTCTGTGACCAAGTCGAAGTTTGACAACCTTTATGGTTGCCGCGAATCTCTTGCCGATGGAATCAAAAGAGCTACAGACGTAATGATTGCAGGAAAAGTTGTAGTTGTTGCTGGCTTTGGTGATGTGGGTAAAGGCTGTGCGGAAGCTATGCATAGTCTTGGTGCTCGCGTACTTATTACTGAGATAGATCCTATTTGCGCATTACAAGCTGCAATGACTGGTTATCAAGTGGTAACAATGGAAGAAGCAGCTCCACAGGGGGACATCTTTGTTACGGCCACAGGTTGTCACGGTATTATTACCGGAGAACATCTTGAAGCTATGAAAGACCAGGCAATTGTTTGTAACATAGGCCATTTTGATTGTGAAATCGATGTGGCATGGCTCGAAGGAAATGATAATATTGTTGAAGATAATATCAAACCTCAGGTTGATCGTTTCGTATGGAAAAATAAAGATAAAGCTATCATCCTCCTTGCTAAAGGCCGCTTGGTTAATCTTGGGTGTGCTACAGGCCACCCTGCTTTTGTGATGTCTAATTCATTCACAAATCAGGTCCTAGCGCAAATCGAGCTGTGGGAAAATCAAAATAAATACGAAGTGGGAGTATATTGCCTTCCAAAGTATCTTGATGAAAAGGTAGCTCGTCTACACCTCGAAAAGCTGGGTGTGCACTTGACTAAGCTTTCAGCAGAGCAATCAGAATACTTGGGGATTCCACAGGAAGGTCCTTATAAGCCAGATCATTACCGCTATTAATCTAGCTCTGGTATACTTCAAGCGGATTTCTCATTTTTGAGAAATCCGCTTTCTAATTTTTATTGATCAATTTTAGGTGCTGAAGATGAAACCGGGTAAGATATTGGTGGCAGGAGCCAGAGGAATGGTGGGGGGTGCTCTTGTCAGGAGACTGGAAAATCGAGATATTCACGAATTACTAACACCATCTCGTAATGAATTAGATTTCACACAGCAATCTCAGGTTAAGGAATATTTTCAAGAGCATCGGCCGGATGTTGTAATAGTTGCTGCAGCGAAAGTTGGGGGCATTTGGGCAAATGATTGCTATTCCGCGGAATTTCTCTACGATAACCTGATGATTGCCAGTAATGCTATTCACCAGGCCCATGAAGCTGACGTAAAAAGATTATTGTTTTTAGGGAGCACATGTATTTATCCTAAGATGGCTCCTCAGCCAATTCCTGAAGAAGCTCTCCTGACGGGACCTCTGGAAAAAACGAACGAAGCCTATGCCTTGGCAAAAATCGCTGGTGTTAAACTTTGTGAGTTTTACAGGAAGCAGTACGGTCGCAGCTATATTTCAGCCATGCCCACAAACCTTTATGGCCCCGGCGACAACTATCATCCGGAAAACTCACACGTTCTTCCAGCCCTTTTACGGCGATTCCATGAGGCAAAAGAGGCCGGGAAGAAAGAGGTGATTATTTGGGGGAGCGGGACTCCTTTGAGAGAGTTCCTCCATGTGGATGACCTCGCCGCAGCTTGTATCTTTCTTCTGGAAAATTACGATGACGCTTTACCGATAAATGTAGGTTCTCAAGATGAAGTGAGTATCAAGGAGCTTGCAGAAATGGTTGCGGAGGCTGTCGGGTTTAAAGGAGTAATTTCACAAGATTTGTTAAAACCTGATGGAACACCAAGAAAAAAGACAGACTGCTCACGTATAAGCTCACTTGGGTGGCACGCAGAAATTTCTTTAAAAGATGGTTTACGAAGAACTTATCAGAACTTTCTTGACGAAAGTACTGATCGTCTTTCTTTACTCAGAAATGTGTGAGAAAGGTCTTGGCGAAAATGTTGGCAATATGCTATATTTTTGCTTCTTACAGAGTCGGAGTATAGCGCAGCTTGGTTAGCGCGACTGCTTTGGGAGCAGTAGGCCGGGGGTTCGAATCCCTCTACTCCGATTCCCTTTTTCCCTTCTTATTTTTCCGTATACTGAAGCCAAAGACCACTTGATATTCCCCATATCCCATTGACTCCGAGAACGAATACAGGTGTCATATCACCTAACTTTGTTCCCAGGAATCCTTGATGTTCACAGAATGGCAAAATGATTAGTAGTTGGACTGCTGAGGGTGCCAAGCTGTAGATGAGACCTCTGAAAAGATAGGAGCGCTTGAGAAAGGGGAGGAGAAATAAAAAGCCCCAGAGCCCTCCGTAAATAATTCTAGGATAGAGCCAGTCTGTTGTCATAGCTGGGATAATATTCACATTGAAATGTGCTGTCAGTTCTGTTGTTCCACTTATCCATATTGCCAAACTGTTAAGAAGTCCTCCCAGGCAGCCAGCGGCAAAAGTAAGAGAAAGGGATTTGAAAAAACGATCATTCATGGTGTTTACCTATTTTGTAAGATATTATGGATAGAATGCTGAAATTTTTTGGGTCTGTCAAATATTTTATCTTGGCTTCTCAGTAAGAACCTGCAACGCCGCAGGTGGTGCACAATATGAGCTCAAAAAGGATACTTTATTCTTGCACAGTTCCTAAGTCGTAGTAGTTGCCATAGCAAGTAGGGATTGCTGGAGAGCCGTGTAGCGCTTTTGTACTTCGTTATTTCTTACTGCAATAGCTAGCGCTTTTCTGTTTCCCACTAGAACGACGAGTTTTTTTCCACGAGTGACTCCTGTATAGAGTAGGTTGCGATGCAATAGCTTAAAGTGAGATGTGTGTACAGGCATGACGACGCAGGGGCATTCACTGCCCTGAAATTTGTGGACGGAAACCGCATAAGCTAGCATTAGCTCATCGAGCTCTTTCCATTCGTAGTCAACGTCTATTTCACCAAAGCGTACCATTATTTGCATGTCTGAGGTATTAACTTCGATAATTCTCCCGACATCTCCATTGAAGACTTCCTTGCGATAATTGTTGCGGATTTGCATGACTTTGTCACCCACGAGGAAGCGGAAGCCGTTGCGTTGAATTCCCTCGCCTTGTGGATTGAGGATGCTTTGCAATACGTTGTTGAGGTTTTCCGTTCCAATAAGACCCCGTTTCATGGGGGCAAGTACCTGTATGTCTTCTAATGGCTTAAAGCCATATTTTTTGGGTAGCCGAGAGCTGACTAGGTTGATGATTGTTTCAAGGACGTGTTCTTTTTCTTCTCTCGTAATGAAATAAAAATCACTGTTAAATCCGTTGCGGATATCGGGGAAATGTCCGCTATTGATTTTGTGGGCATTTGTGGTGATGGCAGAGCCTGCAGCCTGACGGAAAATATCTTTCAGCATAACAACAGGGAGTCGCTTGCAGTTGATCAAATCTCTTAGGACATTACCGGGGCCAACGCTTGGAAGCTGGTCGATGTCTCCTACGAAAACTATACGGGCTTCATTAGGGATTGCTTTGACTAAACTATACATCAGAAAGGTGTCAATCATACTTGCTTCGTCGATTATGAGGAGGTCGCATTCGAGGGGGTTGTCCCGGTTTTTTTTGAAACCCATGATTCTGAAATCGAATTCCAAAAGGCTATGGATGGTCTTGGCTTCTCTTCCGGTGATTTCAGCCATGCGCTTGGCAGCCCTTCCGGTAGGCGCTGCTAATAAGATACGACTGCTTAAAAATCCCGTGATGGTAAGAATGGCGTTCGTGATTGTACTTTTACCCGTACCAGGTCCCCCTGTGATTATGAGAAATTTTTCCTTCACGGCAAGTGAAACAGCTTTTTCCTGAAGAGGAGCAAGGGTTATCTTTAACTGTTCCTGTACCCACTCTATGGCTTTGTCAGTATCTATTTGTCTAAGAGTGGAGGGGGCCGTACGCAAGCGTTGTACTTCACGACCAATACCTGTTTCGGAAGAATATAAAGGCTTTAGCCAGATGAAAGGAGTGTCATCTCCTTGGTGGATGATGGAGGCAATTACGATACGATTCTCCAGCTCTAAACCTTCTAAGCGAGAGGCTACTTTTTCAGGATCGACTTCGAGTATTTCGTGTGCTATTGGGAGAAACTCATGAACGGGATAGCAAGCGTGTCCATCTCCGGAGAGCTCTTTTAACACATGCTCGACACCTGCATCAATACGTTCGTCAGAATCTTGAGCAATGCCCATGCTTTGGGCAATTCTGTCGGACATTTTAAAGCCTATGCCATGGATGTCACGGGAAAGGTTATAGGGGTTTTCCTTCACTTTCTCGATACTTTTACTACGGTAGGCTTTGAAGATCTTCTGAGCAAAGGCGGGAGTAATGCCAAATCCTTGCAAGAAGATCATGATGTCACGGACGGCATGCTGCTCTTTCCAGCATGTTCTGATTTGCTCTATGCGCTTTGCACCGATTCCAGGTATTTCTTTCAGTCGGTCGGTTTCGGACTCAATGACGTTTAGAGTTTCAATACCGAATACTTTAATGATTTTTTTTGCATATACCGGACCTATTCCTTTGATGAGGCCTGATTCGAGATATTTCTGTATGCCTATGATGTCGGAGGGAGCTTCTACGCGATACTTGCTGACATCAAATTGACGACCAAACTGAGGATTTACTTTCCATTCGCCTTCAGCCCGGATACTTTCTCCGGGTTGCAGGGCAGGCATTAGTCCTACGACGCAAATGAGGTCCACAGCGTTGGAGACTTTGATCTTCGCAACGGTGAATCCGTTTTCTTCGTTTTGAAAGGTGATTCTGTCGACGTGTCCTTCGAGCTCATCCATATGCAATTGTATTCTCGTGAGGTAAAAAAACAGTATTGTAACATAAGTACAAAAGAGTTTTCAAGAAAGGTCTCTTTTACTAATGATGGGACCGGTAAAAAATCACTAATAAGAGGTTGAAAATGCATGCTTACTATAAGGATTACTACTGGAAACAAGGCAGGCCCTATGGAAGCTGCGCTATTACTGGGGGAGTGGAAAAGGGGTGTTCCCAGGCTTTCAGAATCGTTTCGGACCCCTACCACCGTCGTATCACAGTCGAAGCTTATGAAGAGGGCCTGTTTTCTACTGTTCTTTACGACTCAGCTATGTTGGATTTCCGCGAACTTCAAGCGAGAAAGCAAATTGCCTGGAAAAAAGAGGTCGTTAGCGAGGATGCGGAGAGATCTGTAGCCCTTATAAGAAACGAGGATGACCGGGTTGTTCTTAAAGAAATCTATACATTTGATGGGCAGCGGTGCATGGAATGTTTGGCATACTCACCTCAGGATTTGCTAATTTCCAGGCAAAAAATGCTATATACCCGATTTGGAGATTCTACTGACGGGGTCATTCTTTATGATGCAGGTGGTCGTCCTGTGATGTCAAAAACTTATGATTTGGATGATGAGGGCGAATTTAAAGACCTTTTAGGAGAAAATTGGGAGATCTAAGGGGGCTTGTGGGGACATTCTAAAATTGACATTTTAAAATCTAGTATTAAAAGATTAGTAAAAATTTTAAATTTACCGAGTAAAAAAAAGTTTATTTGGGTATAATGGGCCTTGATACATAGAAATATTGGAGGCTACATGGGTGTTGCACAAGAGAGCGACCAAGTAAAAAAAGCTCGGGAAAAGTTGAAGCGTCAATTTGAAGAAGAAACCAAATTGATTACTCCTGAGGCATTAAAGGAAGTACAGGATAAGATTTATCGATGGATCGAACGCCATTCCAGAGAGCGTGTAAATCTTAGAGAAAGAAATATCGCTCAATACACTTTGTTCGACACCAATGAACACCCAGCAAAAACAACGAGTAAATTCGTGCAGCGCCTCAAATCACAGTTGATTACTGAGCTCCCAGGGGTAAGTGAGGAGGCAGTACCGGATCGTTCCTTACGAGGAAGAATCAAAAGAGTGGATTCTTAAGCTCTGATAAAAATCTAAAACGGATTGGGTTCGTCGATAAATTCGCAACTCAATCCGAATTTTCGAGATAAATGCTCACCTAGGGCTCTCGGCCCAACCCTCTCTGTTGCAAAGTGTCCCTGTGCAAAAAAATTGATGGACTCCTCATGGGCTATATGCCACGCGGGTTCGTCAAAGTTTCCTGTAATAAAACAGTCAACTTGTTCCTTGGCGGCATCGGCCAGGCATCTGTAGGCTCCACCCGAAACGAGGGCAGCGGAACAGACGAGATCACTGCCTCCCAAAGCTACAGAGGCAGGTTGCTTATAATACTCTTCGATCTTTGTTCTGAATTCTTCTACAGGTATAGGATCGAATGTTCCTTTCACGCCTATAGCAGCACCGTCGAAAATACCAAAAGGTTCCAAGTCATCCCATTCCAGATCCATAGCGGCTTTCCAGTTATTTCCGAAGTTCCGGTGGGCATCAAGGGGTAAGTGGTAGGAAAGAAGAGAGATTTCATTTTTTAACAGAGCGCTTAGTTTCTTTTGCTTGCTACCTGTTATAGAGAAATTGTCACCTTTCCAAAACATGCCGTGATGAACAATAAGAGCATCGGCACCCCAGGATACAGCGGCTTCAATAGTTCTGAGACTGGCGCTTACTCCGGTGGCGATTTTCTTAATTTCAACACGTCCCTCAACTTGTAAGCCATTTGGGCAGTAATCTTTGAAGCTTGAACTATCTAAAAGCTCTTCAAGATAATTGCTAAGAGCCTGTAATGTAGTCATCACACAACCTCAATGTAAAAAGTTTAAACGGGACTATATCGTAATGGAGAGCATGATGTCTATGGATAAGGTAAAAGAAAAACTTGGGTTTGCCGCCGCCGCATTAATTGAAGAAGGGATGGTGGTTGGTCTAGGTACTGGCAGCACAGCGGCTTGTTTTATCGATAGCCTTATCGCACGTTGTAAGGAAGGGTTGAAAATTACAGCAGTGGCGACATCTGAAGCCTCCGCAGAACAAGCTAGAAAGGGGGGAATTCCTGTTTTCGATATTGATTGCGTAGAAAGAATTGATATTACCGTAGATGGAGCTGACAATATTGATGCGGAAAAACGACTGGTAAAAGGATTGGGTGGGGCTTTACTTCGGGAGAAAATTGTTGCGTACTCAAGCCGAGAAATGGTGATTATTGCTGATGAGAGCAAAGTTTCTCAGTACCTGGAAGATTTTGTTCTGCCTGTTGAAATAATTAAGTTTGGATGGAAAACCACTCTTAAGAATCTAGGTTCTGAAGGATTTTCTGGAAAGCGTCGGGAAAGTAAAGATGGGGATCCTTTTATTACGGATAACGAAAATTATATTGTCGACTTGGTTTTTGAAGGTCATTGTCATGATCCTGAAGGAGATATGCAAAAGATAATCGCCATTCCGGGGGTTTGCGAAACAGGTTTTTTCTTTGGTATGGCAAAAAGAATACTCATAGGGAGTAGAGACGGGCAAATTGAAATTCGGCAGTGACGAAAATAGGCTGCTACAATAAAATGAAAGTATACATGACTTGAGCTTGTGTATAACGTGAGCAGCAAAAAATTATGATCGCAAAGATCAGGGGTAGCCAGTGATATCACAAGAACTTGTTCCGATTTCATTCAAGAAAGTTATGCAAACGCGTTCTTATACTGTTGTGATTTTAGGAACAGATGATAAGCGTTTTGCTATCTACACAGATCCGAGTATCGGAAGAGCTATACAGATGCATCTTACGGATACTGAAAGGCCACGACCTCTTACACATGACCTGATGAATATGATGTTTAAAGGTCTTTCTGTTGAGGTTAAGCAAATCGTTATTAACGATATTCAGGATACCGTATATTTTGCGCGGCTATTCCTTGAGCAAGAATATAATGGAAAGCGGCATATTATGGAAATTGATGCACGCCCCAGTGATTGTATTACCTTGGCTCTTATGAATAACGTGCCTGTATATTGCACGCGTGAAGTTCTCGATAAGACTGTCCCGGTTGAGGACTAGTACTTCGATTCAATTAGATTTTTGGTATCTTTACTGTTCTTTTCCTGTCTGGCAAAGCATGGAGATCTCACTAACATAGCAATGTTTGCCTCGATCTCCACGCTTCACCAGACAAAAAAATCTCAGTAATTCTACCTGAAGGTCAAATTAATTCGGAGTACTAGGAACTTAATCTTTTAATATTTTACATTAAATTTATTTGCCGCTAGATCAAGGATGGCTTGTATCGCATTTTCGGCGTCGTCACCAAAAGCTTCTATGTGAATCTTTGTACCTTTTGTTGCGGCAAGAGCTAGAATTCCAAGTAATGATTTTGCATCTATAGTGGCTTTTTTATGAATCAGGTTAATCTGTGATCTGTACTTGGCTGCACATTTAACTAGTTCTGTTGAAGGTCGAGTATGAAGACCTTTATCGTTACAGACAGTGAAGAAGTCGCGTACTTTTTTTAGCTGTTTATTTATGATTCTATTCATAGGCTAGCATCTTTTGTTTGTATTAGACAGTTTCGGTACCTAGCAAGCATATTTTGCTAAGATTTTCTGTGCAAACCTTATTTTACTCTTTTTGATTACTTTGCACATTACTTGCTTAATTTGTTTGTTTTTAGAAGTTTAGACTTTAGTCTCGAATATAAGCAATTGCTATGTAATAGTGGGTATTTTGAACAAAATAAGTATTCAGAGGTTTAGCCGTGAAAAGTCGTAGCGAAGTAGTAGCTCAGGATAAGTGGAATGTGGAGGATATGTTTTCTGGTCCTGAAGAGTGGAAAAAAGATTTTATGGCAGTGGCAAAGCATGGTGAAGTAGTGCGCTGGCCGGAGCTGCAGGCCTTTAAAGGTCGGCTGGGAGAGGGGGCTGTAGTCTATAAAGAGGCTCTGGAAGCCTTTTTGGGGGTTTCTCGACATCTTGAAACACTCTACACCTATGCCCATTTACGTCATGATGAGGAAACTATTCTGGATGAAAACAAGGTGAATTACGACAAGATTGTAACCTTGTACCATGATCTTTCCCATGAAGCAGCCTGGTTTGAGCCGGAAACACTTTTGCTTGATCAAAGTATTTTGGAGAAATACCTTTCAGCCGAAGAATTGAAGGAATACAGTTTTTACCTGGAAAAAGTTGTACGCAAGAAGAAGCATACACTTCCTGCCGAGCAGGAAGAACTGTTAGCTCTATCCGCTAAAAGTATACAGACGGCTCAAAAGAGCTTTCAAGCTATGAATAACGCTGATTTTAAATTTTCTTCTGTTTTAAATGAGAAAGGTGAGGAAAAAGAGCTTACCCATGCGAGCTATGGTCTTTACCTGAGGGAGCACGACAGGGTTTTGCGTAAAAATGCCTTTTTAAGTCTGCACGGAAAATTTTCAGAATTCGAGAACACTCTATGCGAGATGTTGTCAGGCCAGGTTAACGGGCATCTCTTTCAGGCAAGAGCGCGTAAATACTCAAGCTGCCTCGATGCTGCGCTTTTTCCAAAAAATGTAGACCTCACTGTATACCACTCTTTGATTAAGGCCGTGCGTTCCAAAATTGGAGCCCTGCACCGTTATACTTCTGTAAGAAAGCGTCTGATGGGAGTGGATGAGCTGCACCTTTATGATATGTATGTGCCTTTAGTATCCGAGATAGATATGAAGATGACATATGAAGAGGCAGAAAGTGTTATTGTGGAATCTGTGGCCCCGCTAGGAAATGAATACCAGGAAGCACTTAGGAAAGGATTGAAGGATGATCGATGGGTAGATCGTTACGAGAATCAAAATAAGCGGTCAGGTGCCTACTCAAGCGGTTGTTACGATAGTATGCCTTATATTCTGATGAATTATCAGGGTACATTGAATGATGTGTTCACTTTGGCCCACGAGGCCGGGCATAGTATGCACAGTTTATTAAGCCGTAAGCATCAGCCCTATCATTATTCAGACTATCCGATCTTCGTGGCTGAAGTGGCTTCTACTTTTAATGAAGAGCTTCTTATGCAATTGATGCTGAAAAAAGCCAAAAGCAAAGAAGAGAAAATTTATTTGATTAACCAGAAAATTGAAGACATCAGGGCGACTCTATTTAGACAAACGATGTTTGCGGAATTTGAGTTGTGGATTCACGAAAACGCGGAAAAAGGTATTCCACTTACGCCCACTTCTTTGAAAGAAGAATATCGAAAGCTGAATGAAGCGTACTTTGGGCCGGATGTCGTCATAGATGATGAGATCGAAATCGAATGGTCGAGAATACCTCATTTTTATTACAACTTTTACGTATACCAATATGCAACAGGAATTAGTGCTGCGTTGGCGCTTACCGATAAGGTTCTTAATGGTGGAGAAAAAGATCGTGAGGATTACTTAGGCTTTTTGAAAGGGGGCTATTCACGTTATCCATTGGATCTATTGAGAGGTGCTGGAATTGATATGGCTTCCCCGGAACCCGTAAATGCGGCAATAGGGAAATTTGAAAGTCTGGTTGGAGAGTTGGAAAAATTAACGGGGCTTGTTGCTGAAGCTCACTAGTGTTCTGTAAAAATCTAAGCTTAACAGAGCACTGGAATTTCTATTTTTTCCCAAGTCTTTAGTTAAAAGAATAGGTTTCAGGGTAAACAAGATAGTAGTAGTTGGGGACGCTCTTACTGCGGTTTTCTTGAAGGGAGATACGCATGTCCTCATTGCTAGAGAAGATATCTCGGATCTCCTGATCCTTTCCTATTTGGTGGATGGCCATATAAGGAGCCTCTGAAGAGTGAATCTCTTCCTTTGAGGCTCCTTCTACATTTTCTCCGCCTTCTCGAATTTGCAGCCACTGCATATACATGTTGAGTTTTCTGATGTTGAAGTCACTATTTTTGTTTTTTTGATTATACTCTTGCCCGGGAAGTTCGAGTTTTTCCAGATGAATGGAGAGTTCTTTATTTTGCGAAAGAAAATCAGCGATGTCTTTTTTTAAATTATTTGATAGGGCGCGGGTTGACTGGGAGATTCGAAGTTTGACGTTTTGTCCATCGTCTTTTTTTTCTTTCCTATTATTAAAAATATCATTAACAAGATCTGTTCTTTTTAGACTTTCAAGAAATTCGCTTTTGCCCTGATCCGAAACAGGCGAACGGGAATCTAACTTTCTATTTTTCACATCGAGAGTGTTGCGGATTTGCATGTGGGCTCCTTGCTTGCCACTTGACTTTTGCAACTATCGTGCCATTTTGTATCTCCATGTCTATAAGTTGCTTAAGTAATAAATGCTGTGATGCTTATGTTTTTAGGAGGCAAAAGTTTCTGAGGGTAAAGGAGGGGGATTTATAAATTAGCACTTAAAATCGTAAACTGCTAAATTTGACATTGCAATAAAAAGCAGTGTTGGGATAAGGTTAGCTTTTCAAATAACCCTTGAAAAGGAAAAGATACTTAAAACTAAGTATTTAAGGAGATGTGAAAATGGCCCAAGCAAAACAGGCAACGAAAATTCAACCTTTGGGAAAGCGTGTTCTAATTCAAAGGCTCGAAGCTGAAGAAACTCTGAAAGGTGGAATTATTCTACCTGATACAGCAAAAAAGAAACAGGAACTGGCTAAAGTTGTAGCTCTGGGAACAGGGAAAAAGACGAAGGATGGGAAGACTTTACCTTTTCCAGTCAAAGTCAATGATCGTGTTCTGATTGAAAAATATTCTGGTCAGGAAGTTTCTTTCGAAGACGAAGATTTCGTAATTATTAGTTCTGACGATATCGTCGCTGTTGTCGAGGCGTAAATAAACCCACCACATTTCAAAATTAGGAGATTGAACTAATGGCTGCTAAATGCATTAAATTCAGAGAAGAAGCGCGTCGCAAAATGCTAAAGGGTGTAAAAACTCTTGCTGACGCAGTACGTGTAACGCTTGGACCAAAAGGCCGTAACGTTATTTTTGACAGCGCATTCGGTTCCCCAAAGATCACTAAAGACGGCGTTACCGTTGCTAAAGAGATCGAACTTGAAGACAAGCACGAGAATATGGGTGCTCAGATGGTTAAAGAAGTGGCTAGCAAAACAGCTGACAAAGCTGGTGATGGCACCACAACTGCAACTATTCTTGCCGAAGCTATTTACACTGAGGGTTTGCGTAACGTAGCTGCTGGAGCAAATCCAATGGACCTTAAGCGCGGTATCGATAAAGCTGTTAAAGTTGTCGTAGCAGAGCTTAAGTCTCTTAGCCGTGAAGTTAAGGACCAAAAGGAAATTGCTCAGGTTGCAACAATCTCAGCAAACAATGACTCAGAAATCGGAGATCTGATTGCTGAAGCAATGGTTCGTGTTGGAAAAGATGGCTCAGTAACGATTGAAGATGCTAAAGGTATCGAAACTACCTTGGATGTCGTAGAGGGCATGAATTTCGACCGTGGTTACCTCTCTGCATATTTCGTAACAAATTTAGAAAGTCAAGAGGCTGTTCTCGAAGACGCCTACATTCTTCTATACGACAAAAAGATCTCCACTCTTAAAGATATACTTCCTGTTCTTCAGGCAGTTGCTGAGTCTGGAAAAGCATTGTTGATCGTTGCTGAAGACATCGATGGCGAAGCACTAGCGACTTTGGTTGTAAACCGTCTTCGTGGTGGACTTAAGGTCTGTGCTGTAAAAGCTCCTGGCTTTGGTGACCGTCGTAAGTCTATGCTTGAAGATCTTGCTACTTTGACTGGTGGACAGGTTATCAGCGACGAACTTGGACAAAAGCTTGAGAATACAACTGTTGATATGCTTGGAAAAGCTAAGAAAATTGTAGTTAAGAAAGAAGAAACTACAATTGTCGATGGTTCAGGTAAAAAAGATGTAATTCAGAAGCGTATTTCTCAAATCAAAGCTCAGATTGAAGAAAGTACATCTGACTATGATTCAGAGAAGCTTCAAGAACGTTTGGCGAAACTTTCTGGTGGCGTGGCTGTAATTAAAGTTGGAGCTCCTACGGAAGTGGAAATGAAAGAGAAGAAAGACCGTGTAGAAGATGCTCAGCATGCTACAGCCGCTGCAGTAGAAGAGGGTATTCTTCCTGGTGGTGGAACAGCATTTATCCGCTGTATTCCTGCTCTCAACAAGCTGATCGAAGAAGCTCAAGGAGATGAGAAAATTGGTTTACAAATTATCGCTAAATCTATTACTTCTCCTCTACGTCAGATTGCTGAAAATGCTGGTCAAGAAGGTTCAATCGTTCTGCAGAACGTTCTGTCAAAATCTAAAAGCGAAGGTTACGACGCTCTTAATGATCGCTACGTCGACATGATTGAGTGCGGAATCCTTGATCCTACAAAAGTAGCTCGTTTAGCACTGGAGAATGCAGCTTCTATTGCTTCTATGCTCCTTACGACTGAAGCTACTGTTGTAGACCTTCCGGATGATTCAGAAGAAGCAGCTATGCCTGGTGGCATGGGTGGTATGGGAGGAGGCATGGGCTACTAAAAGCTCACGCACCCATAAATCTTTTTCGCATAGTCCGCCCACTCGGCATAGTCCGGGGGGCGGTTTTTTTTGTCATTTTCTTACAGTGAAGGAAGTCAAGGACAAAATTAACCACGGGGAACACGGAGAGCATAGGGGAAAGGGTAGGACGGGAGGATGTTAACATGCTATTTTCTCCACTGTTGTAACAGCTCCTTTGAAACTAAATCGTTTCGGAGCCCTCACTTTTTCAAATCCCGTAATCACCTCTAATTCTACAGCTACTTTCCTTTGTATTTCGAGTTCTGGGTACACGGTAAGCAAATATACTCTTCAAAAGTCATTGGATGGTCAATCAAGCCAGAAGCCATAGCTGGAGTGCAAGGTCTACGTGCCCTCTTTGATAATGTTCGATGAGCAATAACCCAATTATAGAGACTTACAAATATCCAAACCTTATTTTGGTGACGTTCTGTATTTTTGGACATACACCGTGTTTTTCTACGAAAAGTAGGAACCGCAGATCTTAGAGTTCCAATGATGACTCAACCCTCTATAAGCAAAACCTTTTAGAGACCTTCCCTCTCATTCGTAACAATCAACCCTACCTTCACAAGATATTTTAGGACTTGAAGTCCACTACAGTTATTGCCGTTTATGTCGATAGATAAAATAAGATTTTGTATTTATTAGCAGGAGGACATGTTGCCTGATTTGCCAATTTCCTCCCAAGAAGCGTGTTCAAACTTCTTAGCGAAATTAGTAGAGGAAGAAGGCTTAAATAATAGCGACTTAACAGATCTTCCTCATCGCGAATTAACAGATTTTGTTCAAAAAACTCTGGAATCTACAAATATCACTTCTCTCATAGCTATCCTACCTGATATAGCGACAGAAACTAACCTAAAAATAGTTGAAAAAGTAAAAAGCGTTGTTGACATTCTTTTATCTCCATATATCTCGCATGAAGAGGCCGTTGTAGAGACCTCTTCTAAAGATCTCTTACGATCTTATCAACGTCTTAAGGATCTTCCTCAGAATCTCAAACTATCTCAAATACTAGGTGAGATTGTCTACTCCTTGGGCACCGGGTACCCTGAGCTTGGGGTCCAAGATGTCCCTCTAATAGAGGAAGAGTTAATCGAAAAAATCGAACTCATTAAAAACCATCAGGTAAACGAAAGAGACGGAGCTACAGACACTGTCGTAATCACAATTGGAAATGGAAAGAGGCTCTGTTTTCCTGCTGAAAAAGCTGAAAGAGTTGTTGCAAGTTTTGCTCAGCACATCACTCATTTAGAGCTCGTCTCAAATGAGATTACAGAGGACTTAATGAGCAAAATTTTAACTAAAAATTTAAGCAACCTTTCTCATTTATTAATAAAAAACAATAACATTAAGAGGCTGCAGAGTCTGCCAGAGCTTCAAGCGCTGACAAGTCTTAACTGCAGAAACTGCGATCAGCTGGAGAGTCTACCAGAGCTTCAAGCGCTCACAAGTCTTAACTGCAGAAGCTGCGATAATCTGTATAGTCTGCCAGAGCTTCAAGCGCTCACAAGCCTTGACTGCAGTGACTGCGGTAATCTGTATAGTCTGCCAGAGCTTCAAGCGCTCACAAGCCTTAACTGCAGTGACTGCGGTCAGCTGCAGAGTCTTCCAGAGCTTCAAGCGCTCACAAGCCTTGACTGCTATGACTGTGGTAATCTGTATAGTCTGCCAAAGCTTCAAGCGCTCACAAGCCTTAACTGCAGAAGCTGCGATAATCTGCAGAGTCTTCCAGAGCTTGAAGCGCTCACAGGCCTTAGCTGCAGTGGCTGCGTTCAGCTGAAGAGTCTTCCAGAGCTTGAAGCGCTCACAGGCCTTAGCTGCAGTGGCTGCGTTCAGCTGAAGAGTCTTCCAGAGCTTCAAGCGCTCACAAGCCTTGACTGCAGCCACTGCAATAATCTGCAGAGTCTGCCAGAGCTTCAAGCGCTCACAAGTCTTAACTGCAGCTACTGCGGTCAGCTGGAGAGTCTGCCAGAGGAGCTTCAAGCACTCACAAGTCTTAACTGCAGCCACTGCGATCAGCTGAAGAGTCTGCCAGAGGAGCTTCAAGCGCTCACAAGTCTTAACTGCAGAAGCTGCGATAATCTGCAGAGTCTTCCAGAGCTTCAAGCGCTCACAAGCCTTGACTGCTATGACTGTGGTAATCTGTATAGTCTGCCAAAGCTTCAAGCGCTCACAAGCCTTAACTGCAGTGACTGCGGTCAGCTGCAGAGTCTGCCAGAGCTTCAAGCGCTCACAAGCCTTGACTGCAGAAGCTGCGGTCAGCTGCAGAGTCTGCCAAATCTTCAAGCACTCACAAGCCTTAACTGCAGTAACTGCGGTCAGCTGCAGAGTCTGTCAGAGCTTGAAGCGCTCACAAGCCTTAACTGCAGTGACTGCGGTCAGCTGCAGAGTCTGTCAGAGCTTGAAGCGCTCACAAGCCTTGACTGCAGAAGCTGCGGTCAGCTGCAGAGTCTGTCAGAGCTTGAAGCGCTCACAAGCCTTAACTGCAGCCACTGCGGTCAGCTGCAGAGTCTGCCAGAGCTTCAAGCGCTCACAAGTCTTAACTGCAACCACTGCGTTCAGCTGGAGAGTCTGCCAGAGCCTCAAGCGCTCACAAGTCTTAGCTGCAGAAGCTGCGATAATCTGCAGAGTCTGCCAGAGCTTCAAGCGCTCGCAAGGCTTGACTGCAGTTGCTGCGTTCAGCTGCAGAGTCTGCCAAATTTCTCCCAAGCTCAAGAAATTGTCTGTCGTACTTGTCCTTTGCTAAACCTGAACTTTTCGCGTCCAAATGGCTGTAGAGTCTTTTTTGATTCTGGAGGAATGGGAAGTAGTTCAGGTGAAGGGGGCATTAGTGTTGTAAGGGTGGATGTTAATCGTTCTGATTTTGATACAAAAGAGAGTTTGCAAAAGGAATTTTCATCCTTTGCACAAAAATTGTCTTCAGTAAGTAGTGAGAAAGTACGCCTTTTTATTCACTTTAAAGGAAGGGAAGGTCAAACAGAAACGGGTGTGGATTATGGAGGTCTTGCAAAAGAATATCTCCGTCTGCTTATAAAAAGCTCATTAAATAAAGGTACGGCAAAAGAAGACACGGCGATTTTTCTAAAAGATGAAGAGGGAAATCTCAATTGCAAGTTAAGAGAAGGGTCTTTGGATCAAGATAGGGAAAACCTGAAAAACTTAGGTAAAATCATAATGGCTTCTTGTCTGTCTACCAATACGAGAACGGATCCCTGGCAAGACAAACTTATTACGGGATGCTTTTTTAATAAGAGCCTGATTGATAAAATCAAGCTTTTTGATTCCCAAGATTTTCTGGAATCACCAGAAAATATTTCAGCGGATACAAGGGGAAAGCTTCTGCAAGCTTTTGAAGAAAACAACCCTCTTTTTAAAGATTATCTTGCGCTATTCCGTACAGAGACTTTTGGTGACGTTAACGTAGAAGCCCTTAAGGAGGCAAAGGATATCCTAACTTTTGATGAAGAAGTGCCTGATAAGTTTGAAGACGAAAGTCAATGGCAGAGCTTTCGTCAAGGTGTGATTCATTATCTGGAGAAAGAGTTTGTCGGTATTGAAGCTTTGCATGCCCTGGGCCAGGGGATGCTTACATACATTCCAAGGGATAGTGATCAAGAACGCAAAGAATACTGGGATAGTCAGTGGAAGACATGTGACTCAACAGAACTTTCTGAAAAGATCCAAGGTCGTTTTGATCGTACAGAGATCGCACAAATGTTCAAGCTGAATCCTGAAGATGTACCTGAAAGAAGTGAAGCCTTTCAATCAAAGGCCGGGTATTTGGCTGATTTTATACATGACAAAGACACCAGTGATCAAGATGTAAAAGATCTTATCAGTTTTGTCACAGGCGCTGAAAGCCTACCTCCAGGTGTTCGCATAACTTTAAAAGAAAGAAGAATCGGAGCTCCTTCTGCTCTTCCTTACACACATACTTGTGCCAATCAATTAGACCTCTGGCACGAGAGTATCTCACCAAACGAAAGCAATGAATATGGCGATGACAGCTATGAAAACTTTGTCAAAACCCTTAGAGTTGCTATTCGTACTGGTGGTTTTGGGCATATATAGGGGTCTGAAGTCCAACGGTACGGAAAGTCGCTCTAAGGAGCTCAGCCTAAATTTTCAGATCTTGCAGTTGAAGGCTCTGATGCAAATGCTTTTCCAAGCGAGATATTCTCTCCTTAGAAGACCAGGCCACCTTTTTCTTTACCATGTCATGTTTCCTCAATCTAGAATTTGAGAACAGGCATAACATTTAGGGAAATTCCGTCTATTCATGCACCAACGCAATTTTCTCAGTGTTCTCCGTGTTCTCTGTAGTTAATTCTTTTTTTTTCTTCTGATTTTCCTTCACGGTCTTAGCGTTTTGGTAGGGCAATCGAATTATAGGCAATATTTTAAAATAGTTTTTCGATATTTCTTAGAAGCTAAATATTTTAAGCGATAGTATAACTTGGAATAGCTGTCTGCCATTATAAATTCTGAGTGAGTGGCGCACCTGCTGGTGCTCACATTTTTTTCTTACCATTATACCGGGTCTTGCTCGCAAGCTCGCTACGACCCGGCCTACATAATGCCGCTTCTCTGAGAGTGTCAGTGAATCAGGGCAAATATATTGGAATTTTTATGACTGTTGATTGAATCTTACTTCTAGGGATGGTTGCCTGCCATATCAAAACCACCAAAGAATGTTTTATTGAGTTTAAATTATATAACAGAAGAAATCTTTTGAAAACACTGCCTAGTTAGTAAAACATTAAAAGTTGTTGGGTCAGAACTTCTAAAATCGCAGAGCATTGTCCGATTTATGGGGACTTCATCTGCAATCCACCGGTATGCATCATGTTCTTTACATAATTCGCTGATTTTTCGTCCGGAAGAAACACCATCAATAAAAGCATATAACCAAAGAGCAAACAATACTCTTGGACATGTTGTTGGTTGTCCCGAAGAGCCAACCATTGTTTTACTCTTTCTAAAACATGGTTCTGTATCTATCTTTTCGACAAATTCCCAAACTCTTCTTGCCTTGTGGTCTTGAGGAATTCGTTCATCGGGGCTAAAGAATTCCATTTGAATTTGCGTTCTACAAGGAGTGTAGAGTTTATAATGAACTTTGGGTGATGCTTTCGTGGATTTGTTCATAAGTCGGCCAATTTATGTAGATATTAGGGGAAAGTATCTCAGAGTAGCCTATCAAAGGCTTCAAGATGCTAATAAATTACCATACCAAAGAGGTGTATGTCACTTAAAACTAAGCAATAAAATTCCCTGACACTCTCAGAGGCGCGGCAGTGCGCTTGTGATGGTATACGATAAGAGAGGTGAGAGTCCTCTTCAAGAAATGTTGCAATCTTGCAGCTGAAAGTAACTGCGTCACCGTGAGGTGGGGTGGAGAGCAACTGGAAGCGGATATTCAGGCCGTAGGATAACGAACTCGTTTAGGTTCAAAAACATGGCGAGCACCTCTTTCGGATTTCGAAGCCTGAAACTCAGTACTCACGATAAGCAACTATCATCGATTAAATTTGGGATGTTTTTTCTGAATCCCGGAGTTTACTGTCGTGAGAAGGTCAATAAATTATTATAATGCGATTGCCCTGGCGTCTGAGTTATCTTTTATTTCTTATTTAGGAGATAAGTAATAAAAAAGTTGAAAAGGTGGCCGAAATGTTAAAAATTATTTTCAAAGCATTCACGTACATAATTATTCTTATACTTATTCTTACATCGGTTCTTGCCACATTTGTCTGGATTGAGCGTGTTTCTCTTATGAAAAGGATGTTGACTAAAGCATTTGGGGTATCAGTGGAGATGGAAAGCGTAGATGTCTCCTTAGAGGGCCTTGAAATGCGCTCTTTGCGTATTTTTAACCCTAAAGGTATCAAAAGGCCTTTTGCTTTGGAAGCTGACGTGGTGAGCCTTAAAATGAATTTCCTGAATTTATTGAATGACCCCATAGAAGTAAATGACGTGATCCTGGATGAGGTGAAACTGTTTATGGAAATGTTGGATGCAAGCGGTAAGAAAACTAATTGGACTCCAATTTTAAATAATTTAGATCCAAATGCAGAGTTAGAGGAAAGTGATGGCATGATTTCGGGGAATAGAAGACGGGTTGTTATCAAAAATCTTCAAGTGAAAAATATGAAATTTGAAGTGAAACACCCAGTTTTGGGTACAACAGACACTAAAATTAAAAATATTCAGCTTGCTGATATAGGACGGGGGGGGAAGCTATCTTCAAAGCAGGCTATTCGCTTTATTATCAGAGCTATGATTGGCTATGTCACGAAAATACCGAAATTTCATGAAATATTGAAAAACGTCTTGAAACTACCTAAAGATCTTTTTAAGGGGATTTTTTTTCCGGGCCAAGATCCGCAAGTGAAATTGGAGATAGGTACTGAAAATAAGAAGGGTGACCCGTTGAAAGAAAGCCCTATAAAACCGGGTCTTATTGAGACGAGCAAGAAGGCAGATAAATTCATGAAAAAACTCAAGCCCTTTGATAAAAATATAGAAAAATAAATTGAAGAAGAAAAGTGTGAAAACCCTTTGCGTTAAAATCTGCTGCTGAAGTATTCTTGCGCCTTAATCATTCCGGAATAGCTCAGTTGGTAGAGCAGTGGACTGTTAATCCATTTGTCGTAGGTTCGAGTCCTACTTCCGGAGTTGAAGCCGCTTTAGAAGAAATTCTAAAGCGGTTTTTTTTTTGTGAGGATTGGGAGATAAAGAAATTACTTATGCTTTTTGTGGCAAAGTTTTTAAGTAGGTCAGAGTAATCAGGGATGCAAGAATTCCTGATAAGAAAGAACCTAGTAAGATTGAAATTTTGGCCGCATTGCAGGTCTCAACGCTTGCACCTGTAAAAGAAAGTTCTGCGATAAACAAAGACATTGTAAAGCCAATACCTCCTAATAGACCTGCTACAGAAACATGTCTCCAACTCATGTCAGAAGGGAGATCCGCCATTCCGAATCTGACAGCAAGATAGGAAGCTCCAAAGATCCCTATTGGCTTGCCCAAGGCCAGGCCGGCGACGATTCCAATGGCAAGGTTGTCAACGAACAAATGTTGAAGGTCTGAGAGGTTGATCGGAATGCCTGTATTGGCCAGTGCAAAGATGGGCATTATTACAAATAAGGCCCAATGTCTCAAGGAGTTAATCAGGCGCTGAGAAGGAGAGTATACGTGCTTTACTGTAAGCTGAATTTTGCGAAGAGTTATTTCCTGGCCTTCACTTCTTTGAAAGTGCTTATCTTGTTCTTCATTATGAAAGCTAAAGTCATTTCTTAGTTCATCAAGACTTTCGATGAAGTGAGGAGATTGAATTTTTCCTGCTAAAGGGATAGAAAAGGCGGTGATGACACCCGCAATATCCGGGTTGATTCCTGCTTTATGTAAAAGTAGCCATTGTAGTACTCCCAGAAAGATGTAGGGGAATGTGCTGTAGACCTTTAGTCGGTTGACCAGAAGTAAAAAGCCGCAAGAGAGGATGGCTCCTATAAGGAAACCCATCTGAATATTTTTTCCATAAAAAAGGGCTATGATGAGGATAGCACCCATATCGTCAGCTGTGGCCAGCGTTAAGAGAAATATCAGCAACGATGGGGGGATTCTGTTTTTGAAAAGAGCAAGAATTCCAACAGCAAAGGCAATGTCTGTGGCAACAGGGATGCCCCACCCGTGAGCAGCACTTGTGTCGTTATTGAATAGGGCGAATATCAGCGCCGGGGTAACCATTCCTCCAACTGCTGCGATGATAGGGAGCATGGCTTTCTTTAAGGAAGAAAGCGCGCCGTAGTAAATTTCTCTTTTAATTTCAAGGCCTACAAAGAAGAAGAAAAGGGTCATCAACCCTTCATTGATCCAATGCTGTAAGGTTTGGGAGAGTGTAAATGAGCCAATACTTAAGGTAATGGGAGTTTGCCAAAAGTTCAGGTAGCCTTGGGTATATGCGGAATTGGCTAGAGTAAAAGAGATTACTGTTGCCAGTATCAATAAAAGACCACTAAGAAGTTCGCTAGATGTATTAGCCAGGAGGTTTCTCAGGGCTATATAAGGAGATGTTTGGGGAGGAGCGTTGCTTGTCATGAGTTGTCCAAAAAAGTTTAATGTGTCGTGCTAGGCTATTTACTTGAAGCATTTGATTTTAAGGTGTTCCATTCTTATCATGTTTTTTTTTTATAAGTCAATGCTGGCAAGGGACTTATTTTTCTTATTTTTTTTTGGGAAAACTATTATTGAAAAAGGCCCTTTTATCCCCTGATTAGCTGCAGGGAACGGTTTTAAATTGTCCATGTAGGCAGTTGACAGAAAATCACTTACGTACTATACATTTACCGCATATTGTTAAGGATATTCCTTCTTATAAACCTCTATAGATGACATTAACAACGAAGAAGACAGTGATGATGAACGGTATTGAACCACGACAGCCAAATGTAATCGAGCTTTTAAAAGAGCGCGGATTTATTGAGGATATGACCAGTGAGGACATTTCCAAAATTGTTGATACTCCCGTAAAGGTATATGTTGGCTTTGACCCAACAGCCGATAGCCTTCATGTAGGTAACCTTGTCGCGATCATGGGTTTGGCGTGGTTTCAACGTCTGGGACACTCTCCGGTAGCGATTATTGGTGGAGCCACAGGAATGGTTGGAGACCCCTCAGGAAAGAATTCTGAGAGACAACTTCTCGATCATGATATCATTCAACAAAATCTTAACGGCATTCGCAAGAACCTGGAAAAAGTTCTCGATTTTGATGAGTCGAATTGCAGAGCTATTATACTTAACAACTACAACTGGTTTAAAGAATTTGGCTTCATTCAATTTTTACGGGATATAGGCAAGCATTTTCGAGTTGGTCCAATGTTGGCAAAAGAAAGTGTACGCTCACGCTTGAATTCTGAAGAAGGAATGAGCTTCACTGAATTTTCTTATCAGCTACTTCAGGGATACGATTTCCTCCATCTCTTTGACGAGCATGGTGTTACCTTTCAGATGGGAGGGAGCGATCAGTGGGGGAATATCACAGCAGGGACAGAGCTGATTCGTAAGGTACGTGGGAAAACTTGTTATGGGGTGACCTTTCCCCTTCTAACACGTAGTGACGGAAAGAAATTTGGAAAATCGGAAGAAGGCACGATTTGGTTGTCTCCAGAACGATTGTCTCCCTTTGAATTCTACCAGTACTTTATCCGTATGCCTGATGCTGATGTCATCAAAATGATGTGTTTACTGACATTCATGGATATGAGGGAAATACGGCAGTACGAAAATGCTATGCGAGAAGAGGGCTATGTCCCAAATACATCCCAAAAGCGTCTTGCTGAAGAGGTTACGCGTATTGTTCATGGGGAAGAGGGCATGAAAACAGCAATTCGTGTTACAGATGGAGTAAAGCCAGGTTCTGAGACAGAACTGGATGGTGATATGCTGGAAGGCCTTTCTAAGGATATGCCAAACGCAAATCTGTCATTAAATGAAGTTGAAGGGTGCAAATATATTGACGTCGCCGTAAAAGCTGGACTACTTTCTAGCAAAAGTGAAGGTCGACGTCTAATCCGCAATGGCGGAGCTTATCTTAATAATGTTAAGGTTGATGATGAAGATCTCACCCTTTCAAAAGGCCACTTTATCGAAGGACGCCTTCTTTTACTCGGATCAGGAAAAAAGAAAAAGGTGATTGTGAGACTAGTTTGAGGTCTATATCGTTTTTTTTTGATAATACTCTTGAAAGCAAATTAGAAATTTTTATTATAAGTGGTTTGATGTTTAGAGGTGTCGGTTTTGCCACCCTCAAAAAAATGAATTAAAAAAAGAACTTGCCTGAAATTGACCAGTCGGAAAATATTCGTGGTTAAGGGATAAGCATAGGAAGTTAACTAACGGTAGCACTTTAACAAAGGAGTCCAGGTTATGGCAACCGTGACGAAGAAGAAATTGATACATACAATATCACAGAAGAAAGGGATACATCCAAACGATGTTCGCAATGTGATTCAAGCTTTCCTGGATACGATGACTGAATATCTATCCAATGGAGATCGTCTTGAGTTTCGTGATTTCGGTGTATTTGAAGTCGTTGAGCGTAAGCAGAAAATAGGCCGCAATCCAAAAGATGCAGCTGTACCAATAGTTATTCCAGCCAGAAGTGCTGTGAAGTTTACACCAGGCAAGAAGATGCGTCAGCAGGTTGAAGCTATTCTGAAAGGTGAGGGTGACGAGCCTCTAGTGAATGCAGATACAAATACTCACACATATCGTCCATACTAACGGCGTAAACACCCTGCTATGATAGCAAATGTTATCTTACAGAGGCTACTAAGAGTTTTCTTTCCTAGCTTTCCGTTTTGATGCAGGGGCATCACGAGTTAGATTTGTGAACTTGCATCAGTAAATGTTGAAACGGCTTGGTATAAATAACTTACCAAGCCGTTTTTTTGTCTAATGCTTGCCTAAAGAATATCCCTTGCTCTTTGTATACCCATTCATGAAGTCATTTCTGTATAACTCATTCGATAGCAATTTTGAGTCAAATTTTTGAATTTGTTTTGAAATAAAATACTTTGGAAACAGGATGATGAAAATTCCTCGCGAGAGGGATGGAAAGAAGGTGATTGCAAGAAAAGCCTTAACACTTTAGCTTATGGGTAATAATTAATTCGTAATTAGGTGTAATAATTTCCGTCGTAGAGAGGGCGTTATATGTCGGGTGAAAAAATACAGAAATATTATTTAGCTTTGCTTTCCGAAAAACAGTCACTAAGTTCCTTTGAAAAACTTGTCGCAGAATTTTTATCCTGTAAAACCATTGATCCTTCCCTGATAGATGAAGCTCTGTCACAAGATGAAATTCACAAGAATAACGAACTCGAAAACGATCTGGATATTCAGCGCAAAATATTGGCGCTAAACTGCATGTTGGAACTTTCAGAAGAGAATGAAGAACTAAGAAAACCTGTTCTTGCAGCCTACAATCGGAGTAAGTACTCTACTTTCGACAGAGACTTTCAGCTTATAGACGGGCTTATTGCTTTGAATGGGCAAATGCTTTCAGTGGCCAAGAAAAGGGTCTCACCGAAACTTCATTCTACTGGAGCGTGTCCTATGGAGTGGAGAGGGTACTTTCCTTGGGCGACCTTGCCTCAACCAAAACTGCAAGCGGAAATGGGAGCTGTCTGGGCTATTTTAGGAAGGGTTGCTAATGACGCAAACCTCTTATCTTCTGCATCAAAAGCAGCTGAATGGCAGGTGAATCATACTATAGATCATAGGGCTTGTCCCACTCATGGCTTATTCTGGAAAGAAAATCAAGCATCCTTACTCGACATCCTATCTGCTAACATCTTGTTATTTCATTCTGTTGCAACATTTTGTGGAAATTCTGAGATTGAAGATCTAGTGCAAAAGCAGCAGTCTTTTTTACCGGAAAAGGTAGAAAATGAAGATCTCTCTTTTCTTGCCTATGTTTCAATTTTATCTTTCTGGATTGACAGTTTGGTGACAACCCCGATGCCTCAACAATTCTCGATGCAAACATCCTTCTGTGATCCCCATGTGGCTTTAATAGGGGCTCGTTCAGAGGATTCCCATGTGGCGTGTACTCTACTCGGGAGTAACACCGGCTTGGGAACTTTTTGTAAAGATGAGCTTTCTGTAATCAACTATGGACCACAACTCCTTCCTTTGGGAGATTGTAAGAATTTTGGTATTGAACGTACTTTTCGACCTGAAAATGAAAGTAACCCCGAGGCCTTTTTCGAAGCTAGAGAAGACGGCTTTATTTTGAAAGGAAGCTGCAAGGTTGCGATGCAAACAGGAAATACTTCTACTGCTCACCTCGCTGTTCCAGGACATAGTGGCATTTGGATGGATGTTTCTCAGGTCTACTCATCGGGAGAGCTCACTTTGGAAGTTTCCCCCTATGGGCTTGAGGTAAACGAAAATTTAGCTTTTGCTTTTTACGTGAAGGGCAAGTCTTGTGATATCAATGGACTGAAAGTAAGCCCTCGGTCTTTGGATCGTTACGAAGGAACAGTGGAAACAATTCATATCAGGGGAGAGCATTCCTCTATTAAGATTGAGGCTCCATCCCCAGCACACTCATTACAGGTGATACCTCTTGCAGGAGATAATCATTTTTGGTCTGCGGATTTTCTTTTGGCCTACTCAATTCCTGTAGAACCAAAAGTTTATTCCTGGAAGCTATCCTCTACTTCTAGCGATAGCTAAAGGGAAATTTGTGATATGACTATTTTTCGCTCACTAACGCTTTCTTTAATTTTTTTATCGTCTTCTCTTTTCGGTGAGGAAATTTCTGGGGAATTTTATAGTAGACTTTCCAGATCGGGATATTCGATGACTAAACAACTTTTGGTTGTTAGTGTGTCAGAGCAGAAAATCAAAGTTTTTACTAATGGAAAACTAAAGTACTCCTATACCATTTCCACTGCAAAAAATGGAATCGGGCAAGAAGTCGGCAGTGGACAAACTCCTTTGGGATTACACCGCGTTTCAGAAAAATTTGGCTATTCTTCAGCTCCTGATACGATTTTTGTTGGGAGGCAAAGTACTGGCAGAAAATGGGTTTTGGGCTCTGGAGGAGATCAAGACTTGATACTTACCCGTATCCTTTGGCTTGAGGGTCTTGAGCAAGGTTATAACGCTGGATTGAATTCGGCAGGTAAATCAGTAGATTCTCGTAAAAGAATGATTTACATTCATGGGACAAATCATGAAGAACTCTTGGGAAAGCCTGTTTCAAAGGGATGTATCCGAATGGAAAAAAACGATGTTTTGGCAATCTTTGAAAGAGTTCCCAATGGCTCGCTGGTCTGGATTGAGAGTTGATCTCCTGTTGAGTATAACTTAGCTATTTGTCTAAGTTTCGAGAGTCAGGAGCGTTCTCAATCATGACAAGATGTTTTCAAAACCAGAATTCCCTAATTGTAATACACGACCGGAATCAGCGTCCATTTTGCCTATTTCTCGTCAAAATATAGGCTTTTACTCGAATGTATTTTAAAAAGATTGCGGATTTGGCTCGAATTAGGCCATTTTTAAGGGGGGAAAGCAGAAATGTCCCATTTTAAAATATAGAGTATTGGATTTGTGAAGGCATATATTGCAAGATAAGGCGTAATAGTTTAATATTTATATCCAGTTAGTATATTTGGGTTTAGCATCACACATAACTAAAATGGTGGGCGAATATGTCTTTTCCGAAGCTTTTGGGTTTAGTCACAGTTTTATTGTTTAGCAGCATCTTTGTTGCAGCTCTCTTAAAAGGGGGAAAAAATAAAGGTGAAAACAAACAAATTGTGGCGAATTCATCTCCCGTAGCTATAGTGCTTGATAATCAGGTTGCTGAGGTTGTCGAGGGTGAAGCTGTATTTAACGACAACGCTAGCGAAACTCTTGTTCAAAAGAAAATGACTAGAGATGAAGACCTTCCCTATGCAGATCGCATAAACGAGCTCTTTAACACCGCCGAGCCCAAGCTCCCTTTCGTCGAAACAATATCTTATACTAGTAGAGTACCTTGGATTAAGGGACGCCCAGCATGGATAGCAGACTACGCTGCTCATTTTAAAACTTCTCGCTATTTCATTTCACGAAGCCTATCGAGAGCTAAAAATTACTTCGCACAAAATATTGTCAACGGAGATCGTTTCAATATTTTCAACAAAGATAAAGACTTTTCCTTTCACTTGGTCGTAGATATTTCACGTTCTAAGTTGTGGTTCTATGCTTATGATCATGATAAAGAAGAAAAAACCTTATTGCGAACCTACGAGGTAGGTCTTGGTCGACTTGATGAACACCTGCCCTCCGGATCTCTAACTCCTCTCGGAACCTATTCTTTTGGAAATCGTGTAGCTATCTATAAACCCGGTATAAAGGGATTCTTTAACCACAAAAAAGTGGAAATGATTCGTGTCTTTGGTAGCAGGTGGATTCCGTTTGAAGAGGAAATTTACGGTTGTACGGCTCCTGCTAAGGGCATGGGAATTCATGGCTTGCCATGGGGAGAAAATGAGAAAACAGGAAAGTTAGAGGAAGACCAAAGCAGTATCGGCATGTATGAAAGCGATGGATGTATCCGCCTTAAGACTGATGATATCGAAGAGCTGTATTCTATTGTGATCACACAGCCTACGTATATTCACCTTGTGGCCGATTTTTTTGACGCTAAACTTCCAGGTTTGGGAAAAGCCTCTAAATAGGTAGGAGAACCTTTGAATACTTTACCTCACGAAAAACAAATTGCAGAATACGAGAAAACCATCAATCTTCTCAAAGAGGAGAAAGATGATAAATCCCTTCTGAGCGAAAAAGATATCCTCAAACTGGAAACGAATCTCGAAATACTTAAGAAGAATATCTACTCCAAGCTAACTCCTTGGGAGCGGATCACAATTTGTCGTCATCCACAACGGCCTAGAACCTTGGGTATTATCGAAAATATCTGTGATAGCTTTACTGAGCTTTTCGGTGATAGGTACTTTGGCAATGACAATGCTGTTGTGGGGGGCCTTGCGAGAATTGGTGGATTAAAGTGTATTCTAATAGGCAATGAGAAAGGCTTCGATACCGAAAGCCGTGTCCATCGTAACTTTGGAATGCCAAATCCAGAAGGCTTCCGTAAAGCTCTAAGACTTATGCGTCTTGCTGAGAAATTTGGCCTTCCCGTAGTTTCTCTTATTGATACCCCTGGAGCCTATCCTGGTCTTGCAGCTGAAGAGCGTGGACAAGCTTGGGCGATAGCTGAAAACCTCAGAGAAATGGTCCGACTAACGACGCCTATTATAGTGCTTGTTGTGGGAGAAGGTTGCTCCGGAGGAGCATTGGGAACTGCTGTCGGGGATGTTATTGGAATTCTTGAGCATGCCTACTTTTCTGTTATTTCGCCGGAAGGCTGTGCATCCATTTTATGGAAGGACGCTGGGAAAAGTACTGCTGCAGCTACAGCCCTCAAGCTGAATTCAGAAAATCTTATGGATCTGGGCATTGTCGATGAGGTCGTTAAAGAACCTCTTGGTGGAGCGCACAAGGATCCAAAGGAAATGTGCTCGAGGATAAAATCCTTTATCCTCAAACGATGGGAAGTTCTTAAGGAGCTCTCTCCAGAAGTTCTTCTTGAACAACGGTATCAAAAATTTCGGAAAATGGGTAATCTCGCCCTAATGGAAAAACAGGAAGCCTAGGGCGTGTATTAAAATTACGAACGCCTGCTTTTTTGGACTTTTTCCCCACTTTTTTGATTTTTTTTGAAATTTCACGTTCGTTTATGACGAGATTTTCGTGATTCTAGACATCGAGAGTAATTAACAATGCTACTATTATTTAAAACTGCTTTGCAAAACCGAAAGCATTATATTCTTTTGGTTTTTGCGGTGATTCTTATGTGGATGTCGACCATAGCCGGGCAGTCTGAAATGTTTGCCGCCGGTATTCTGACAAATAAAGGGGCCGATGTTTTCGAACTTTTTGCTCCTGAAAAGGATGACAAGCTAGTACCTGGAAATGAAATTACCCTGAAAGACGTCAAAGATCGCTGGGACAGGATTGAAGTTGCAAAGAATGGGGTGATTACTCAGCAGGAAGCTAATGACTTCCTTATGCAAAAAGATAAGGGCAACCTGTTTAAAAGGACAGTTCACTTCGTTGATTCCAAATTGAATATCACCGGAAGTATTTTGAACCTTATGAAGTTG
>JBLFWS010000021.1:0-31792 GCA_047611865.1 Chlamydiales bacterium
CCCTCTAGCTCGAAAGGAGGATCATCAGTCATATCTCGTGTTTCAAAATGCGCTGCTTTCACCATATATCCTTTACCAGGAACGATTGATAAGAGCGTAAAACACAAAAAACCCTCAGGACTTATTGCTACTGGATTTTGTCTATCCAAATTCCCCCAAGGCACAAAGATCGCAAAATCATCACTTCGATATGAAATACCCCCTTTTTCCAAAACGAGCCCAGAAAACCTCCGCCTTTTTAAGACTCCCGATATCACAGAAATGGCAAGAAAAGGAAGGCTCCAATACATACTTTCTTTGCCCCAAAGGAAAAGTAAACTCACCAATAAAACACAGGAAGCTAAAAATGATGCTAAAATCCAACGCATTGAAAAAAAAGAGCGCCAAATACCTGGAGATTTTTCAACGAAAGCAATATCCCTTTCGCCAATACCCTTCTCCTGGAAAATACTTTCTATAATATCCGGTGTAGCCTTGATCACAGATATCTCCCTATCAAACCACGCTCCTTAAACAGTCAATTAGACATTGTAGTTTCAAAATTACGAGTATTACACAATACTCTAATCTAAACATGGCGCTTTAACTTGATCAATGTTATTTTTCAGATGTTTCCTGAATTTAGACAGCAAGGTTTGAATCCGGGCCATTTGGTATGCTACAAAAAATTGATTCACATTTCTTTCAGAAAAAACAACTCCACATTGGGATAGTTGGATTCTACCTCCTGCCCATAATATTTTATTCCTCATACTTTCAGTTCTATCCCTCATCCGAAATGGCATGGGAGCTCTTTACCTCTGGTCTCCTATTATCCCTAGTAGGCTGTACTTTTTTGTTTTATATCGCAGGCCGTTGGGAAGAAGCGATGAAGCAAAAGGTCTCCATCCTTGTTGAAACGAAGCTAAAAAAGCTTCTGGCAGAAGAGCTTCCCTCCAAAGAATACGCATCATCTGATGCTATCCACACAGATGAACCTACCCCTCAGAATTCCGCTGCAGCTCCTTTAGAAGCTCTCATTTCAGAACATAAAAGTGCACAAGAAACGATCCACTCCCTGAATTTATTATTACTGAATAAAGATCAAACGATCACGGAGATAGAAAAAGAAATAGAACAAAAAAATCAGGATATCTTCCATAAAACCCAAGAAATTCAAGAAACTCACCAGGAAATTGAGAACCTCCGTGCTGGAATTGAAAAAAGAGAAGAAGAATTCCATAACTACCAGCTAAGCATGCAAGATCAACTCTCTCAAAAAGACAAACTCTTATCCGAATACCAAGAGACCATTTCTGAACAAAGTGCTTTATTAGAAAAAAGACATAAAACCATACACAAATTAGAAAACAAGGTCCGCGACCTCAACTACGAAGTAAAAACCCTGCTACAACTAGGCTCTGTTCCAACTCCCCAAGAACATGTAGAAGAGACAGAGGAAAGTAGTAACCATCCATTGATGGAAGTTTTTGACTCCAATGAGTTCAAAAGTTCCAATATAGACCACTTATACCAACCCATGAGTGTATCATCCAATAAAGAAATTCATACCCCCTACGATGCCGCTGTACGCCTCCAAAGATGCCTCGAAACAGCACAAAGACTTCGTGGTATTAATAACCTGGGCGGAAGCTCCCCTCGATTTTCAAATGTCAGCCTAGACCACTATGCCATCGATCTACGCCGCTTATTCGACAGCTTTCGTAATGAGAATTCCTGTACGATTCTTATATACTCCCAGTCTAAAGACAAACTATTGTTTGTAAATAATCACGTCAAAAGTTCCCTCGGATGGAGTCCTGAAAAATTTGTAAAAGACTTTCACAACCTCGTCCATAAAGGAGCGGGTGAATGGAAAACTTCACTCGATAAACTTAACCACGCTCCAGAAAGCCAAGCTCGTCTCATGATACAATCAAAAAACGGCGAAGATAAACTTATACACTGCCACTTGGGAATTATTCAGAGTGGTATCTTCAAAAATCATGTTATCGGAATACTGTTCCCTGTCTAAATTCTTTGTTTTTGGAATATACCCAGCCCTTCAAGATCAAAAGAGTGGTAGAACTCTGATATTTTACAAATCTTCTTCACCTGCTCTTCTGAAAGAACTTCTTTCCCCCGACCAATTCGTCCTTCGTTAAAACGAATTTCCCTTTTCCTGTTTTTCTCAAGTTCTAGAACACACTGCAAAGTCATCGCCTCTGAGACCTCTTCTCCGATAAAATTAGCAGCTTTAATTACCGTTCCCACCTTATCTCCAATAAGCTCTTCATATGTAATAAATAGCGGATTGATCACCTTATATTGAGCTGCTTCTTTCCAGGAAATATAGAAATCAAAGAACAAATGACAAAATCGTTCAATGAGAAAATCTAACTGTCTTTCATTTGATAAGAGCTTAAAATTCTTTAACCTACTCGGGGGGAATACAGAAAAAAACCAGCCCGTTTCCTCTGGCTTTGCTCTCGAAAGATGATCTCGTAAACTCACAATTGTATCAAAAATATTCCTCGAAAGTACAATAGGTATCAACTGCCCCCTTTGAATCGAATAAATATTATCCTGGTTTCCAAGAGAATGATGGTGAGCGACAGTATTTTGCCCCGATGCTTTCTCAGCCAATACCTTCGGCCAATATAGGTTGTGATGACTAAATCCCCCTTTATACGTAAACTGATTTTTCTTGTAGCGAAGCACTTCTATAAGAGCAAAATGGAAAAAAGACCCTCCACTTTTGGGATTGGCCAGAACAATGACATTTCTATTGCTAGAACTGATTTGCACTTGTTCAAGAAACTTTAGTTGCGAAAGAAGCTGATTTTGGTTCATCACCACCCCTCCATTATCTACTGTTAATGCAAGAATTGTTCCAATCTTTTATCCATCCAGATTTGCTTCTTGAAAACTTTCCCCTCGCTTGATATGAAGGTAGCCTTTTATTACCCCGTGCTTGACGAAATGAACTACAAAATAATTCTATTACTTCTTTTCTGCGCAAAATTTGTTTCTGCATATACAGAACAGGAATATCCTCCAGAGAACACAGCTATTACCCTTACAGAGAACGGCTTACTTCGTAATCTTGAAATCGTCAGCTATTGGGAAAAAATGGAGAAAAATCCCCCTCCATCATTTTACAACCACCTTCTCCAAATGGGCTATTTCAACATGCCTTCCGCAAGAGTGGGTAAAAGCGGAACAGTAGCAGTAGGCTTCTCCTGGGTACCTCCTTATAGAAACTACAACCTCCACTTTCAGCCCCTCGAACGACTTGAAATCTCTGGAAACTACCGTGTTTTCAGCGGTGTCTCTGATGTCGTCCTATCTCCCCATGGATTTGGGGACTATGCTGACAAGGGCGCTAACGTAAAATTTAGTCTTATTCAGCCTCAGGATAGTGACTACGCTCTGCCAGGCATTGCAGTAGGCCTGGAAGACTTTCACGGCAGCAAGCTCTTCGAATCCCGATACCTCGTCTTCACACAAGTATGGCCTGACTTTAATGCAGAAACAAGTATCGGCTTTGGCAACAAACGCATCAATGGAATATTTGGCGGTTTCAGCTGGCTACCATGGTATCACAAAAGAGACTCCGCCTTACAAAAGCTGGCAATTGTAGCAGAATACGACTCCACAGACTATGAAAGAAAAGAACCCAATCCACACGGGCGCAAACAAAGTAGTCCAGTAAATTATGGTCTGAAATATCGCTTTGCCGATTACTGGGACTTTTCCCTCAGTCATATTCGTGGAGAAGAATTGGCGGGTTCTATCAACGTCTCTCACAACCTAGGAGAAACAAAGGGCTTTCTTCCCAAAATTGACGACCCTCTCCCATACAAATCTCCTGTAAACACTGAACAACTTGGACTTATACGCCAAAAAAACATGCTTGCTCAAGACCTCACCTTTGCTCTTACAGAACAAGGATTTAAAGTCCTTGATATTATTCTGTCTCCTGATCCCAAAGACGAAAAGAAAGATTCCCTTTGGGTAAAACTCGAGAATAAGGTTTATCGTGAAGAACGGGAAACCCATAAACGTATCAGCTATGTTTTAAGAGCTTTGCTACCATCCAACTTGTCTAAAGTAACTGTTGTTATCGAATCTGACGATCTCCCTAGCCACCGCTATGACTTTCGTAACGAGGACCTTCAACACTATAGGACTGGCTCAATAAGTAAATACGAGCATAGCATCCTTTCCCCTATGAAAGAAGTGACATACCCTCCAAAAGCCACTCGTGAAATCTTATACCACAAAAATAAGCCATGGACTGACTTCTCCTTCAGGCCCAGAATGGCTTCCTTTTTCGGAGGTGCCACCGGAAAATACAAATACGACCTTGGGCTTGCGGCTTTAATCAAAGGTTTTTTGTTTGATGATCTCATGTATCAATGTCAGCTGGGCTACACCATTGCATCCACGACCGATGACCTGCGCGATACCGACCGCTTAAACCCTTCCCAAATTATTAATATTCGTAGTGACTACATTCGTTACCGGCAGGAAAACTCTTTCACGATCGATCAGGCATTTATTCAAAAAAATTGGTACTTGGGCAATGCTTTATATTCCAGAATTTCAGGAGGCCATTTTGAAGTAGCCTTCGGTGGAATAGCCTCAGAACTCCTTTATTACCCAGTAGGCAGCGATTGGGCAATCGGTGCGGAAGCAGCCCTCATAAGGAAACGAGAATATAGTGGCTTGGGATTTCAAAATGAGGTTCGCAAGCTCAATGGCTTCACCCCCACATATCAAGAATATAAAGGAAGCCAGTACTTTTTAGACTTCTATTACGACATACCCGCCGTCAACATGGATCTGAAAATCAGCGCAGGGCAATTTTTGGCATTTGACAAAGGCGTTCGCACTGAGGTTTCTAGAAATTTCGACAACGGCTTTACCGTTTCTATGTGGTATACTGTCACCGATGCCATGGATATGATAAATAGCGAACGCTATTATGACAAAGGTGTCTCCTTCTCTATGCCTTTAGAAATTTTCTACACTAACAGCCGAAAAGACACGTGGGGATACGGAATGTCCGCATGGCTGAGAGACGTAGGTATTAGAAGCAGTACAGGCCAGTCTCTTTACTCCACCCTTAAGAACGAGCGAAAGTAAATTTCCACTAAATAAGGTTCTTTACGGGGAAATATTTTCCTCTTTGAAAGAATATATAAAGTACTCGCGTGCCTTTTCCGATACTACTTTCGGAGTATTAATGTCCCTCGGGGAGAAACGCCATGCCAAGTATGTTAATGTTCAGTCGCATTTACGACATGCATACGAGCTATAATACCTCTAGAAACGAACTTGAAAAATCAATGGCTCGGATAGCATCAGGAGATAAATTTGTCAAATTAGGTAGTGGGCTGGGCGGTAATCTTGCCATGTCCGAAAGGTTCCGCTACAGAATAGCCTCAGCGAAACAGTCAACTCAAGCATTAGAACACGCTAGAACTTATGTCGACCAAGCTGATTTTATGGCATCTACAGTCATGAGTATCACTCAAAGAATGAGTGAATTAGCAGCCGTCTCTGTCAACCAAACTATCACAGATAATGAACGCGGTGCTACCAATGCTGAATTTCAAGCTCTCAAAGATGAGATTTCACAAATAACAAGAACTAGCAAAATGTTCGATCAACAAACCGTTGGCCGCGATGCTATTGTTTCCTTTGATGATAGAACTTCTAATCCCACGACTGGTAACGAAGTCAAACAAATACACTTTTGGAACGCTCTTGGTGGAGACGAAGGCAAGATCACTAGAGATTTTGATAGCAACGCAAAAGATAGCCACAACAACTTTATCGGTTTCAACGTAGCTAATGACTTTACCATGAGCCGAGACGGCCGAAGTCTTTACTACTTAGGGACAACAGATTCTGCCGGAGCCACAGTAGCCCTAAAACGATATGACATAAAAAATGACGTCGTACAAACCAGTACGGATACCTACGCCGCAACAGATAAACTCTTTGTTGACGAAGAAGGAAGTGTTTTTATAAACGGTGCTGGAACATTATATGGACTAAATCAATCCACTCTTGATAGACAATCTACTGCTACAGGAATAACTAATATGTCAACAGGATTGGAATTCTCTGTTTACAAAGATCAGGTTACTTACCATACCACTGCCAATGAGATCGTAAGATATGACTTAAATACCTCTACACAAACAGCTGTGGCAGTTGCCAACCCCGCAGGTGTCGTCACCCCTCCTCCCGCCGCTGCAGCCAACAACTTCGGCTTAGCAGGTGTCGATCATGCATTTAGTGCCTCAGGACGATATGCTGCTGACGAAATCTCAGACGGAGTACTACGGGTCATCGACACTGTCACCGGCACAGGCACCACATTAACTATTACGGGTGGAACTGGCACGGCAGATGCAGTAAAGAATTTTGCTTTTGATGAAGATAGCCGCAAAATCTATTACGTCGACACAACAAGAAATGAAATACGCTACCTCAATGTTAACACCGATAATAGCAATAACGTAAATTTATCAGTTGGAAGTACTGTGGTAGAGGGGAAGCGCGACATCACCTTAAATGGCCTTAACATGGGCGGATCTAATTTTGGTTCTATAGTACCATTTGCCCTTTCAGAGGACTCTGTTAGTGACATCGAATATGAAGCTGCAGACTTACGTCTCTATAATCTTGGTCTTTTAGAATCAAGTGTAGATACCCTAGCGAATGCAAACACTGCATTAGTAGACATGCAGACAGCAATAAGTAGAATATCTCAACAGCGAGCAAAACTTGGAGCTTATGGCAGCCGCTTCGAACATGTTTTGGATTCTCATCAATCCTACATACAATCTGTAATGGAAGGCGAAGCAGCCATACGCAATGTTGATATAGCAGAAGAAAGCACAACTTTGGCTCAACTCACAATGAGTCAACAAGCATCTGCTTCAATGATTACTCAATTCAACAGTTCGCTACAGAGCATATTAATGCTCTTAAACGGATAATCAGGGAGGTATAAATAATGACTCATCCAGAACATCAGGGTAAAGAACAGCTCTCAAACAAAGAAATGCTAAAAAACTCTTTGCGACGTCTGGCTCCCGAATATCTCCGGGATCTAAGGTCCAAGGAGGGACTTAGCGGAACATTCCAGAAGCAAGTATCAAATATTGAAAGCACGCTGCAAAAATGTGAAAAGTCTATGAAAAGACTTGCTAGCGATTACCTCAAAGAACTTTCCACCTTTAATTCCACGGAGTCTCCTCTCGAAGCAACTGAGGCCCTGCAAAACTCTGAATCCATTTGGCGTGAAGAATCCAAAGTTATCCTCACACATAGCTTCAATGGTGACGAATCAGACTACTTAGAAAGATTACGTAAAAATGCTCTGCAAATCATGGAAAATAAACTAATCGAAAATTGCAGGGATAACTCAGCAAAAAATATCACCGCACGTGTTACTCTAAGCTCAGAAATCCTTGCTACTATGGATCAAATCTACGAAGGCCAAGGGTACCCTGGCAACTCACCCACAAGGAATAGGCTGCGCCGCATTGCTGAAAGCTTCATTTGACATGTATTCAAGCACCTGCTTTGCACCATAGGTAAAAATGTAATCTGCTCCAGCTCGCTTTATGCTCAAAATATTTTCATACATCACGCTATTAGCATCAAGCCAGCCCTTTTCGGCTGCAGCCATAACCATTGAATACTCTCCGCTTACATGGTAGGCTCCAAGCGGCAAAGTAGTTCTTTCGCGGATTTTTGTTAATACATCCAGATAAGGAAGAGCAGGCTTAACGAGTAACATGTCTGCGCCTTCAGCCTCATCTAAAGCACCTTCCAATAAAGCTTCACGAACATTTGCCGGATTCATCTGATAGGTTTTTTTATCTCCAAATTTCGGCGCTGAAAAGAGAGCCTCTCGAAAAGGTCCATACAACGCCGAAGCATATTTGGCTGTATAGGAGAGAATATTGACATTCTGGTGTCCGTTCTTATCCAAAAGATCGCGAATATATAATACTCGACCATCCATCATATCACTAGGTGCCACTACATCTGCACCAGCTTCGGCATGAACCAGAGCCATTTCTCCCAAGACTTCAAGAGTATCATCATTTAAGACTTCACCACTGTTACTTACGATACCATCATGCCCATGATCTGTGTACGGGTCGAGAGCTACATCTGTCATGACACATATTTCCGGAACTTCGCTCTTGATAGCTCTCACTGCTGCTTGGAGAAGATTGCCTTTACGGACACCCTCAGTCCCCTTTGCGTCCTTACGCTCAGCTGGAACGACGGGAAATAACAGCACTGCTCTGATCCCTAAGCGATAAGAAGCTTTCACCTCCTCAACAAGATAATCTATTGAATAACGATTCACACCGGGCATACTTGAAATTGGTTCTCGGACTTTATACCCTTCGATCACAAAAAGAGGGACTATAAGATCACTAGGGACAAGGCGGGTTTCCTGGGTCAGAGTTCTTAACGCTGAACTTTTACGGTTACGTCGTGGGCGTCTAATCATCATTATCTCCATTTTTACATGCTTCAAGAGGGCATTCTAAACATATTCTTACAATTACTCCAAGAAATAGTCTTTCCTTATACCATTTAGGCTTGTTCCGAAACCCACGTATATCATTGTTATTTATATCTTTATTTATTAAACTACCCAAGAACCTACTAGAAAGAACCTAATAATCATGATCAGCGTAACGATACTCAATAAAGATAGCGAAAGAACCCTATTAAAAGTCTTAGACTCTTTAAAAAGTTTCGATGATATCCTCATTTTAGATACCGGTTCCACTGACTCTAGTCTAGAAATTGCACAACGCTATCCCAACGTACAAATTCATAAAACTGCCTTTACTGGTTTCGGAGAGCTTCATAATAAAGCTTCATCCTTAGCAAAACACGACTGGATTCTCTCTCTTGATAGCGATGAAGAAATGACACCCATGCTTCAAAAAGAACTTCAGAATACAAGTTTTAAAAAAGACTGTGTTTATTCTTTCCCTATGCACAACTACTACAATGGCAAATTTATTAAATGTTGTGGCTGGTACCCCGATAGGCATATCCGTCTCTACAACAAAACAATCACTGCATTTACCAATGCTCATGTTCATGAAGGAATCATCTCTAAAGGTCTGCAAGAAATAACTCTTCAATCTCCTGTAAACCACTATTCTTACGCCTCCATTTCAGATTTTCTCAGCAAGATGCAACGATATTCTGATCTTTTTGCTGAGCAAAATAAAGGGAAGAAAAAGTCTTCCTTGAGTAAAGCCATATTGCATGGAATTGGGGCCTTCGTGAAAAGCTTCTTTATCAAAAAAGGGCTTCTAGGGGGTTATGAGGGTTTTGTAATATCTATATACAATGCCAATACCGCCTTCTACAAATACCTGAAACTGTATGAAGCAAACAATAGGCTCTAATAATGTTGCTTATCCTCATGTACCATCGAGTGGGACAAGGTAAACATAGCAACTCCCCCAGCACGCTAAAACAGCACCTCCAATATTTAGCTGACCACTACCCGATAGTTCTTCCTGGTGACCCTCTCCCCAAAAGGGAACTCAGTATATGCCTAAGCTTTGATGATGCTTCCTATGATTTCTATCATTATGCTTTTCCCTTGCTATCCCAGCTAAAAATGCGCTCTCTTCTAGGTGTTCCGGTAAAATATATTGTAGAAAGCAGCAATGTCTCAGCTGAAGCCAGACTTTCAGTACCCTATTACGACGCTATGAAAGGAAATGTATTTCAAGAAAAGGCTCCCTTCTGTACCTGGAAAGAATTGCGTGAAATGATTGGAAGTGGAAATGTCGAAGTTGCATCACACTCCTTCAGCCACGACAATGTGACAGAAGAAAACTGTGACCTCCAAGCTGAACTCATCAACTCCAAAGAGATCCTCGAAGAAAAACTTCCTCAAAACATCTCTACTTTTATCTACCCTTTTGGAAAAGCATCCCCTAAAGCCAAAAAAGAAGTCCAAAAACACTATGCTTACTCCATGCGTATTGGCGGAGCTTTGAACTGGGGCTGGCACAACCCCAGCAAAATTTTATATCGTGTTCCTGCAGATAACTTACAAGACATCAAGCAAGCTTTAAAATGGAATAATTCCTTGAAAGGCTATCTAAAGCTCGCATACAATAGTGTGATGAATAAATAAGTATCTACTTATTCCCCTCTAGAGCTGCCTTATAAATAGACTCCATATCATTCAGAGTCTTATTCATTGTAAATCGATCCATTACAAGTTTGTGAGCTCTTTCCCCCATAATCATCCTGTCTTCTATATTCTCACTAAGAAGGAGAACGCTTTCCGCAACTTCTAAAAAAGAAGATACCCCTACCTGATAACCGGTTTCTCCGTGTATACAAACCTCGGGTAGTCCACCTATAGTTGTGGTAATCAAAGGTTTTTTCAAATATGCCGCCTGTAAAGATGCCTGACTTACCCCTTCATTTCCTGTGCTCAACAAGGCGAAAATATCCATCGCGGCAATCGCTGTATAAGGATTATCCAAATGTCCTGTAAAAATTACACTCTTTTGGAGACCAAGATCTTTCCACTGATCACGAAAATACTTCTCACTAACTCCTCCACCTACAATCAACCACTTGATGTTTTCTCTTCCTTGCAAGGTTTTTGCAGCTTGTAAAAGATCACTGACACCTTTCCATGATCGCAAAATACAAGCTGTACCTACCAAACAGGTATCCTTAGATATCCCTAAGGACTCTCTGAGTTTTAATACCTCGTCTTCTGAAACATTAAACGACTCAGGATTAATTCCCGTAGGAATAGACATACAGCGATGAGGAGGAAGCTTGGCTTGTAGTTGGATAGTCTCAACAATAGCTGCACAGGTCGTCACAACATTATCTGCAAGCCAGTTATACAAAGCGATACTGTTTAAACCTGGACGAATCGCTGTCGATAGGTGTCGAGTCCTAATGACTTTTTTTCTACTCAATCGTGCAGCAATACCTGCTGTCCAAGCATCTAGTGATGAATGAGTATTTACAATATCTATGTCATGCTTCCATATTATCTTTAAAAGATGAAAGAGTGTGAATAGCAGTTTCTTCTTTTCAAAGGAAAGCTCATAAACTTCAAATCCTGCCTGACGGGCAGGCCCAACGAGCCCCCCCCCTCGGTTTATTGCCATTATCACTTCATGACCCCGTTTCCGCATCCCTTCCGCTTCACGAAGAATGCGAATCTCCTGCCCTCCCCATCCTGGAGATGCTTCAGTATGTAAAATGCGCATTGCTCACTCTATAGTTAAATGATTAATTATTTTCTTATGTCCAGATGAAAAAGGCAACTCAGAAAGCTCTGAAATGTTTACCCACTTATAGGCGTCCACCACCTGGGTCTTTTTACTACTCATCAGAAAAGGACGCAAGAGAACTCGAAAGCGCGTGAAACTTTGACGGACTTCCGGGTAGGCCTTTATGAACACTGCCTCCAATTCCAAATCCTCTTTTACCCACTTTGCAAAATCTGTGTCTACGACAACCTCGGCCCCTGTATCAAGATAAGGTAGTTCATGCAAATCAGACATCAACTTTCCTTTAGGAACACGCTTGATCAAAATTTTACTTTCACACCTAATCACAGCAACAGCTCTGTAGAGAGACTCATATTTCGTTTTTTTAGATTTGTAAGGAAGTGACGATACAGCATCAAAAGAAAATGCTTTGCAGGAATTTTGAACAGGACAAGCACCACACTGATCTTTACGACGGCATTGAACCGCTCCCAACTCTATAAGAGCTTCGTTAAAAACCCACGGCTCTTCATCGGGAAGAATTTCTTGAGCTATCTCTCGCAGCATCTTCTGTGTTCTAGCTTGAGTAATGTCATCCTGAATCATAAAATAGCGCGTTAACACTCGCATCACATTACCATCAACAGCTGCTGCTTTTTTGTGAAAAGCAAAACTCAAGATAGCCCCGATAGTATAGGGGCCCAATCCTTTTATTTTTTTTAAATCTTCTTCATTTGAAGGAAGCTCTCCCCCAAAATTCTCTATTACATAACGAGCACCTTCATGAAGGTTCCTCGCACGAGAATAATATCCCAAGCCTTCCCATAGCTTAATTACCTCCTCTTGAGAAGAGGCTGCTAAGCTTTCAATTGTAGGAAACCTTTTCATCCAAGAATTATAGTATGGGATAACTGTTTCTACCCTTGTTTGCTGCAACATAACTTCGGATACCCAAACCTGATAAGGTGTAGGCTGATGACGCCAAGGTAGATCGCGTTTTTTTTTGCGAAACCACAATTTCAATTTATGAGAATCAAATTCGAAAGTCATTAACATCAAGGATTTAAACTTATAGCAGTAAAAGGGTAGTGCAGTGCAATAAAAAAGGCCAGTGAAGAATTCACTGGCCCCACTAATCAGGTTTGAGGGGATAGGGTAATTAAATTTTTTAACCAGACAACAGTCCCAGAACCGCCTGTCTTGCAAGGTTTGCTTGTGACAAGACCGATATACTTGCCTGAGACATTATCTGTGATGAGACCAACTCGCTGGATTCTTTCGCAAAGTCTACATCTCTAAGACGGCTTTCCGCCTGAGCAATGTTGTTGTTATAACCATCGTTGGCTGAGAATACAAATCCCAGCCTACTTACTTGAGAACCTATTATCGCTCGCTGGTTAGCAACGATGTCAATAGCTTGAGAAGTCTCTTTAATAGCCTCTGAAGCACTCTCCAAGGTTAAAACATCGAGCGTACTAATTCCCAGTTTTGTGAGTCTAATATCACCAGTCGTGAATGATTGCGACATTCCGGAATCAGGTCCTACCTGAAATTCATAATTTGTCGCCGGACTTCCTCCCCCGACACTCAAGCCCATGTTGTTCGCAGCTACGGCACTAGTCGGCGCTCCAAAATGTCCAGCATTCCCAAGACGCACTGTCCGAGTATCGGATATTTCCGGTACATCTCCAAAAGCAATGGTCGCCTGGTTAATCGCATTCTGATCAGCTGTACCACCCGTATTAGTCCAGTACACCCTATTATTAGCGTCAAATTCTATCGATGCTATGGAGTTCGTCCTGGTACCTACTTGCAAGGAAGCTGACTGCCCTGAAAAAGCATTCACAACAACCATCGTACCTAACTTTGCAGCGTCTTCTTCCTCAAAGGCCAAATATTGCCCGTCAGCAGAAATCGCCATGGCTTCTCCATTATCCAAGTCAAAAAGGGTATTCACATTTGCAATCAATACCTCTTTACTGGAAGTATCAAAAAGACTTCTCTTAACATAGTTCAAGCTTGTTCCGGATCTGTCCACATAATACAAAAAGTCCCCGTGAACCGCGAACTCTGGCATGGCAGAAGCAGTCGTCGCACCTCCACCCCATGCGTTGGTAGCGCCTACACCACCAGCATCGAGTGTCATATCCGTCACATTTAAAAGATTGATATCGTAGCCTTCTGTACCAGCATCTGTTGTTGCATTCGTCGGGTTCGAAACCCAAATACGACCTACATCATCCATAACTAATCTCGGCTGTAATGTTGCCGATGCAGCACCATCAAAAGCTAGATCCACTTTTGTGAGGGTGTTACTATTAAGCTCCAGTTTCATTACTGTTTTTCGAGCTGAAATCGAAGTTCCCGCATCATTCTGAGCAATATATATTAGTTGTTTTCCATCGTCGCTAAAAAGATAATCTCCCACGGAACCATCAGTCGCATTTTCAAATGCAAATTCCAATCCATTTGCTGAAGTATTTCCCGCCCTCATATCGGTTCCCAATGTTCTTTCATCCGAACCATCGGACTGAGAAAAGACAATCCTCTTAAGGACAGAGTCCCATACTGAAACCGCTGTCTTACCATTAATTTGTAACCCATTATATTTACCAGCTTCAGAAATACGTGCTACTTCCGTTTTAAGCTGCTGAAATTCGAGATTAAGATTTACCCTGTCGTCTTGGCTCTTTGAACCATCACTTGCTCCAACAGCCAGCTCACCCATACGATCAAGTATGTTATGAACTTCCTGCATCCAGGAGTCGGTGGACTGAAGCATGTTCATCGCGTTTTGTATGACACGACCTGCTTCCTCACTGTTTCTTATTTGAGAACGAAATCTTTCTGAAATACCCAAGTCCGCCGGAGCGTCCCCTGGAGATGTAAAACGAGAGCCAAGCGACAATCGTCCCATAGCCGTTTGCAAGCGACTATTTTGACGATTATAGTCGCTAATATACATCTGAAAAGTTGCATTGTTAGCGATAATCATTAACTTCCTCCATGAAAATTACAAATGCTTTGCTTTGCCCAAACAATCCTTGTTTGAACTCCACTATCCAACAAAACATACCCACATATCCCCTGAAGGAATCTTTCCTACCACCTGATGCGTATGACTCCCTATATTCAGTCATACTTTCTTTCCTCAATCTAAGTATCGGAACTCTACGAAGCGTACTGAAGAAAAAACATCTCTTTCCTAAAAATAAAAAACAGAGAGAATTCCACAGGTCTCACTAATCCTATTGAAAGGGTGAGCTACGAGCCACATATACCCTCAAGACATTATCTACGAAGAAACCAGCCCTCTTGATTCTTTCGCCATATCCATGCCTTCGCATAAATAAAAAAAGGCCAGTGAAGAATTCACTGGCCCCACTAATCAGGTTTGAGGGGATAGGGTAATTAATTATTTTTAACCAGACAACAGCCCCAGAACAGCCTGTCTTGCAAGGTTTGCCTGTGACAAGACCGATATACTTGCCTGAGACATAATCTGCGATGAGACCAGCTCGCTGGATTCTTTCGCAAAGTCTACATCTCTAAGACGGCTTTCCGCCTGAGCAATGTTGTTGTTATAACCATCGTTGGCTGAGAATACAAATCCCAGCCTACTTACTTGAGAACCAATAATCGCTCGCTGGTTAGCAACGATGTCAATAGCATGAGAAGTCTCTTTAATAGCCTCTGAAGCACTCTCCAAGGTTAAAACATCGAGCGTACTAATTCCCAGTTTTGTGAGTCTAATATCACCAGTCGTGAATGATTGCGACATTCCGGAATCAGGTCCTACCTGAAATTCATAATTTGTCGCCGGACTTCCTCCCCCGACACTCAAGCCCATGTTGTTCGCAGCTACGGCACTAGTCGGCGCTCCAAAATGTCCAGCATTCCCAAGACGCACTGTCCGAGTATCGGATATTTCCGGTACATCTCCAAAAGCAATGGTCGCCTGGTTAATCGCATTCTGATCAGCTGTACCACCCGTATTAGTCCAGTACACCCTATTATTAGCGTCAAATTCTATCGATGCTATGGAGTTCGTCCTGGTACCTACTTGCAAGGAAGCTGACTGCCCTGAAAAAGCATTCACAACAACCATCGTACCTAACTTTGCAGCGTCTTCTTCCTCAAAGGCCAAATATTGCCCGTCAGCAGAAATCGCCATGGCTTCTCCATTATCCAAGTCAAAAAGGGTATTCACATTTGCAATCAATACCTCTTTACTGGAAGTATCAAAAAGACTTCTCTTAACATAGTTCAAGCTTGTTCCGGATCTGTCCACATAATACAAAAAGTCCCCGTGAACCGCGAACTCTGGCATGGCAGAAGCAGTCGTCGCACCTCCACCCCATGCGTTGGTAGCGCCTACACCACCAGCATCGAGTGTCATATCCGTCACATTTAAAAGATTGATATCGTAGCCTTCTGTACCAGCATCTGTTGTTGCATTCGTCGGGTTCGAAACCCAAATACGACCTACATCATCCATAACTAATCTCGGCTGTAATGTTGCCGATGCAGCACCATCAAAAGCTAGATCCACTTTTGTGAGGGTGTTACTATTAAGCTCCAGTTTCATTACTGTTTTTCGAGCTGAAATCGAAGTTCCCGCATCATTCTGAGCAATATATATTAGTTGTTTTCCATCGTCGCTAAAAAGATAATCTCCCACGGAACCATCAGTCGCATTTTCAAATGCAAATTCCAATCCATTTGCTGAAGTATTTCCCGCCCTCATATCGGTTCCCAATGTTCTTTCATCCGAACCATCGGACTGAGAAAAGACAATCCTCTTAAGGACAGAGTCCCATACTGAAACCGCTGTCTTACCATTAATTTGTAACCCATTATATTTACCAGCTTCAGAAATACGTGCTACTTCCGTTTTAAGCTGCTGAAATTCGAGATTAAGATTTACCCTGTCGTCTTGGCTCTTTGAACCATCACTTGCTCCAACAGCCAGCTCACCCATACGATCAAGTATGTTATGAACTTCCTGCATCCAGGAATCCGTGGACTGAAGCATATTCATCGCGTTTTGTATGACACGACCTGCTTCCTCACTGTTTCTTATTTGAGAACGAAATCTTTCTGAAATACCCAAGTCAGCCGGAGCATCCCCTGGAGATGTAAAACGAGAGCCAAGCGACAACCGTCCCATAGCTGTTTGCAAGCGACTATTTTGACGATTATAGTCGCTAATATACATCTGAAAAGTTGCATTATTAGCGATAATCATTAACTTCCTCCATGGGATTACAAATGTTTTGCATCATCCAAACAATCCATGTTTAGATTCCACTATCCAACAAAACATACCCACTTATCCCCTCAAGGACCTTAGTCCTACCCACCTGATCCGTATGGCCCCCTATATTTAGCCATACTTTCTTTCCTCATTATAAGTATCGGAACTTAATGCAATTCACTGAAGAAAAACCTGCTTCGGATGAAAAATAAAGGCATGGTTCAATTCAAGGTAACACTTTTTCCTAAGCCTATAGGCTGTCTGACCAAAATTTCGGATGACTTAAGAGAAGCGAAGGAATTTGTGCTTATGTAACTGAGTCATGCCCGATCTTCTAAAAATGCAGGGTATCAAAATTGATAAACGTTTTGTTCTTTGCTTATATTGGAGAGGTGCCACTACCGTGGCACAGAATCTTTTTTTCCTATCCCCGAGCTAAAGCACGGGGCTATCAAGAGGGAAGACCACTACCGTGGCCTTAAGAAAAAATCACCTATACACCCCTATCCAACAAAGAAATGAAATTATCCCATGAATAAGCCGGCTATGGATAACTCCTAATAGCCACGGTAGTGCCTCTGTCTCCAAATAGCCCTGTGCTTTAGCTCAGGGGATGAACGATACACATTTCGTGCCACGGTAGTGGCACCTCTCCAATACTTCAAGAACAGGTAGCTTAAGCATAGCTTTATTTTTCTCGATTTAGCCTTCGCAATTTTGGCAATTAGACATATTCTAACGGCGTGATCCCACAACCCTTTTTGTTACCTAAAAAAGCCTCTTTCTGAACCATCCCAAAATAAAAAAAGGCCAGTGAAGAATTCACTGGCCCGACTAATCAGGTTTGAGGGGATAGGGTAATTAATTATTTTAACCAGACAATAATCCCAGAACAGCCTGTCTTGCAAGGTTGGCTTGCGACAAGACCGATATACTCGCCTGAGACATGATCTGCGATGAGACCAGCTCACTGGATTCTTTCGCAAAGTCCACATCTCTAAGTCGGCTTTCTGCCTGAGCAATGTTGTTGTTATAACCATCGTTTGCTGAGAATACAAATCCCAGCCTACTTACTTGAGAACCAATAATCGCTCGCTGGTTAGCAACGATGTCAATAGCTTCAGAAGTCTCTTTAATAGCGTCTGAAGCACTCTCCAAGGTTAAAACATCGAGCGTACTAATCCCCAATTTTGTGAGTCTAATATCACCAGTCGTAAATGATTGCGACATACCAGAGTCCGGTCCTACCTGAAACTCATAGTTCGTTGCCGGACTTCCTCCACCAACACTCAAGCCCATGTTATTCGCAGCTACTGCACTCGTTGGCGCTCCAAAATGCCCAGCATTTCCGAGACGTACTGTCCGAGTGTCGGATATTTCCGGAACGTCTCCAAAGGCAATGGTCGCTTGGTTAATCGCGTTTTGATCTGCAGTACCACCCGTATTGGTCCAGTACACTCTGTTATTAGCGTCGAACTCAATCGAGGCTATGGAGTTCGTTCTGGTACCTACCTGTAAAGAAGCTGATTGCCCTGAAAAGGCATTCACAACTATCATCGTACCTAACTTTGCAGCGTCTTCTTCCTCAAAGGCTAAATACTGCCCGTCAGCAGAGATCGCCATGGCTTCTCCATTATCTAAATCAAAAAGGGTGTTAACATTTGCAATCAGCACCTCTTTACTGGAAGTATCAAAAAGGCTCCTCTTAACATAGTTTAAACTTGCTCCAGATCTGTCCACATAATACATAAAGTCACCGTGAACTGCGAACTCTGGCATGGCAGATGCAGTCGTCGCACCACCACCCCAGGCGTTGGTTGCTCCAACACCTCCAGCGTCAAGTGTCATATCCGTCACATTTAAAAGGTTGATGTCGTATCCTTCTGTTCCAGCTGACGTTGTTGCATTAGTCGGGTTCGAAACCCAAATACGTCCTATATCATCCATAACAAGTCTAGGCTGTAGTGTTGCAGATGCATTTCCATCAAAAGCTAGATCTACTTTTGTGAGGGTGTTACTATTAAGCTCCAACTTCATTACCGTTTTCCGAGCCGAAATCGAAGTGCCCGCATCATTTTGAGCTATGTATACTAACTGCTTCCCATCATCACTAAAGAGATAATCTCCTACAGATCCATCAGTAGCATTTTCAAAGGCGAATTCTAATCCGTTTGCTGAAGTATTTCCCGCCCTCATGTCGGTTCCCAAAGTTCTCTCATCTGTGCCATCGGACTGAGAAAAAATAATGCGCTTAAGAACAGAGTCCCACACTGAAACAGCTGTTTTACCATTAATTTGTAACCCATTATACTTACCCGCTTCAGAAATACGTGCTATTTCCGTTTTGAGCTGCTGAAATTCGAGGTTCAGGTTTACCCTGTCGTCTTGGCTCTTTGAACCATCGCTCGCTCCAACAGCCAGCTCACCCATACGATCAAGTATATTGTGAACTTCCTGCATCCAGGAGTCAGTGGACTGAAGCATGTTCATAGCGTTTTGTATAACACGCCCTGCTTCCTCACTATTTCTAATTTGAGCACGAAATCTTTCTGAAATACCCAGGTCAGCCGGAGCATCACCTGGAGATGTAAATCGAGAACCTAGCGATAACCGTCCCATGGCCGTTTGTAGTCGGCTATTTTGACGGTTGTAATCGCTGATATACATCTGAAAAGTTGCATTGTTAGCGATGATCATTAATTAATCTCCTCCATAAACATGACTATTGTCTACGCAGATTCAAACATCCATTGTTTGAAAATACCATTTAACAATTGCCCTATATCCCTTGAAGGTAACTTTCCCACCTGACCTGTATGACCCCCTATATTTGGCCACACTTTCTTTCCTTCAGTGTATGTATCGGAACTAGGCAACTCGAACTTGAGAAAAAAGTATTCAGAAAAAAAAGAGAGGTCAGTGAAGAACTCACTGACCTCACTAATCAGGTTGAGGGGATAGGGTATGTTAAAATTAACTCTGCAGAAGTCCCAGAACAGCCTGTCTCGCAAGGTTCGCTTGCGACAAAACCGATATACTTGCCTGAGACATAATCTGCGAAGAAACCAGCTCGCTGGATTCTTTTGCAAAGTCCACATCTCTAAGACGGCTTTCCGCCTGAGCGATGTTATTATTGTAACCATCGTTCGCTGAGAATACAAATCCCAGCCTACTAACTTGAGAACCGATTATCGCTCGCTGCTGAGCAACGATATCAATTGCTTCAGATGTTTCCTTAATCGCTTCTGAAGCACTCTCCAATGTTAAAACATCAATTGTACTAATTCCCAATTTTGTTAAGCGAATATCACCCGTCGTAAATGACTGCGCCATACCAGAGTCCGGTCCTACCTGAAACTCATAGTTTGTAGCAGGGCTTCCTCCACCAACACTTAAGCCCATGTTATTTGCAGCAACAGCACTGTTGATAGCACCAAAGTGACCGGCATTGCCAAGTCGTACCGATCGAGTGTTGGATATTTCCGGAATGTCACCAAAAGCAATAGTTGCTTGATTGACAGCATTCTGATCCGCTGTACCACCCGTATTGGTCCAATACACCCTGTTATTTGCATCAAATTCTATCGCAGCTATTGAGTTAGTCCTGGTTCCCACCTGCAAGGAAGCTGACTGCCCTGAAAATGCATTAACCACAACTAAAGTCCCAACCTTTGCGGCATCCTCTTCCTCAAAGGCCAAATACTGCCCATCAGAAGAAATGGACACAGCTTCTCCACTGTCCAAATCAAAAAGAGTATCAACATTCGCAATAAGCACTTCTTTACTAGAGGTGTCAAAAAGGCTTCTCTTTACATAGTTTAGATTCGTCCCGGACCTGTCTACATAATACATGAAGTCCCCGTGAACCGCGAACTCGGGCATAGCTGATGCGGTCGTTGCGCCTCCACCCCATGCATTTGAAGCTGCTACTCCACCAGCATCTAATGTCATGTCCGTTACATTTAAAAGGTTGATATCGTAGCCTTCTGTTCCAGCTGATGTTGCTGCATTTGCCGGATTCGAAACCCAAATACGTCCTACATCATCCATTACTAATCTTGGTTGTAAAGTCGCCGATGCGGCTCCATCGAATTGGAGATCCACTTTTGTAAGAGTGTTGCTATTAAGCTCCAGCTTCATTACAGTTTTCCGAGCAGAAATACTCGTTCCAGCATCATCTTGGGCAACATATACCAGCTGTTTTCCATCGTCAGAAAAAAGGAAGTCTCCCACGGACCCGTCAGTAGCATTTTCAAATGCAAATTCTAATCCGTTCGCAGAAGTATTTCCCGCCCTCATATCAGTTCCCAAACTCCTTTCATCTGTACCGTCCGACTGAGAAAAAATAATGCGCTTAAGAACAGAGTCCCATACCGAAACTGCTGTTTTACCATTAATTTGTAGCCCATTATATTTACCAGCTTCCGAAATACGTGCTATTTCCGTTTTGAGCTGCTGAAATTCGAGGTTCAGGTTTACCCTGTCGTCTTGGCTCTTTGAACCATCACTTGCTCCAACAGCCAATTCTCCCATACGGTCAAGTATGTTGTGAACTTCCTGCATCCAGGAATCCGTGGACTGAAGCATGTTCATAGCGTTTTGTATAACACGCCCTGCTTCCTCACTGTTTCTGATTTGAGAACGAAATCTTTCTGAAATACCTAAATCCGCTGGTGCATCACCAGGCGAGGTGAATCGCGACCCTAACGATAATCGTCCCATAGACGTTTGTAATCGACTATTCTGACGATTATAATCACTGATATACATCTGAAAAGTTGCATTATTGGCAATAATCATTGACTTCCTCCGTGAATAATACTGTTGATTTCCTATCCAAACATCCTTGTTAGATAGGTTGATTCCAAACAACAGCCCCGAGCATCCCCTCAAGGAACTGTAACTCTTTCCATCTAGCTCTTTCCAATAAAGGAAAGACTCCTAAATGAAATTACTTCCAAAATGGATATCGGAAATCCTCAGTATGTACTTGAGAAAAAAAAGTAAAAACGAAATACTTTCATGGAAGGCATTAAAGAATAAAGACTTAAAAGATCAGTCAGTAACAAACTGTACTTAAACCTGTATAAATAGATTACTTAGATCTCTGTCAGATATAATAATAGGACTTGAGAATCCTAGATTTTTTCATCTGGCAATACATGGAAATCGAAGTAAACATAAGAATGTTACTAGGATCAGACACAATGCCAGCTTAAAAAGTTTTGACAGATTACGCTTCGACTTCCTCAAGGTTATCGATACGATATCTAACAGAATATTTCTGATGATTTTGCAAAATGACCTGCTTACCCAAGCGTTTTCTCCAATTAATCACCACAGGGCCAACTAAGTTTGCAGTAATTCCTTCCTCTGGATCAGAACTAATATTTACTATGCCCAAAATCAATACATCTTCTTCATTTTCAATTTGCAATGCTTTGACATCATCGTCGCCTATATCAGGACGATATTTAGGATAAACGAGAAAGGGATCAATCGTAACAAATGCAAGATTTGGAGTAGACACTGCCTGCAACCAAAGAAAGGGTGCTTCCTCCTCATTGGAGATAATTACAAATTCTTTTGCAGACTCGAACGCCGGGAGCCCATCTGGAAAATGAATGCTCTTGTGGTGCTGCTTAGCTTTTTTGTCTAAGACATCGATTTTCTCTGACTGCATCACTTATCCCCTAATTTTTGACCTTTAATTACGGCCTTTATATAAAATTCAGAAGGCTTTGTTGGATAATTCGCCCTCCAGAAGCTAGTGCGGCTTCATATACATTCTGTACGTTATTAAGTTCCAGGATCAATGATGCTACGTCGGCATCTTCGATCTCTGATAGAAACTGCTGTATATCCGAATTCTCTTGGATGATCCGGTTTCTGTCAAGATCGAGACGCTCTTGCGTTCCTCCCAAGCGAACTTGAGACGATGTTAAGTTTGAAGCCGCTGTTTCAATTTTAGATAATACTCCTCCAGCCCCCGATATACCTGTTATATCATTGTTCAACAGCTTATCTCTAAGTTGTATAAGAATCTTAAATGAGTCCGTATCCGTATTAGTATCTACAAAAGCTCCTTTCTTGGAGGGGTCTCCTCCATTAGAGCCTATTATACTCACTGTCGTCGAAGACTCATCCTTTGTCTTTACATTACGGGAAAAGCTGTCACCTTCATAAAAAACTCCTGTAATTCTACCGGTATTTGCATTTTTTTCAGCGCGAAATGGAGGGTTATCTGTTTTTGTTCCACCAAAGATGAAACGATTTCCATTCGTTGTATTAGAAATCTGAATAAAATGCTCCAAGAGTTGTTCAAGTTCTTCCGACATCGCAACTCTATCAGCTTGTGTCTTTGTACCATCAGCAGCTGAGAGAGCAATCTCATTAACACGCTTCCACGTTTCAACTGAATTATCAAGGGCCGCAGCAGTTATGTTTGTCCAAATTTCTCCCACGTTGATGATATCCTCGTACTCGCCATTACGTTGCAACTGGTCGCGAGAACTTAATGACTTACTAACTCCAAATGGATCAGAAGATGGGCGCAAAATTCTTTTGTTAGAAGAAATTTGTTCAAAAATATCTTCCTGATTAGTCAGTTGAGTCCTAATATTATATAGAATTTTTCTAACCAACTGATTGTTTGCTACGCGTCCTACCATAATCCTACCTATTACCCTTTAGATGTTTGCAGGAACTCTGCTATCATTTCATTAAACGTTCTTATCATCCTTGAGCTGGCATCAAAAGCTCTCTGATAAATAATCATATTAGCCAGTTCCTCGTCTATATTCACTCCAGAATTCTGATCTTTAGCTGTCAAAAAGCTCTGTAATAATAGGCTTTCATTTTTAGCAAGATTCTCTGTTTTCTGAACGTCTGTCCCTATTTCTGATACTAAATTCTGGTAGCTTTCACCCAAGGTAAATTGATTGCTCAAAGCTACCCTCGCATGCTGTAGACCAGCCATATCCAACGCCAGGGTATTATGACCTGAAGCACGTATATACCCTGTATTGATTTGATCTGCTGATGTGATAAATTCATCTAACTTAATATCACTAGCTGTGGACCCTTGGAGCAATGTATTAAATTGCATTTTAGCCAAGAGCCCCGTGCTGTCCCCTTTCCCATTGTAAAGGGAAGGAGGCTCGTCAGCAGCAACTAGTGGAAATTGGTAAGTGTTAGCAAAAGACATACGCAGATAATCTGTACCCGTTGCCAGCTGCAATTCACCCTCGGTATCTGTTCTTGCAGAACTCGTTACTACAATCTGATTCGAACCATTTATAGATGCTGAAACACCAAAGTTTGTTGTCAAAGCATTGATTTTTGCAATAATACTGTCGATTGTATCTGTGCTCACCACTTCAACTGACAACTGCTGAACGTGTTGGCCATTAGTTTTCCCCGTAGATTCTGTTCCTGTCTCAAAACCATTAATTGTAAATCTACCCGCCAGATTTAAGACATGCGATCTCACCGAAGTAACATCAGGCTCGCCTAAAGCTGTCTGCAGTGTACTCAAATCTACACCAGTAAGTGTCGGGGCTGCAGCCGAAGTATTCGTTGACTTACTTGTTTGGCTAAAACCCGCCAAAGACAAAAAGCCACTCGTATCATACCCCCCTACATTATCACTTACAGCAAAGGAAACTTCTCCCAATGAGTTAACTCCTGAGACTGTGTCTAATTCCAAACGAAGCTTACCGTCATCCGTAGTAGCTGATACTGTTGAGGCATTGACACCCCTAATGTTATTTAACTTGTTGGCGATATCAGCCAACGTGTCAGCGCTATCAATAACAATTCCAGAAGAACGAACTATATCCCCAGATGAATCATAAAAAGAGAGATGGATATTTCCGTTCTGACCAGTAGGAACAATACCTAATGCCGTTGTCGTATTTTTCACTCCCAGAGATTCGAAGCCCAAACGGCTTTCCATCAAGACTTTTGTATCAGGTGAAACTCCTTGAGAATAAATTTTATTTACTTCTGTAATTAGAGTGGAAACAAAGGAGTTTAGATCTGTTCTAATCCCTGGAATAGTCGTATTTCTCACTTCCATAACTCCGGCAATTTCGCCTCCAGTGGGAAAAAAATCATTCGAACCATTTTCCCAAACTGTTTGAATTTTACTTGCATCGAGGGGATCAGGCCTGGTCTTAAGCCCCGTCGCCGTATTTTGATAGACCAAAGCATTTTGTCCTACGTAGAGGCTAAGCATACCATTACTTTCTTCTCTAACAGTAAAACCCACTTGTTTGGCAAGCTCCCCAATAGATGCATCTCTCTGATCTCTAAGATCATTAGCTTCACTAACTCTACCAACCTCTACCTTGAAAATTTCTTCGTTTAATGCCGCAACTTCTTTTGACAAAGAATTAATTTTACCCACAAACTGTGTTGATTCCTGGTCAATTTCTTGATCGAAATCACTAAGCTTCTCTTCTATATTACGCACTAATTCCGTTAGGTTTTCGGTTTTTGCAATAACATTCGTTCTAGTAGAAAAGTTTTCAGGGTCCGAAGACAACTCGGACCATGACTCCCAAAAATCAGAAAGAGCTTGGTTAATTCCGTTTTCTGAAGGCTCATTGTAAATGGCTTCCAACTTCCCTAACCACCGAAGTTGAGAGTCAAAAATAGTCGAAGATGATTGGGATGATCTAAGCTGTTTTTCTAACAAATCATCATGAATCCTGACAATATTGTTAATTTGGGATCCCTGCCCAAAAGGAAGATCTCCCTTATACGTTGTCCCAACAGTACCCAGTTTAACTTGCTGCCTGGAGTAGTTTTCATTCGCTGCGTTGGCAATATTATTGCCCACCACCTCGATCATACTCTTATGAACAGCAGTTCCTCTAAATCCTATTCGTATACCGTCAAAAAGTCCTGGCATAACCTAACCCTCACGGTTAATGATAGTAACCGCAGCTATCTTTTGTTTTTTCTTATAATCCCCCTGAACATCGTAGGTAGGATTTTTTTCTTCCGGCTGAAGTCTTCTCATAAATTCTTTGTGAAAAGCCACCCTATTTTCCAAGAGATAGCTATTTCGAGTGTTCTGAGTATTCATCTTTTCCAATAGAGCGACAATCTGATCACGAAGATAAAGGATTTCTATGCTGTCGCTATCTGCCTGATTCAGTATGTTCTCAAGATCTATTTGTTTTCCCATCTGTCCATCATGACTCACTTCGCCTCCTAGAGATTTTGATAACTCCTTTACAATCTCTATTCGCTGCTCGCGGGCTTCATTCATTCTAAAAATGCGGGGCTCTCTGTCTGATAAAACAAGCTTTAAAGCTTCCGTATTATTGTGTAATATAGCTCCCTGCTCATCTAGCATATTCCCCAAAACTTCCCGCATTATGCTAATTTCGGTATTCATAATGCTTTGAAGGCTTTCCTGGATGCTTTTTAAATGCTCTTTTGATTGTTTCGTTTCCACTTCTTTTCCTCAGCTCTTTAGTAATCCGCCACTTACATCAAATCTATCCTTAAACTTCTCTGGAGAAATCACGTTCGTGCCCTGAGTTTTCTCTATAAATTCTTCGACCATATCGCGAATTCCCAGGTGTCCTAGTGATCCCAAATTGTTTGCCATCTCGTCATCACGCATTTCTTTCATCGTATTCATTTCCTGACCACCGACTAAAGGATCTTCCATCATTGAATCTCTATTATTTTTAAAAAGAAGCCTGTAAAAAATAGCTTCAAACATCGCGGCAACTTTTTTGGGGTCCTTACTATCTTTACCCTGAGAATTCTCTGCCCCATAAAAGCTGTTTATCTTGTTCTTAGCCAGGGCCTGTTCCATTACTGTGTTCGTCGCCATAAAATCTTGCATTTCGACCTCTTATTCTTTCGTTCAGGCAATCCTTTCCTCAATTACTTCCTTTACCTTGGTAATACAATAATCTCTGCATGAATCATGCCAGCTTTGTGCATCGCGGTAAAAACACTGATGATGCTTGTAGGCTGTAGCTTTAAAGCATTGAATGTTTCTTGTACTTTTCGCAAATCCGTACCCGCTGGAAGAGTCAAAAAATTTGCTCTGTCTTCAGAAACTGTCAACTGCGGTGCATCCACGAATGATGTTTCTCCATCAAAATCCCCCTGCCGGGTAACAGGCGTTATATCAGAAGATACCGTGACTGTTAGTCCTCCAACCGCAATGGAACCTGGCTCCATCTTTACACCCTCAGTCATAGCTATCACTCCTGTCCCCTGATCTATCGTAATAATAGCCTTCCTTGCAACCGAAGCTGACAAGTCTCCGATATCCGCCATCAAACGTGTAAGCTTTCCTTCTTGCTGTTCGTATCCAGGAGGTAGCCTAAGTACTACTGTAGAAGCATTCTTTGGTATTGCCTCTACGCCAATATCTTTCATATAATCATTAATAATATTCGCTATATTCGTTGCAGTTCTTTCATTAGGATGCTTTACAAATAGTGTTACCTCACCATTCTGTAATCGATGAGAAGGGATTTCTTTCACAAGCTCTCCCCCACTTAACACATGCCCAACAGTTGGATGTCCCAGCGTGACAGAAGTCGTCCCTCCAACAGCTCCCGCTCCTGGTTCGGCCTCAAAAAATCGCGCTCCCAATGCTAAGGGACCTGAAGTGATAGCAAAAACTGTTGAACTCCCAATCGGACTTAATGTAGATGCTTCCAAAAAACCATTTTGCAATGATTTCGAATCGCCAATAGATTTCACTGCCACATCAAAAGTTCTTTGGTGGGGACTTACAGAAGCTGAAATAGAAACTAACGCCACATTCTTTTGTTGCAAAGCGTTGGGGTCAATCCGTATTCCCTGTTTCTTTGCCACTTTAAGGAGCATCTCCAAGGCAACTTTGGATGAATCTCCCGTCTTGTTCAAGCCCGTTACCACACCGAATCCAGATAACCTAACACTCTCTTCTCCAACAACATCCACAAGATTTTGAACTTTTATCCCCCCCTTAGGTGCTGGGGAATAACGATATTCTTCCATCCTTTCTTCGTAAGCCTCGCGAACCAATTCTGGAACCAGCTCATGGACCTGAGCAGATACGCCTCCGAAAGCAACCACAAAGTAAAAAAGTATTATTCCTGTTAAGTCTTTCTTCATGATCTCTTCCCTTAATTAGAAAAACATTTTATCAAATATTGTCCCTATATACCCTGGGGCTAACTCCCCACCGACAACTTTTCCGTCAATCTCAATAACTGCATCAGCAATTAGATGTGACTCAATAGTATTATCATCACCAATATCTGATGACCGTATGATTCCACTCAGATAGATATCTTTATCAGTGCCATCAATTGTTACCTTACGGGTTCCTCTAACTACAAATTGACCTTCAATGATTTCTTCAATGATGCGCACTTGAAATTCCGTTTTTACGGAATGTTCTGAATTTTTAGTGGCTTTCGTGGTGTATTTTTGCTCTGTCTTCATCTCCATTCCTGGCGCAGTGCCTGTCGCGACAGTATCATCAGGCCCGACATTGGGTAGAAAGTAAGGGAAGAAAAATTTCCCCAACTCCCATGTTAATTCGTGCTTCTTTGTTCCGTCCCTTTTCCCTGTATCCGATGTTACCGCAGACTCCATGACAATAACTGTCAAGATATCACCTGCTTTGCCAGCGACATCTGAAGCAAAAGGAGATTTGTCCAATTCGTAAAGACTTCCCATCTGAGCCACAAGAGGGCAAGAAATCAAAAGAAATAAACTGACGACCCTTCCAACTGTTACCCTCATAAGATCTCCTATCTATGCTAGTTGAGGTTAATCATCGCCAAGCCGGCTTCCATCACGCGACACTTCAAAACTTCCTTTTCGTTCAAAGGGTTGGAAAATAGGATCGACTCTCCTTTTTTTCCACTCTGAAGAGCCTTGGCCCCAGCGATACTCATTCTAATAGTTCCGTTTACGACCAAAAGACGGTTTAATGACCCTCTTTCAATTAACAACGGCATTTCAAAATCATTCACCGACAGAATCTTCCCCATCGGCAAGTCCCTTTTCGCGATCATCCCAACAAAAGCTTCCACATTACCCACAATCATTCCATCCGAAAACGTCACATCCGACCGGCGAATAATCACATGATCTTCCAAAAGAACTTGCCCCCTTTTCAAAGGACGTATTACAACAGGTACATGGCTAAAGTGAGCTATATTAATTCGTGCATGCGCCGAAGACATGATGTAGTCTCCTACAACTGCACGAACTGTCAACGACTGCTTTCCGCCTAATTGTTTTTTCTTGGAAGAATGAACTACATACTCTATCTCTTCACCTTCGGGAACCTCCCACCTTCGTGGTAAAAGCAAAAACTCAACTTCAGTTTGTTTCCCCTTTTTCGCTTTCGTCAATACCCAATCTCTTATTATTTTTTTTAGCTCGTCCTTCTCCATCATACGAGTCTCAATAGAGACCGTACTCTGAACCCCATGGACATTCACTCCCCTCAGACCTCCCCTGCTCAGGATGCCTTTTATTTTATAAGAAGAGACAATCTTGGAAGCTCCCACCCTCGGCGCCTCACCAACCACGAGATTGATGAGGCGCTTCTTCAACAAGTCATCCTCTGTTTCAATGCTCGCTATTTCGCCGAGAGTCACATTCGGGGCTCGGACAACAATGGCATCTACAAGGCGGACATCTGCAAGATCTCTAACATCAGCTTCCAGGTAAGGGAAACCCCACATCCCCAGTACGAAAAAAACGACTGTTATTATTTCACTTACTCGCATCACATCACCTTCTAGTTTACCAATTATCTAGCCAACTGGGTTGCTGCTGAAAGCATCTCGTCGGTAGCTTTAATAACTTTTGAATTGATCTCGTATGCCCTTTGGGCCGAAATCATATTCACCATTTCTTCCACTACAGAAACATTAGACAGCTCCAAAAAGTGTTGCTGAATAGTTCCTGAAGCATCCGATCCAGGTGTCGAAAGTGTTGCCGTACCCGAAGCTGGACTTTCCGTATAAAGGTTACTCCCTTGAGCGCTCAGTCCTGAAGGATTCAAAAACATCGCCAACTGAAGTGTTCCAATAGTCGTTGCTGCTCCTGTATCGTCAACGTAACTAACCTCGCCAGTAGGACTAAAGTTCACTGCACGAGCATTACTGGGTACTGTTCCCAAGTCGACCATGGCAAGACCATCAGAATTGACAATGGTTCCTTGATTACTTACCTTGAGAGCCCCATCTCGAGAATAAAGTACATTTCCTCCCGGACCCTGAACCTGAAAAAAACCTTGTCCAGCAATGGCCACATCAAGGTCTCTCTCCGTTTGCGTCAAGGATCCAATAGTGAACTGCTTCGTAATACCTGACAGCTTTGTACCAACACCGACCTGCTGGCCAACAGGATGAATACTTTCAGGACCAGTAGCTTCACCTGGAGACTTCATTGTCTGATAAAGAAGATCTTGAAAATCAGCCCTGCTCTTTTTAAATCCCACGGTATTGACGTTTGCCATGTTGTTGGCAATCACATCCAAATTAGTCATCTGGGCTTTCATCCCTGTGCTCGCTGTCCAGAGAGATCTGATCATCTCTTACCTCCGTGTATGTTATTAAGTCCTGACGACTTGAAATAATTTTGTTAGCCCTTCCATTTGCTTGGTTATCCCAGCAAGATTCGAAGCATGTCCCTTTGAAGCTTCCATCATATAAAGAAGCTCGTTAATTGGATTTACGTTGGAACCCTCACGCATTCCTTGAGCGAGAAGCCTGGTAACTCCATTCTCTCCTATCTCTAGCCGAAAGGGATTGAACTCGTTTTTTAAGCTTGGGGGGATTTTAAAAAGGGACTCCCCCTCCTGCAAAAGCTGCTGCAAGTTGGCACTAGTTTGTGTATTCGCATCGGGGCTCCTGTTCAGACGGAAAATGGGAATTTCTCCTACAATCGTCTCTCCTTGTCTCACTACACCGTCTTCACCAATATGTAAGTCCCCAGCAGTAGCATCAACAAGTAAAGGGCTGCCTGCTTCATCAAGGGCTATGTGACCACCAAGGTATAGAACAGTGTCGCTATCAGGATTCGAAGGATTTTCAAGACCCATAGAAAGAGTCCCGTTCCTTGTGTAGTAAGTTTCGTTGTCGTTCCCACCTATTTTTTTAACATTAAAAAATGCATTTTTTAACTCTGGAGGAATAGCAACATCAAAAGGATTATTCGTTTGCTTTAAGGTCCCGGTATCATCATAAATTTTGTATATACCTGATCTTCTGACCCCATATTGCGCCGGAAGACGCTCCCTAACTTGAGAGTCTATGCGATTTGTTTTGCCGTTTTTGTCGCGAGTATGATGAAGAAGCAAAGACCGACGAAATCCTGCCGTATCAACGTTTGCAAGGTTACTGCTCGTTACCTCAAGTTTTTCCTCGTTATATATTGCTCCTGAAACACCTGAATAAAATCCCAGTAACATATTTAACCCCTTGTGGTTGAAATCACATCTGGGTTATGCGAATCGTATGCCAAGGGATTCCGCGTTTACGTAAGAACTTAAGAAAAAAGGCAATGAATGAATCTAATCAGATAAAAAAGAAAAGCTTTCGAGAAAATATTACCAGAAGTTACCCTCATAAAATTCTCATTTGCGTGACAATCGGAACTCGATAAAGAGCTCTGTCTTCCATATAGATTCAGAATATTTAAGAGGCTAAAGACCTATAAGGCGTAAAGGCATGCCGATAGGTAAAGAAAACGTAGCAAACAGAAAGCTTGCTACTTACGAATTATACTGCTGACACCAACACCTGCCAGCACGCCAAAAAATAATGATGGGGTCGCAAATAAAACACAGAGGCTTATGCCTGCCAAAAGTAAAGTTTGAAACTGATCCTTTCCTTCCACCAATGCTTTACCATGCTGAGCCCAGTTCTTTACCTCTTCTGCATAAAACAACCCAGCTACAACACCCACAACTACCGCTCCCGACCAATGATACAGAGAGATCAGTACACCTACTGCAACTACAGCAATAACAGCTGCTTCCTTCTTATTCATAGTGAATAACCTTTTCATTCCGCTAACGAAAGAACTATCACTTAGCGAATTTTCTTCGGGGTTTGTTCCTGACATAAGCCTACTTCCTAAAACATTACATTATGTACCAACTAGTGTATGCAATATATTGAATCCACTCAAGGTTTCTTAACAAGTACCTGAAATTTTCCCTTTATTATTGCTCTTTTTT